>VBMI01000090.1 GCA_005878955.1 Methanobacteriota archaeon
CTCCGGAACTGCTTCAATTGGAACTACCTCCACGACAACAAGAAGGGCTACTTCTACGACCCCACGACGGACCTCCCGCCGTACGAGTTCGACGGCAACGTCCTCGTGGACAACGAGATCGGGGTGGAGGTCGCGGACTCCTCCGCGATCTACCTCACGAACAACGCGATCTCGGGCGGGTCCGTGGCCGTCCTCCTCCTGAACTCCTCCTCGGAGATCCGCTCGAACACGCTCGCGTCGGTCCCCGTCGGCATCGAGTTCCACGGGTCGAGCTCGAACCTCACCGGGAACACCATCGCGGCCTCCGGGGTCGGGATCACCGGGGACCGCGGCGCGCCCCGCATCGAGGGGAACGACATCCGCATGAGCTCCGGCCTGGCGATGGACCTCACGGGACTCGACGGGGCGGTCATCTCCGGGAACGACGTGCATGGGGGGACGATCCTCATCTCCGACTCCCGCATCGCCGTGCTCGGCCTGATCAACTCCAACGTGATCCTGGCGGACTCGACCGTGCAGACCGTCGTCCTCGACGCGAACTCCCGCGTGGAGGTCCGCCACACGATCCGCGTGCGGGCGGTCGATGCGAACGGGGTCGGCCTCGGCGCTGCGGCGGTCGGGATCCTCGACGCCCGCGGGGTCCTCGTATCGTACGGAGCCACTGGGTCCGACGGGACCACGCCGCCGCTCGCCCTCACCACGGAGGTCCGCACGCCCGGCGGGGTCCAGTCCCGCAACCCGTTCACGATCGAGGTCGCGTATGGCTCCTCTCGCGCCGTGACCGCGGTGACGATCGCGGGCGCGGGCGACGTCGTCGTCCGCGTCCCCGTCGGGACGCCCGCCCCGCTCGCGGCGGGCCTCGCCGCCGCGGCCCTCGTCTCCGCCTCGTTCGGCGGGATCTTCGCGGTCGAGCGGTCCCGCTACGCGCTGTTCGCGGCGTTCGCGCCGCTCTACTCCCGGCTGAGCCACGACAAGGTCCTCGAGAACTACAACCGCGGGCGTGTGTACGAGTACATCGAGCTGAACCCCGGCGCGCACTTCAACGGAATCCTCGCGGCCCTCGACCTGAACAACGGGAACCTCGTGTACCACCTCGAGGTCCTCCAGAAGGAGGGGCTCGTCACCTCCCGCCAGGAGGGGATGTTCCGCCGGTTCTACCCGCGGGACATGCAGCTCCCGCCCCTCGTCGAGAACGGAACGACGGAGGCGCAGCTCCGGGTCCTGAAGGCGATCCAGGAGATGCCCGGGATCACGCAGAAGGAGCTCGCGCGGTTCCTCGGGCTCCGACAGTCGACGCTCGCCTACCAGACGGACCGGCTCGTCGCGATGGGACACATCGCCGCGGAGCGCCGCGGGCGGAAGGTCCACTACGCGCCGAGGAAGGGCGGGGCCTAGGCCGAGGGGAAGGTCAAACCCCCTTGCCACGATGTCCCGCGCATGGGGACCGCGCGAGAGGTGCTGAACGAGCTCCGGTGGTGGGGCGGGAACCGCCTCCCCGTTGCCGTGCTGTGGTATCGCGACCGCCTCCGCCCCGAAGGCCTTCTCCTGATCCGAGGGTCCGAGATCGTCGAGCTCGGACGGCGGTACTTCACGACGGCGACGGGTCGCCTCCCCTATTATAAGATCGAACGGATCGAGGTCGTGGGCGAAGTCGTCTTCGAGCGTGCCAAACGCTAGGCCACGGACCCCATCCGCCTCCGGTCGCCCCGGATTCGCGACCACCGCCCACGCCACAATGATGAATGTTCCGGGACGGCGTGAGGCGCACTTCCGGCCCTTGGGGTCGGTTTCCGGTCTCCCACGGTGGAGGACGGCGATGCGATGCACGACTTGGGGTTTGGGGGTGCGACTCCCCCTGCACAAGGGGACGGGCGGCTCACGCGGGGAGACTTTCTCTCTTCCTCTCCTCTGGAACCTGAGCCTCCGTTTCCCAGCGGAGGAAGGGGACACGAACCCGGGGTCGCACGAACGTCCGTCACACATGCGCCCGAGCCCGTGGGCTTCTCTCCAACGTGGTGGGTGAAGGTAAAGGAGAGGAAAGTGTGACAAGGAACAGGAAGCGAAACCTGGTGGGAAAAGTCGTCATCCCGGCCCTGCTCGTACTCGTGATGGTCGTCGGGGCCTGGGGGACGGCGATCGTCCCGAGCGGCGCGCCGGCGCGATCCGGTGGGACGCCGACGGCCCCGACCAGCCTCCGGTCCGGTAATCTGCCCTCCCTCCTCGGTGGCGGGGGGAACGGCGGGACCGTGGGACAGGGCGGCGACGCCTCCATGGGCGTCCAGGGGAATTCTGTGTCTAAGAGGATCATGGTGAACGAGGACCTCGTCGGCCGCACGGACATGAAGCCTGTGCCGGCCGCACTCGGGTACGACCCGATCTCGGGCCGCGCGTGGAACCAGTTCTACGAGCCGCTCACGATCGACCCGGCGTACCTCCCGCAGAAGGCCACGGTGTCCTTCGCGTCGAAGTCCCTCCCGCGGACGGAAACGACCTCGGGCCCCGACCCCAACGCGGGTGGCGTGGACGCGGGCGGCCCGTACGGCGGACCGACCACGTTCGAAGGGGACACGATCGAGTTCACCGCGAGCGTCTCCGACCCGAACCTGATCTTCTTCCGGTGGGACTTCAACAACGACGGCAAGTGGGACACCGGCGTCGTCGGGAACCCGTGGGTCTCCGACCTGACCGTCCGCCACACGTACTACGACGACTTCTACGACGTCGTCACCGTGGACGCGTGGGACGGCATCTCGTCGACCTCGACGCACTTCACGGGCTGGACCCTCGGCACCCCGCCGCCGTTCTGGTATCTGTACTACTTCTACGACTGGACGATCGGCTACAAGTTCAAGGCCAAGCAGACGATGACCGTGAACCAGCTCTCGTTCAACCGGTACAGCGACGACCCGGTGTACGGGGACTACGCGACCCTGTGGGACGCGAACTCCCAGGCGAAGCTCGCCGAGTGCCTGGAGCCGAGCGGGTTCGACTGGGTCCGTTGCGACCTGAGCACGCCGGTCACCCTGCAGTCGGGGAAGGACTACGTGGTCTCCCAGAGGCTGGGCGACGGCTCCTTCGGCTTCGGGTTCTACTACGCCCGCGGCATCGACAAGCCCGCGGACACGGACCAGGTCGCCTTCGACGGGACGTACTACACCCTGTTCACGCCGGTGCCGGCGTTCCCGGGCACGTTCTGGACGGACCAGTTCATCCCGACGATCGAGTTCTACTACGACTACGCGCTGACGTTCCCGAAGACGGTCTCCGACAACGCGCAGGTGACCGTCAACAACGTCGCGCCGATCGTGTACGACCTGAGCACGAACCCGTCCCAGCTCCTGGAGGGGACCCCCGCGCAGTTCTCCGCGATGTTCACGGACCCGGGCCTGGACGACCAGTGGCAGTTCCGCTGGTGCTACGGGGACGGGACCTGTGACGACTGGGGCGGCATCAAGGTCGGCAGCGGCCTGTCGCAGCTCCAGAGCATCCTGGTCTACTCCGACGTGGCGCCCCACTACGCGACGATGGCGTTGGACTTCTATGGCGTGTCGTACAAGTTCACGTCGGACATCTTCGCGATGCCGGGCCTGCTGAACCAGCAGCACTGGGACCTGATCATCTACCAGAGCTACTACATCGCCTTCTTCGCGCCGATCATCCAGGACGGGATCATGACCCAGCTCAACGCGGGATCCCTGGTGATGTATAACGACTGGGCCGTGTTCCTGCACGCGCAGCACCCGATGTTCTCGTACTTCGGCGGGCAGTGGCTGAGCGACCTGTTCAGCCCCCTGACGATGTACGTGTGGGACCCCAGCAACGACCTGTTCAACATCCCGTTGACCCCGCCGTCGCAGATGGACCCGACCCACAACCAGTTCTTCCGCGACGGGCAGCTCGTGAAGGTCCTGAGCAACGCGTTCGACCCCATGGGCTACACACCGAACCGGCAGAGCGGGGAATCGTCCCTCATCGTGCGGAACGACCTCACGACGATCTGGAACGCCTTCACGCCGCAGAACTACCAGGCGGACCAGAACTTCGACGGGGACGTGGACGTCTACGAGCTCTTGGTCAACGAGGTCCGGCTCCTGACGGGCCCGGAGATCCCGCGGTCGATGCCGTGGCCGGTCCCGACGGTGAAGCACGTGTACCGAGACGACAACCCGTCGACCGGGACGCCCTCGGACGGGTTCACGCCCACCCTCGAGCTGAAGGACGATGACGACGGCAAGCTCCGCGGCGGGCACATCGAGAGCCTCACGGACTTCTCGACGGGCAGCCCGTGGCCGACCGGCTGGTCGCTCACGCAAGGGTTCGCCTGGCAGCGGGAGTTCGGGTTCCTCAGCGGGCAGTCCGCGGACTACTGGTACTACTTCGACTGGAGCGAGGCGGTGCACGTCTTGCAGAGCCAGTCGTGGGACCTGTCCGCGATGGACCCGACGGCCCCCGTGTCGCGGGTCACCCTGACCTGGGACAACTACTGGCAGTCGGGCTATTCCGCGTTCGACCCGTTGGCGTACCAGGACGGCTACGTCGAGGCGAGCACGGACGACTTCGCGACGTCGACGCTCCTCACGCAGTACCACGAGAACGACCCGACGGTCGAACAGATGACCGTGTCGTACGACGTGACCGAGTTCGCCGGCGCCTCGAACTTCCGGGTGCACTTCAGCGTCCAGGGCTACGACGACTGGTGGTGGATGATCGACAACGTCGACGTCTCCGCCGCCTGGGGCATCCCGATCGAAGGGTTCGGCTCCGGCTCGACGCAGGTCACCGTCAACAACGTCCCGCCCACGATGTACGGCGGCGCGCAGAGCGGGCTCACCGGCGAGGCGACCCCGTTCGACTTCGTGAACTACAAGATCCAAGACCCGACCCTATGGAACCCGAGGACGGGGGCCTGGGACCCGGTGCCGACGGAGTGGTTCGCGTACCGCTGGAACTTCGACGACGGGACGATGAGCGACTGGTCGTACAAGGGATCCCTCGAGGTGCCGAAGCTCCGGGTGCTGTTCATCCACACCCTGTCCTTCGGGACGGGCAGCGGGTTCCTGAACCTGCTGCGCTCGATCGATGTCGTGGGCCAGATGGACGACGTGGACTTCCTGTTCCTCGGGCCCGCGGACGTGCCGACGGTCGACCAGATGCTGGGCTACGACGTGGTCATCTTCGCGACGAACTGGGCCACGTTCAGCTCGACGTTCGACCTCACGCGGCGCACGATCGGGAACAACCTCGCGGACTACCTCGACATCTCGGGCGGGGCCGTCGTCACTCTGATGGCGACGTACGACAACTCGCCGTTCTACGGCGACCTGTTCACCCTGCTCGGGCGGTATGTGGAGGACGACTACGGCGCGTTCCAGAAGACGACGTACGGGTTCACGCCCGGGAGCCTCGGCACGGTGTACGAGCCGGACCACCCCGTCATGCAGGGCGTCCACCGCCTCACGTCCCCGTTCATCCACTCCGGCGACTACTCCCTCACGGAGGGGGCTCAGCTGCTGGCGGACTGGGATGACGGGAACAGCGCGATCGCGGTGAAGGAGCTCCCGAACGGCGGCCGCTCGGTGAACATCGGCGGCTTCTCCGGCCAGGACTCCGACGTCTGCGGCGGCGACTGCGTGCAGCTCCTGCGGAACTCGATCGTCTGGGCGAGCAAGAAGACCGTCCCGACGAACGACGTCGTGCCGCAGCTCCACACGTTCGGCGACAACGGGCTGTACAACGTGGACCTGCAGATGATCGACGACGACATGGGCTTTGCATGGGACTTCGACGCGAACGCGCCGATGGCGATCCCCGGCGAGACGCCGACGATCTCCCACAACGTCATCCCCGTCGAGATCTACAACCAGGACCCCACGATCGACACCTCGTCCGTCCAGGCATTCGTCGCCGCGAACGTGTGTCTGAGGGTTTCCGGGAAGGAATGGAACACGGTGGACCTCGGCCTGTTCACGGACGGCATCCAGTCCGCGGGCGTCACCGTGACGCGGATGTCCGGCAGCCCGAACGACCAGACGAAGTGCGCCTTCGCGAAGGTGGACCTGCTCGCCGCCCACGATTTCAGCGTGGTCGCGAGCTTCACGCCTCTGTCGGGCGCAACGTCCGGGGACAACCCGTACTGGGTGATCATCGCGCCGTGGCGGGAACCGATTACACCGGGCCACGGGACGGTCACCGTCGGCGGGTCGTTCAACGTCGGCGACGTGGACCACTACGTCAACACGATGGAGCTCGGGAACCTGAAGCAGGAACTCCTGGACTCCGGCCGCGGAGCGCGCATCGAGTTCTCGGCGGTCGCGGGCGACCCCGGTACGGACGACCTTGCGTTCGTCTGGATGTGGGGCGACGGCGCCATCGAGACCGTGAACGTCCACAACAACTTGGACGGGTCGGTCACCCAGGGCGCGATCGGCGACCCGCAGCTGTTGGGCTTCTCTGAGCCGTTCTTCGACCGGGCCTCGAACAGCATCCGGACCCCGGAGGGCACGACGGACTTCGTCGTGCAGGACGGTACGAGCCACGTCTACAGCGGCTCGGGCCGGTTCTTCTGGGTCGTGCTGATCGTCCTGGACGACGACAACACCCGCGGCTACCCATCGGCGTACGCCCACGACGGGACGGACATGGAGTTCATCCTCGTCGACCTGACGTAGGACGTGTGAGTGAAGGAAGGGACGCGAGTCCCTTCCCCCTTTCAATTTTCATTTCTTCGAGGGCGAGCGGACGCCTCGTTTCGAGGGCGCCGCGGGGCGACACGTTGAAATACGGCCCGATGTGTGGGAGGCGCCACCATGACCCGAATCGCCACGAAGCGCAATCCGATAACGGCAGCATTCGGAGCCGTAGACTCCGCGGTGGGCGTTCGACTCGCTCTGCCCCGATCGATGGCGATCCAAGAAACGGAGGTGATCTGATTCCGGACGAAATGGACCCTAGGGCTCCGGCGCCGGTGGCGCTGGCTCCTCGAGAACGTGAGGGCCGCGGCCCGCGGCCGCCAGTGGTGAGCGCGTCGCCGAGGCGGCGATCGCGCGCGTGGACGAGCGGAGCCGCCCTCCCCGTGAACCGCGGCCCATGGGCCCTTAGTGTAACCTGGCAGCACCCGAGCCTTGGAAGCTCGACATGGCCGTTCAAATCGGCCGCGGCCCACTGAGGTCCGTCAGAAGGCCGAAAGGCATCGGAATCTCTCATGGAGGGAGTCCGCTGGGGAGAGGTGCCGGGAGATCCCAGCTCCTACCACCGGTTCATGTCCGTGATGATTCCCGTGACCGTGTTCGGTCTCGCCCGCACGCCGGACGACGACGCAGACGCGTTCTTTGAAGTCTTTGCCGGAGAGACCCCGCAGAGCTCAGGCTACCATTCCGCGACGTACTCGCAGCACTCCTCCCCCTTGCGGACGCATCGGGTCTTCACGACCCTCCCGGTGAACCCCCGGAACCGGAGGATCCCTTCGTAGACGCCGTGGAACATCGCGCACATCGCGGGCGTCGGCATCCAGTCGAAGTGCCGGAACGTCGCCCGCCGCTGGTCCGTCACGACCTCGAGGCGGCCGAAGTTCCACTCCTTCGCGTAGACGACCGGCGCGCGCTGCGCGAGGGTCTCGAGCGGGAGTCGTTTCGCGAGTTCCCCTTGGATCGTCGGGAAGGAGGGCCCTGCCTCCGCGAACAGAGACCGGATGAACCCGTAACTTCCGTCCCCGAACTTGGACTCCGCAAGCTCGAGGAGCTCGGCACACGCATCGACGGAGATCCAGGACTCCTCCTGGAGGTCGCGGGGGTCGATCGCCCAGTGACGGATCGCGTCGTCGACCGCCGGTGCGCCCTTCGCGTCCCGCAGGACCTGGAGGAACCGAAGGATGCTGGACCCGCGGATCTTCGGGACGAACCCGACATACGGCTGGCCGCGCGCCTTCGCAGGGATGAACCGCCGGCTCGAGCGGTCGAAATACTCGAGCAGGCGTGCGCCGGTCTCCGTGGCGCCGTAGATCCGCCCGCGGGCCTTCGCCTGCGAGTTCAGGCACGCCACGAGCCCCCGCCCCGCCATCTCTCGCAGCGCGCGGCTCACGTGCGTGATTCGGAGGGAGGTCTCCCGTCCGATGTCCTTCGGGAACTTGGGTTTCTCGGAGAGCGCATGGAGGACCCGCTCCCGGTACCCGCTCGCCGCGACGAAGCTGAAGTCCTCCCAGAGCGGGTCTCCGACGATTGCCAACGCGCGTCCTCCCGTTTGGCGGGGCCGGGGAATCCCGCAGTCCCGGGATGAACCCTCCGCATTCGCCCGGGCCCCGGCGGTCGCTTCAAGTTGAGTTGCGCTCTCACGCGGTGCGCAGCTCGTACTCCACGCGGTCTGTCTCCTTTCCCTTCGACCGTTTGCCGAGGATGTGGACCGCCCCAATTTCCCGCACGTTCTTCAGGTGGGTCCCCCCGCAGGGGCAGTAGTCCGCCTCCCCGACCTGGATGATCCGCAGGCGCCGGATCGACCGGGGGATCAGGTCCATCAGGGCGCGGTCCTCGATCTTGTTCTCGACGACCGCCCGGTCCTCCTCGAAGATCCGGACGTCCGCCGCCGACGCGACCACGTCGTTGCACTCCCGCTCGATCCGCTCCAGGTCCGCGGGCGTGAAGTTCGCCGGCTGGAAGTCAATCCGGCTCCGGTCCGCGTGGATCTGATTGCCGACGGTCCGGGCCCCGTAGATCCGGAACATGAGGCCGGACATCAGGTGCTGGGACGTGTGCATCCGCATGTGCGCGTAGCGCCGTTCCCAGTCCACCACACCGTGGACGTCATCCGCCGCCGGGATGCGGTCCACGAAGTGCCGGACGAGCCCCTTCTCTTTCTGGACCCGGAGGACCTTCGCCTCCCCGCCGTCCCACCTCAAGAACCCAGTGTCGTCGGGCTGGCCCCCGCCCTCGGCGTAGAACGCCGTGCGGTCGAGGACGACGAAATCCGGCCCCCGCTCGACCACGCGGGCGTCGAACTCGCGGAGGTAGCAGGGGTCGGGGTCCTGTCCCCGCCTCTCCTCCATGTACAGCACCTGGGTCGGGGCCATGGGAGGGCGGGAGTCCGTCGGCCGGGTATAAAGTGTTCGCGCACGGATCCCCCGCGCGGGCGGCCCGGTCGTGACGCGCGAATCGCGGAGAAAGCTTCAAATATAACGCGATATATCGAGATTCGCAATGGCCGCAAGACCGTCCGGTCCCAACGGTTTCCCCGTCCAGCTCGCCGCGCTCGGGAAGGACTATGGGCACTTTACCGCGCTGAAGGCCCTCGACCTCAGTGTGCACCCCGGGGTCTCCTTGGGCTTCCTGGGACCGAACGGCGCAGGGAAGTCCACGACGATCAAGATCATGACGAACCTGATTCGGCCCACCCGCGGGCAGGCGACCCTCTTCGACATCGATGTCCGGCGGGATCCCATCCGCGCACTCTCCCGGGTGGGCGCCGTGATCGAGACCCCCGAGTTCTACGGGTACCTCAGCCCGCTCGAGACCCTCGCGTACGCGGGCCGCCTGCGGGGGATGGCGAGGAAGGACATCCGCGCGCGCAGCGAGGAGGTCCTGAAGGAGGTTCGGATGGGGGAGTGGGCGGGCCGCCGGATCCAGGAGTTCTCGAAGGGGATGAAGCAACGGCTCGCGATCGCGCAGGCTCTCCTCCATGAGCCCGACCTCCTCATCCTCGACGAGCCGACCTCCGGGCTCGACCCGCGGGGCATGGCGGAGATCCGGGACCTGATCAAGTCCCTGACGGGCAGGGGCCGGACGGTCTTCATGAGCTCCCACCTCCTCGGCGAGGTGCAGGAGGTGTGCGACGAGGTCGCGCTCCTGAACCACGGGGAGCTCCTCGTCCAAGGGTCCGTCCGGGACCTATCGCGCGGCTCCGGCGCATCCACGTTCCAGGCGACCTTCCTCGCGCCCCCCTCGGAGGAGGACCTGTCCACCCTCGCCTCGACGCCGGGCGTCCAGGCTCTGAAGCGCGTGGGGGACGGGGCCGTCGACTTCACGATCACGGGGGGCGAGGCGGCCCAGGCGGAGGTCCTCGAGGCGATGGTGCGGCGGGGGATGCGGGTGACGAGCTACCGGCCCCTGGGCTCGCCCCTGGAGCAGCTGTACCTCGACCGGATCCAGGAGTCGGACCGGATATGATTAAAGACGAGATCTCCCAAGTCCTCACGGTCGCGGCGTACGAGGTCCGCAAGTACCTCCGCAGCCGGAGGCTCATCGGGATGGTCGTGATCCTGGGGCTGATCATCGGGCTCATCCTCGGCCTTCCGCCCGCGCTCGGGTCCAAGTACCCGTCCCAACCCAACAACTTCGTCGGGACGTTCGCCGGGTTCACGGGCATCCTCGTGATCCTCTGCGGGACCCTCTTCGCCGCGGACGCGCTCGTCTCCGAGCACGAGAAGCGGACGGGGTACTTCCTGTTCCCGAACCCGGTGCGGCGGGACGTCCTCGTCCTCGGGAAACTCCTCGCGAGCCTGTTCACCTCCGCGGCGGTCCTCACCCTGTACTACCTCGTCGCGACGATCGCCGCCCTCGCGGCCACAGGGGCGGCGAGCTGGGAGATCGGCCTCTCGTATGCGTATGCCCTCGCGTACACCGGAGCCGTCGTGGGCATCGCGTACGTGCTTTCCTCCGTACTCCGGAGCACGGTGGCGGCGACCGTGCTGACGTTCTTCCTGTTCCTCCTGATCTTCAACATCATCGGGGCCCTGCTCTTCGTCGGGAAGGTCGATCCGTGGTTCATCCCCACCTCCGCCTCGGGGATCATCTCGAACGTCCTCGCCCCGCCCTCCGAGGGCCCGCCCGGGCCCTTCCGCCAGTTCGTGCCGGACGCGGCGACGTCCCTCCTGGTGTTCGCGGCGTACTTCGTGGCGGGGTCCATCCTGTCGATCCTGATGTTCCGCCGGCGGGAGCTTTCGTCGTGACCGCCCCCGCAGGGTTCGGCCCCCCGTTCCCGTTCCACGCGAAGGGCGCGTTCAAGGGCCTCGTCCTGTTCGTCCTCTCCGGGAAGCCGATGCACGGGTACGAGATCATGAAGTCGATCGAGGCCCGCTTCCACGGGTTCTACAAGCCCAGCGCGGGGTCGATTTACCCCGCGCTTCGGTCCCTCCGCCGCGAGGGGCTCGTCCGCGTCGACGGCGGCGAGCGGCGGAAGGTGTACCGGATCACGGCGAAGGGGAAGACGTTCCTGAGGAGTCGCCGCGCGGAGATGGAGAAGCGGTACCGGGAGATCGAAGCCGAGGTCGGGCCGGAGAAGGCGGCGCTATTCCGGGACTTCCGGCGCACCGCGCGCCTCCTGATGCCGAACATCCACGACCTGACGCCCGCGCAGGCGACGGAGCTGAGCAAGGCACTCGGCGA
>VBMI01000084.1 GCA_005878955.1 Methanobacteriota archaeon
TCCCGGAAAACCCGTAGCCCGGCAGCGACGGAATCACGACGTCGAAAGCGTCCGATGCGCTCCCGCCATGTGCCGTGGGATTCGTCAGCGGATCGATGATCTTCAACTGCTCGATGATCGAGCCGGGCCATCCGTGCGTGACGATCATCGGCAACGCGTTCGGATGTTTCGAACGCACGTGAATGAAGTGAATGTCGACGCCATCGATCTCGGTGATGAATTGCGGGAGGGCGTTGAGCCTCGCCTCGCACTTGCGCCAGTCGTACTCCGTCCCCCAATAGCGCGCGAGCTTCTGAATCGTCGCGAGCTGAACACCTTGCGATGCATCCGTGACGATTTCGCGTTCGGGCCACTTGGTCGCCTTGATGCGGCTACGCAAGTCGGTGATCTGCGCTTCCGGAACATTCACCTTGAACGGACGAATATCGCTTTTATCAGTCATGGCTTCCAACCTCCCCGAAAGAGTGAGCAGACCGAGCGACGCCGCAGCAACGGTTGCCGCCGCAGCACCGCGAAAGCGACGTCGATTGAAATCGGGCGTGTTTGACATGCAGTGCCTCCAAGGGCAGTGGCCCGGACTAGCGGGGCGCGATGGGCGCCCGGTCAGCGCCGGAAACGCCTCGTCTTCGGCAGGGGTGAGCGGGTCGGCCACGTCCCCGTCCTCAACGCGTGGATGCGGTGCGTGTCCGCCAGCATACACGATGAGCGGCTCTTCGTTCGCGGCCATGATGCCGCCTCAAGACGTTGTCACCGGATCGTCACAAATCGGGGTATCGTGAGTGCTTCCGTCTCCAAAATGTCTCCAAGACTGGGGAGGGCTCCAGACTCCCGCCGCCTCTACGAGTTCCTGTGAATCAGATCGGCGCTTCGGGCGCTGCGGCGGGCTCGTACCTCGCGACCAGAGCTGCGGCGGCAAGATCGCCGGTCACATTGAGGGCGGTGGCGAACGTGTCCGGAACGACATCGAGCGCGATCAGAATGCCGATGCCTTCCACGGGCAATCCGATCTCTGAAAACAGGGGCGCGAGCATGATGAACCCGCCGCGAGGAACCCCGGGAGCCGCCGCCGTGAGGAAGATGGAAGCAAACGCGACGACGGCGATCTCGCGCGGGCCGATCGGGATGCCGTAGAACCAGCCGACGAACAGTGTTCCCACCGTCCACGTCACGGGTGCCGCGAAATGGAAGGTGGATACGGCCAGCGGCAGCACGAACCCTGAAATCCGCTTGGGCAGGCCGAGCTCCCGCTGCGCGCTCTCCACGAGAGCCGGCAGCGAGGCCACCGACGAGCTTGACGTGAAGGCGATCAACTGCGCCGGGAGCGCGGCACGCCCGAACCGCCTCATCGAAACCCGTCCGAAGGCGGCGACCATCGGATACGCGACCAGCATGGCCCCCAGACTGAGCAGTGAGTAGGCCAGGATGTAGAAGCCGATGGCCCCGGCGATGTTCGCTCCCGCGTGGGCGGAGAGCGGCAGCATGAGAGCGAATACCCCCACCGGCGCCGCCAGGATGACCCAGCGCACCATCGTCAGCATCGCCTCGCTCACGGCCTGGAACAATCGGAGAATCGTCTCGCGCGTCGCCGGCGCCGCCTTGGCGGCGGCCAGGGCAAACAGGAGCGTGAACACGATGATCGGAAGCATGGAGCCGCCGGAGGCGGCTGCGATGGGATTCGTCGGAACGAGCGAGACGAGCCACCCGGAGAGCGATTGCTTCGGATCGGCGGCCAGGAGCCGAGCGGCCTCGGCGGCGCCGGCCGGCAGGGGAGGGGCGTTCACGCCGCGCACGCCCAGCAGCCCGAAGACCGCCCGGGTGATGGGGACAACCACCACGGCAAGGGACGTCAGCATCGCGACGAAGACCAGAAGCGTCTTGCCGCCGAGACGGCCGACTGCCTTCACTGCCGTCGCCGACGCCACGCTGGTGACGATGAGCGACACGATGAGCGGTATCACGGTCATCCGGATCGCGTTCACCCAGATGGCGCCAATCGGTTCGATGGCGTCGGCGGCGCGCAAGAGCTCCGCGTTGCCGCTGGCGGCAACGGCGATTCCGATGGCGACGGCGGCCCCGAGGGCGAGGAGAACCCGAGCGCTTTCCTTCATCGTGTCGCCGCCTACATCATCAGGTCGCCGCCGTTGATGTCGAACGACGCGCCGGTGATGTATCCGGAGGCCTCCGACGCGACGAAACAGATCAGATCCGAGACTTCGAGCGGCGTCCCGAGCCTGGGCACCGGATACGACGCGGCGAGACGGTTCAGCAATTCAGAAGATGCGTTCTCGCGGGTGAGCTCGGTGTCGATCATTCCGGGGCAGATCGCGTTCACGGTGATGCCGAACCGGCCGAGCTCCTTCGCGGCGGCCCGGGTGAGGCCGAGCAGTCCGGCTTTCGACGCCGTGTAGTGCGCGCCACCAAGCGTGCTCACCGTGCGTCCCGCCGAGGATGAGATATTGATGATGCGTCCATAGTTCTGGGCCTTCATCGCGGGGAGCGCCGCCTTCATCAAGAGAAAGGGTGCCGTCATGTTGGTCTCGAGCGCCAGGCGCCATTCCTCGGCGTCGAGCTGCTCGAACCGCGTCGGTCGCGCATACGCGGCGTTGTTCACGAGAATGTCGATGCGGCCGAATCGGTCGAGAGTTCTGCTCACGATCTCCGTGGGAACACGGGGGTCGGTGATGTCGCCGGGCACGGCGAGCGCTCGCGGGCCGAGCGTGCTCGCCACCTCGTTCGCGCGGTCCTCCTCGCGCACGTTGACGGCGACCGCTGCGCCGCGCTCGTGAAGGCGCGCCGCAGCGTTACGCCCCAGGCCGCGCCAGGCCCCCGTGATCATGGCGACGCGTCCGGTGAGGTCCACTCAGGTGCTGATCAGCTCGGAAAACTTCTGCAGATCGATGTTCCCGCCGGAGACGATCGCGACGATCGGTCCCTGTCCGGCCTTGCCCGTCAGCGCGGCCGCGAGCGGCAGGGCCCCCGCTCCTTCCGAGATGACGCGCGTCTTCTCGGCCATCAGCCGCATCGCCCGCCGGGTCTCTTCGAGGGTGACCACGATCGAGCCGTCGATGATCGGCTTCATGCGCTCCCACATGCGCGGGAAGACGCTCTGCCCCCCGGCGCCGTCCACGAACGACGCCTTCCAATCCTTGAAGGGCTGCGGCGATCCCGCGGCGAGCGACAGCGCCACGGGCGCGGCCGTCTCCGGCTCGGCGCCCCAGATCCTGATGTCCGGCTTGAGCGCCTTGAGGGCGCTGCCGACCCCCGTGATCAGCCCGCCGCCGCCGATGCTCGCGATGACCGCCGCCGTGTCGGGCGCGTCTTCGAGAATTTCCAGCCCCATGGTCCCGTGACCCGCGATGAACTGCTGATCGTCGAACGGATGCACGAACGTTCCTTCCGCCCCGGGGTAGGCGCGATCGTCGAGGGCCTTCCAGGCTGTCGCGTAGGGCACCAGGATGAGCTTCGCGCCCAGCGCCCTCATGCGGTCGAGCTTTGCCGCCGGGGCGGTCTCGATGGCCACGACGGTGCAGGGCACGCCGGTAATCCTCGCCGCGTAGGCGACCCCCTGCCCGGCGTTGCCCGCGCTGATCGTCCAGACGCCGCGCCGGCGGTCCGACTCGCTCAGCATCGCGACGGCATTGGCCGCCCCCCGCAGCTTGTAGGCGTTGATGGGTTGCAGGTTCTCCAGTTTGAGGCGGATCTCCGGATAGTCCGGCCCCATCTCCAGCCGGACGAGCGGCGTGCGCACGATGGTCCGCGCGATGCGTTCACGCGCCGCGCGTATCTCGGCCAGGGTGATGGGACGGACAGGCTCGGGAGTCGCAGGCATGGTGAAGAGGGTAACATAGAGTGCGCGCCGGATCGCTGGGCGCGCGCTTCGCGATTGACACTGCTTGGAACGCCCCCGTAGAATCCGCGGTCGATGTTGATCCTGTCCGCGGATGACGTTCGCGCGGCGCTCGACATGCCGTCGTGCATCGAGGCGATGCGCGGCGCGCTTCTGGGCTTGCATCGGGGAGAGCTGTCGATGCCGCTGCGCTCCCTCATCCGCCCGCCCGGGAGCGCTCTCCTCGGACTCATGCCGGCGCACCGCGGCGGCGCGCGCCCGCTTTTCTCGCTCAAGGAGATCGTCTTCGCACCCGCGAACTCGGCCCGCGGGCTCGACACGCACCAGGGCGCCGTTCTCCTCCACGACGGCGTCGACGGACGGCTCATCGCAATCCTCAACGCCTCGGCGATCACCGAGATCCGCACCGCGGCGGTCTCCGGACTCGCGTCGACGCTCCTGGCGCGCCGGAACGCGCGGCGAGTCGCCATCCTCGGCTCGGGCGTTCAGGGCCGGTCGCACGCCGTCGCGATGCGCGCCGTCTTCCCGGACGCCGAGCTGCGCATCTGGAGCCTCAGCCTGCCGCATGCCGAGGCATTGGCAAGCGAAGCGCGGGCCCACGCCGCGAGGTCGATCCGCGACGCGCTGGACGGCGCCGACGTCGTCTGCACCTGTACCGCGGCGCGCGAGCCGATCGTGGCGCTGTCGATGCTCTCCGAGGGCGCCCACGTGAACGCGATTGGATCGTCGATGCCGTCGGCGCGCGAGCTGGAGTCCGAGGTCGTCGCGGCCGCCTCCTTGTTCGTCGACCGCCGCGAATCGACCGTGAACGAATCGGGCGACTACCTCCGCGCGGTCGAGGAGCGCGGCATCGGCCCCGGCCACATCCGCGCCGAGATCGGCGAGCTGCTCGCGGGCGAGCACCCCGGCCGGATCTCCGAGGGCGAGCTGACCCTGTTCAAGTCGCTCGGTCTGGCGGTCGAGGATCTCGCGGCCGCCGAGCTGGCCGTCGCCAATGCGCGGCAGCACGGCCTCGGGACCGAATTTGAGTTCTGATCCGGCCCGGCGGTCTTCCGGTCCGGGCGGGTAGGTCTGCGAGGTCATCTTCAGGACGTGCGACGCCTCCTGGGTTGGCGGCTCGCTGAAGCTCCGCCGCACGGACACCGACTGGGAGATCGAGACGGTGTCGGACTGGATTGCGTAGCGACGCTGTTCTGATCGCTCGTTCTTCCGACCCACCAGGTTCTGGCGCGCTGCTTGCGCTGTCCCGCCTCGGCCCATGCCGCGCCCCCGTCCGTGGTCGCCTGCGGACCTCGCTGTACTAGCGTGTATCAGCGCGTTACATCTTCGGCCTTGCACTATGGTCATATCTTGACATTACCTCAACTATGACTATGATCTCTCGCGGGTCGAGAGCCATTGAGCCCGCCGGACGCCAGGCGTCTGATCCGCGCGATCCTGGCTGCTGGCGAAGTTGTTTCTTCGAAGCATGCCGCGGATGAGATGGCGAAGGATGATCGTCCTGCGCGGCGGCATCGTCGAGCCAGCCGAGTGGGAGCGCGGGACCTGGCGCTACCGCGTTCACGCTCGGCGAATATCGGTCGTTGTGGCGTTCCGCTCGGAGCCACGTCTGGTGGTCGTGACAGCCTGGAGATCCAAGCGATGAGGTCGATGCGATGAAATGCCCCCAGTGTGGCCACCGGATGAAGACGGCCCGCGAGAACTACCTGTACAAGGAGAGCGGCCTGCCGAACGTCACGCTCGTGGGTGTCGAGGTGAGCCGCTGCCCCTCCTGCGGCGAGCATGAGGCGGTCATCCCCAGGATCGAGCAGCTCCACCGGGCAATCGGGACGACGATCGCGCGGAAAAGGCCGGGCCTGACCCCGGCCGAGATACGCTTCCTGCGGAAGTGTCTCGGCTGGTCGGGGGCTGATTTCGCGGCGCACATGGGTGTCTCGGCCGAGACGGTCTCCCGCTGGGAGAACGGTGCGGCCGCCATGGGCTCGCCAGCGGAGAGACTCCTGCGGCTGGCGACCCTGACGCGGGAACCGGCGGCCGATTATTCGCTCGGGCTCCTGAAAGACATGGCCCGGACGGAGCCGGCTGCCCAGCGATTGCAAGTGCGTGTCCAGAAGGGCCGTTGGAGCGCCGAGGTGGCGTAGTTCAATCCCCGCCTGATCGCCCTGAAGGCGTCCGCGGAGAAGGGCGGCGTGCCGGCCCGCACGCTCGACCTGGTCGAGCTGCGGGCGAGCCAGATCAATGGCTGCAGCGCAAGAAGGAAGGCGAAACGGACCAGCGTCTCTTCGCGGTGGCGGCCTGGCGGGATGCGCCCTGGTTCACCGAGGCCGAACGCGCCGCGCTGGCGCTCACCGAGGCCGTCACTCGGCTCAGCGACCGGGCGGACCCGGTGCCCGACGAGGTCTGGAAAGACGCCGCCCGGCACTACGACGCCCGATGCCTTTCTGGAGATGTTTCCAGACTACACGGAGGGCCTGCATCGAATGAAGGTGGGTGACGAAATCATCGTCATCACCTGGCTTCATCGAGCGCGCAGGGAGGTGCTCAAGGTTCACCCGATCGTCCGAACCCGCTGGGGCTCCATCGCGTGAAGGTTCTGCAAATCAAGCCGGGGCGTCTGCACATCGGTCCCATCGAAGCGATCGACGGAACCCCGGTGATCGACATCACTGAAAGCCAATCATCCCCGCGCCGGCGCCGTGCGCATGCCATTTCCGGGACGCCCCTGACCGCTTCCGGGACGTCCCGGGTCGGAGTTCTCCTAGGCACTCTTCCGCTCGGACTCCGCGT
>VBMI01000085.1 GCA_005878955.1 Methanobacteriota archaeon
CAGCGGCTCGAGGACTTACGAGCGCCGCCGTTTCCTGGGCGGCCGCGCGGGGCCGGGGGTGGACGTCACGATCCACGAGGTCCACCGCGAGGTCCAGAGCCGGCTGACGGCGGAGAGACTGCAACGTTATCTCGGCGAGGAGCTGCGCGAGCGGATCCGGCGACAAGGAGTGACGATCGTCCTCGAGGACCGCCTGCCTCCCTCCAAGAAGCTGGAGGTGCGCCCGGCGGTCTTCCGCGGGGAGCGGATCGCCGGGATCGGCGAAATCCCTGTGGCGGATCACCCGCCAGTGCGCGCGGAGATCTATCTCGCTCCGGAGACGCTTCCAGGCACGGAGCGGCCGGCGGTGGCGCTTTACCGCCTGGGGACGCGCGTCTGCCAGGACATCGCGGGGCTTCCGGAGTTCGCGCGCGAGCCCTGGTCCTCCGGAAGACTGGAAGGGGCGCTCGACTATGCCGACTTCCGGGTGGCGCCAGCGTCGCGCGAGGGCTTCACCCCGGACGCCGCCTACAGCGCATTCGTCGAGGCGGTCCGGGTCGTCGAGCCGATCCTCCTGGAACGACTGCGCCGTGAGGATGAATCGCGCGCCGAGCAGGCGGGGCGGTCGCTGGTGCGCGAGCTGCAGTCGGCCTTCGCGCGCCTTCTCAAGGACCTTCCCGCAGGGGACTACGAATGGTTCGGCGCCGACGGCCGCCGCCCGTTTGCGGGCGGCGGGGAGGGGCGGCCCGGGGGCCCCGACGCCGTGCCCGGCGGGGGCGCGATACCCGATGGGGCGGAGGAAGGCTCGGAACGCGCCGAAGCCCCACGCGAGGGCGGCGGGGCGACGACCAGAGCCGCGTTCGACGCAACATCCGAAGACGAGGAACCGGAAGCGAGCCGATTCTCCAACCGTCCCTGCTCACTGGACCGCTCGAGCGCGTCGTCATCAGGCCCGCGATCGCGCGGGTCGCAGTCGGGCGACGGCGCCGGCTGGCGGCCATCGCGTTCGATGCCTCGGGCCTCGTCATCGAGAGCGGGTCCGCGTCGGGGATCGACCGGGATCTGGAGTACGCCTGGACGATATCGGCCAGCGTGGCCTCGCTCATCGTCGAGCCCGGCGGCCGGGCGATCGTCGAGGCTGGAGGCCGACCGGGACGCGCCACGCTAGCGGTGCGGGTGCGGCCGGCGGTCAAGGGCGAACCCATGCGCGAGGCATCGGCGGAAGCAGAGGTCCTCGTGGAAGCGGAGGCGGCGCGCCGGGCGTTCCCGCCGCCGGTCTTCGTGCATGCGCCCGGTGAGCCGTGGCGCTCCCGCTGGAACGGAGCCAGCGGGAAGCTCGAGGTGAATTCCGCCCACTCCGACTACCAGATTGTGCGCCCGCTTCCCGCTCGCCGTCGGCGTTACCTCGGGCGGCTGTACGCCAAGGAGCTCGTCCTCCACAACTTCGGGCACGAGCCCTCCTCCGCCGTCCTGGAGCGCCTGCTCGAAGTGCTCACGCGCCTGGACGAACACCTGTAGCCTTCGACACATTGTGTGTCATCGGACCGACCGATGCGTGCGCCGCGCGTGCTCCTGCCGCCCGACCCGGCGCTGCGGCCGAACAGGGAGTTCGTGGAGGAGCGGTACGGGATGTTCAGGAGGGCGTGGCGCTGACTGGTTCTTAGCCCCGCTCGGCGGGAGGCTGATAAAATGCTCGCTATCAGAAGAGGTTTCGAGATGGCCGACCACCCGCGCTCCGATTCCGAGGAAAAGGAAGAGTTCGCCCGGATGATGGAGGAATCACTCGCGCCGAAATTCCACAAGGAGGGAGAGACGGTCGAGGGGACTATCGTGGCGCTCGGAGCCGAGGTGGCATTCGTCGATATCGGCGGAAAGGGCGAGGCGACCATCGACATCGAGGAGCTGGTCGATCCGGACAGCGACGTCCAGGTGAAGGTCGGGGACACCGTCAAGGCCGTCGTCGTCTCGACGGTCGGCGGCCTGAGGCTCTCCCACAAACTCGCCCGGGGCGCTCTCACGCGTCAGCGCCTGAACGATGCCTTCCGGGCCGGACTCCCGGTGGAGGGACGTGTCGAGAAGGCCATCAAAGGAGGATACGAGGTTCGCGTCGGCGGGCAGCGTGCCTTCTGTCCGATCTCGCAGATCGACGCGCGCTTCACCGCCGATCCTTCGGTCCACGTCGGGCAGGCCTACACGTTCCGGATCATCGAATGCAAAGAGGACGGGAAGGAACTGGTGGTCTCCCGACGCGTCTTCCTGCAAGAGGAGGAGAACGAGAGGGCCGAGGCGATCCGCCGGACCGTCGTCCCCGGCGCGGTCCTGCCGGGCCGCGTCGTGTCGGTGATGGCGTATGGCGCGTTCGTGGACCTCGGCGGTGGAGTCCAGGGTCTCCTCCATGTGTCGGAGATGGGCTGGTCGCGGGTGGGAAATCCACTGGACGTGGTCCGGCCGGGTGACACGATCACGGTCAAGGTTCTCCGCGTGGGCGACGACGACGGAAAGATCTCGCTTGGCCTGAAGCAGCTGCAGGCCGATCCCTGGTCGACAGTGGCCGAGAAGTACAGGGTCGGCCAGGCGCTGAAGGGGAAGGTCACCCGGGTTGCCGACTTCGGCGCCTTCGTGGAGCTGGAGCCGGGGATCGAGGCATTGGCTCACGTGTCCGCGTTCGCACCCACGGGGAAGCGGGATGGATGGAAGGCCGCCGCCCCGCCCGGTGCCGCGGTCGCGGTCGAGATCCTGAACATCGATCTGGAAAGGAAGAGGATCGGCGTTGCGGTGTTGGAGGCCGGTTCCGTGAGGGCCGAGAGTGCGACCGGGGGTGCGGCGGGATCCGAGGCCCCGCAGCCGCAGGCTCGGGTGGAGATCGTGGCCGGGGCCCGCCTCACGGGCAAGGTGGAGCGGGTCGAGACGTACGGCGTTTTCGTTTTCCTGGCGCCTGGACGCACGGGTCTCATCCACATCTCGGAGACCGGAGTTGACAGGGAGAGCGACGTCCGGAAGGCGTTCCCGCTCGGGACCGACGTCGAGGTGATCGTCCTCGACGTGGACCCGGCGGGGCGGCGGATCCAGTTGAGTCGCAAAGCGGTCCTCGAGGCGGGGGAGAAGCGCGAGGTCCGCGAGTACGCAGAGCAGCAGGACCAGGCGCAGTCCGAGAGTTTCGGCTCGCTTGCCGACAAGCTCCGCGCGGCGATGAAGCCGTCGAAGAAGTAGGGACGCGGGGCGATCGCAGCCCCGGCCCCGATCCGTAATAAAATTCCTGGCCTGACTCGCTGAAAGGAGCTCTTCACATGTCGAGGACCGGTCTGCTCGTGGTCGCCGCTGCCGTAATGCTTGCCGCCACACCAGCGCAAGCCAAGAACCCCCTGCTCGAAAAATGGACGGGGCCATACGGCGGCGTGCCGCCGTTCGACAAGGTCAAGGTCGCGGACTTCAAGCCTGCGCTCGAAAACGCGATGACCGAGAACTTGAAAGAGATCGACGCGATCGCGAAGAATCCGGCGAAGCCCGATTTCGAGAACGCGATCGCCGCCTTCGAGCGGGCGGGAAAGCCGCTCGAGCGGGTCACGGCGATCTACCGCGTCTTCAGCTCGACGATGAGCACGGACGACTTTCAGAAGGTCGAGACGGAGATGGCGCCGAAGCTCGCGTCCTTCAACGACCAGATCGTGCAGAACAAGGAGCTCTTCGCCCGAATCGCCGTCGTCTACGACACGCGGGAGGCGAGCGGCCTGACGCCCGAGCAGAAGCGGCTGGCCTGGCTCGACTACACGACCTTCGTCCGCGCCGGCGCGCGCCTCGAGGGCGCCGCCCGGCAGCGCGTGACGGAAATCAACCAGAGGCTCGCGAGCCTGTTCACGAAATTCTCCCAGAATCTCCTCGGGGACGAGAAGGACTACGTGCTCTACCTCGAGAGGGAGTCCGACCTCGCGGGGTTGCCCGGAGGCGTGGGCGAGGGGGCCGCGGCGGCCGCCGAAGCGCGCGGCCACAAGGGACAGTGGGCGATCCTGAACACGCGCTCCAGCATGGAGCCGTTCCTCACCTACTCCGACCGTCGCGACCTGCGCGAAAAGGTGTGGCGCACCTACTACGCCCGTTGCAACAACGGCGACGCGAAGGACAACAACGCGACGATCTCCGAGATCCTGAAGCTGCGGGCCGAGCGGGCGAAGCTCCTCGGATACGCGACGCACGCCCACTGGCGGCTTGAGGATTCGATGGCCAAGACCCCCGAGCGTGCCATGGCGCTGATGGAGGCGGTCTGGAAGCCGGCCGTCGCCCGCGTGCACGAGGAAGTCGCCGACATGCAGGCGGTGGCGGACGCGGAGGCCGCCAAGGGCGGCGAGAAGCTCACGATCGAGCCGTGGGATTACCGGTACTACGCCGAGAAGGTCCGCAAGGCCAGGTACGACCTCGACCAGAACGCCGTGACACCCTACTTGCAGCTGGAGAAGATGCGCGAGGCGATCTTCTGGAACGCCGGCCAGCTTTTCGGGTTGCAGTTCAAGCCGGCCACGGGCGTCCCGGTCGTGCATCCGGACATCCGCGTGTGGCAAGTGACCGACGCGGCCGGAAAGCACGTCGGGCTGTGGTACTTCGACCCGTACGCGCGCCCCGGCAAGCAGTCGGGCGCCTGGATGAACGCGTACCGCAACCAGTCGAAGTTCGACGGTATTGTGCCGACGATCGTGTCGAACAACGCCAACTTCGTCAAAGGAAAACCGGGGGAGCCGGTGCTGATCAGCTGGGACGACGCCACGACGATGTTTCACGAATTCGGACACGCGCTGCACGGGCTTTTGTCGTCCGTGAACTACCCGTCCCTCGCCGGCACGAACGTCGCGCGCGACTACGTCGAATTCCCGTCGCAGCTGCTCGAGCACTGGGTGCCCGTGCCCGAGATCCTCAACCGCTTCGCCCTGCATTACCTC
>VBMI01000074.1:0-25315 GCA_005878955.1 Methanobacteriota archaeon
CGCGACGGGGGCGTTGGGCCTGCGGGTCGCGGCGGAGAGGGACCCCGGCGTCTATGTGCACTTGGTCGATAAGAACCCCCGCGCGGTGGCCCTGTGCGAGATGAACGTCGAACGGAACGGACTTCAGAACGCGGACGTCCAGCTGACGGACTTGAACGTCCACCTCGCGGTCGGGGACTACGCGCTCCTCGAACTGGACCCCTTCGGGTCCCCCGTCCCGTTCCTGGACGCTGCCCTCCTCGGGGCCCGCACCGGTGCAGCCATGGGGGTCACCGCGACAGACACTGCGGTCCTCTGCGGCACGAAGCCGGAGGCCGCAGCGCGCCGGTACCTCGCCCGCGTCCGCCACACGGACGCCTACGCGGAGATCGGGGTGCGAGTCCTCCTCGGGTATATCGCACGCACGGCGGGGAAGTTCGACCGGGCGATCTCGCCGATCCTCGCCTTCGCCGCGGAGCACTTCGTGAAGGTCTACGTCCGGGTCGCCGAGGGCGCGGGGCGGGCGGACGCCGCCCTTTCCCGCCTCGGATGGGTCCGATACGACCCCGCGACGGGGGCCCACACGGCCTCCGGGGACGCCGGGACCGACGGGATCGGGCCCCTCTGGTTGGGCCCCCTCATGGACGCCGAGGTCCTCTCGAAGCTTCACCCGGGATCGACGACCGGGTTCGCGGCGGCCCGCCTCCTGGAGCGGATCCGGGACGAGGTCGACCTGTCCCCGTTCTACGCGGAGAACAACGCGATGGCCCGCCGCGCGGGTGTGGACCCGCCGGGCCTCGAGGCAATCTTGGAGGCGCTGCGGGAGACCGGACACCGCGCGACCCGGACGCACTTCCGCGAGAACGCGTTCAAGACGGACGCGCCGTGGGAGGCGGTCCGGGAGGCGTACCGGGCGCAAGGGATACGCTAGCCGGCCTCGCCCGCGTCCTCCAGCCGCCGCTGCCGCCCCTCGTACCTTGCCGTGACGACCCGCACGATTTCCGCCGCCTTCCCCTCCCCGATCTTCGGCACCTGCCGCAGCTCCGCAGCGTCGGCGGCGAACACGGCCCGCACGGAACCGAAGTGCTCGAGAAGGTTCCGCGCAAGGGTGTCCCCGACGCTCGGCAGTCCTTCCACCATGAACCGCTGCCGCTCCTCCAGGTCGAGCGTCTTCGGCTTGTGCCTCAGTCCGTACGCGGACCGCGCGCGGTCTTGGCGCTTCCAGATCACGGCGAGGAGCGCAGCGGTTTGGTCCCGGTCCGCGGTCGTGAGGATCGGCACCCGCTCGTCCACCTCGATCGCCACG
The DNA here is from genome assembly GCA_005878955.1 of Methanobacteriota archaeon. Taxonomy (GTDB): domain Archaea; phylum Thermoplasmatota; class Thermoplasmata; order RBG-16-68-12; family RBG-16-68-12; genus EA-19. The sequence continues at coordinate 1,286 of VBMI01000074.1, forward strand.
AACGCGCCGAGGATCGCCTGCGGGCTCTTGAAGTCCGACACCTCATGGAGGTCCCCCTCGAGGATCATCAGGGCCACCGGGTACGAGTCCCGCAGCCGGCGCAGCTGCTCGAACAGTCGCTTCTTGACCAGGCTCCCGAAGAAGTCGGACACCGTCTTGCGCTCGATGCCGATCTCCCCGCACACGTAGTCGCCGGGGGCGATCTTCCGCCGCACCGCGGGGACCCCGAGCGCGAGGAGACGCTCGAGGATCTCCCCGGGTTCGTTCGAGTCCACGACGAGGTCGACGGCCACCGGCGTGCTATCCGATGTTAGGCTAAAGGCTTGTGGTCGGGAGGGCGCAGTCTTATGGGGGATGTCCGGCTCCGACGGGCTTGTGGTGTCGCGGGACCGGATGGAGACCGCCAAGGTCCTCTTCGCGACCCTCGTCGGAACGATGGATAACAATGCCCTGATCCCGGTGATCACGTTCTACGCCATTGCCCTCGGCGCGGACTGGTTCCTCGCGGGCGTGATCGTCGGGGCCTACTCCCTCGTCCACATCCCCGCGAACATTGTCTTCGGCCGCCTCGCGGACCGCATCGGCCGGAAGCGCCCGCTCGTGTACGGGCTCCTGTGGGACGCGGTCAGCCTCGCGCTGTACGCCGCCGCGGGCTCCCCGCTCGCCCTCCTCCTCGTCCGGCTGTCCCATGGACTCGGCGGGGGTTTCGTCGGGCCCGCCTCGATGGCCCTCGTCTCCGACCGCGCGGACGCGGCCCGGAAGGGGAGGGCGTTCGCGATGTATGGGATCTCGATCGCCGTCGCGGTCATCCTCGGCTTCGCCGTGGCGGGCGTCGCCTCCGCCCGGGGCGACCTGCGCGCGATGTTCTTCGGCCTCTCGTTCGCGCTCTGGGCGGGCGCCCTCGTGGCGTCGCGAATCCGCGAACCGGCGGGACGCGGCCCGCCGTCTCGGGTCGACCTGTCCGCGTTCCTCCAGTTCCTGCGCTATCGAGGGGCGGTCGGGGGCTACGCCGCGATCTTCGCCCTCTATCTCCTCCTCGGCGCGCTGATCGTCCTCGCGCCCCTCGAGTTCGCGGGACCCCCGGTGTTCCTGACGGCCTCGAGCTTCGCGGTCGCCCTCGTCGTGTTCGCCGTCGTCTCCGTCGTCGTCCACTACCCGAGTGGGATGCTCTCGGACCGCCTCGGGCCGCACATCCCGTGCATCCTTGGGCTCGTCGCGGTGAGCGGAGCGATGGGGCTCCTGCCCTCCGTGACGACGTTCCCGACCCTGCTCGCCCTCATGGCCCTCTTCGGCCTCGGCCACGGGCTGATCTTCCCCTCCTCGTCCGCCCTCGCCACGCGGCACGCGCGACGCGAGTCCCTGGGTCTCGCGACCGGGGTGTACTTCGCGCTCCTCGTAACGGGCGTCGCGGTCGGCGCCCCCCTCGCCGGGGCGATGGCGACCGCGTGGACCCCGGCGCCTGCGTTCCTCGCCATCGCGGTCGTCGCGGTGATCTCCCTCGCGTTCCTCGCGCCCGCCGCCATTGCCGGGAGGGAGACGCTCCGCTCGCCGGAGTGATTGCGCGGGAAAATCACGGGACCACATGCGGACCTGATTGACGGCTAAGCCGTCTCTGCACAGCCGTTAGGTGCTGTCGCGACTACCGCGGTTAGTAGCGGCGGGCTGAGGCGGTCGCCCGAAGGCTTCCGCCGTACACCCCCGCCCTATCAACGTCCTCGACTAGGACGGCGGTAAGGTGCCTCGTCTTGAGGGTGGTTTCGGGCTTAGATGCTTTCAGCCCTTCTCCACGTAGCGCGTGGCTGCTCGGCGATGCCTTGCCAGACAACCGATACACTAGAGGCGCCGAATCCCCGTTCCTCTCGTACTTAAGGATCCTTCCCCTCAGGCACCAAAACGCGTCCACCAAAAAGCAACAAACCTGTCTCACGACGGTCTAAACCCAGCTCACGATCCCTTTTAATGGGCGAACAACCCCACCCTTGGCAGCTCATGCACCACCAGGATAGGAAGAGCCGACGTCGAAGTAGCAAGCCTTCAGGTCGATAGGAACTCTAGCTGAAGACAACTCAGTTATCCCCGGGGTAACTTTTCTGACATCAATGGCCCCCATTAATGAGGCTCATTGGTTCGCTAGGCCCCACTTTCGTGTCGTGGACTCTCGTTGGGCAAGTCCACGTCAGGCGAGCTTTTCCCCTTACAGTTATCGGAGGATTTCTGACCCTCCTAAGCTCACCTTTGGGCGCCCTTGTTACCTTTTTGAGGGCGTGGCGCCCCACCCAAACTGCCCACCTACCGTTTTCCACGCGTACGTGTTAGCCGTACGAGCCCAATAGGGCGGTGTTTCATCGGCCTCTCGGAACCGGCCTAGCGGTCGGCCCTGGTAACGAGTCCCGCCTACGCTACACAATCAGGCTCATACGGCAGCGACAGGCTGCAGTAAAGCTCCACGGGGTCTTCGCTTTCAGGTGGACGGTACTGGACTGTGCGCCAGTAAGTCAGTTTCACCGGCTTCCAGGCGGGGACAGTAGAGCTCTCGTTGGGCCTTCATGCAAGTCGCCAATTAAGCGACAAGGTATTACGCTACCTTAAGAGGGTCATAGTTACCCCCGCCGTTTACCGGTCCTTCGTCCCGTTGAACCGGGTTTTCAGATACCGGCACTGGGCAGGCTTCACCCGCCATACAAATCCTTTCGGACTTGCGGCGAGATATGTTTTTAGTAAACAGTCGGAGCTCCCTTGTCACTGAGACCAGCCACCACCGTGGCTGGCACCCCTTATCCCTAAGTTACGGGGCTAATTTGCCGAATTCCCTCGCCTGGATTAACGCCGACACGCCTTGGGCTTCTCACCCAGGGGCACCTGTGTCAGTTCTTGGTACGGACGCACGGACTGGCCTTGACACCCTTTTCACGGGCACCCGGGATCCGCTGAAGATTGCTCCTACTCGCGCATTCACCCACTTCTCGCCATTACGGCTCTCCGCGGGTTTCGGCGCTTGAGCGGATTGGCATATAAACGCTCAGCGTACCCGGATGCGTCAGGTGCCAAGCAGGGGTCCGCACGGTGCAGGAATATTAACCTGCTTCCCTTTCGCGTTCCTCGGTTAAGGGAACACTTAGGACCGACTAACCCTCGGCTGACGAACATTGCCGAGGAACCCTGGCCCTTTCGGCGGAGCGGATTCTCGCCGCTCTTTGCTGCTACTCCTCCCAGGATTCACGTTCGAACGCGGTCCACCGGACCTCACGGCCCGACTTCCACCCGCGCACGGCGCCCCTCTACAAGATCACCTTTCGGTGCTCTGCGGTATCGGTGATCGACTTAGCCCCGTCCCTTTTCGGGGCCCACGATCTCGGCTGGTGAGCTGTTACGCTATCTTTGAATGATGGCTGCTTCTAAGCCCACATCCCAGCTGTCTGAGACCGCGAACTCCCTTCGGTTGCACTTAGTCGACACTTGGGGACCTTAACCGCAGGCTGGGCTCTTACCCTTACGGACACCAAGCTTACCCCAGATGCCCGACTCCCGGAGTCTACGGCGGCGGCAGGTTTGGAGTTTGACAGGACACCGACGGATTTCTCCGCCTAAGCGCCCAATCGGTCGCTCTACCCCACCGTCTGCCTCGTCCGAGGTCCAGCTGCGACTGGTTTCGAGGGGAACCAGCTATTCCCGGCCTAGATTGGCCTTTCACCCCTATGCCCAGGTCATCCGAATGATTTGCACATCAATACCGGTTAGGTCCTCCACCCACCTTTCGGTAGGCTTCGACCGGCCCAGGCATAGATCGACCGGCTTCGGGTCTCGCACCCACGACTCCTCGCGAGCACACGATGCGCCTCGCCCCTTGCGGGGTTGCGCGCTCATCGCTTTCGCTACGGCTTCCCACTTCCGTGGTTAACCTCGCCGTGGATCAGAACTCCCTGGCCCGTTTTTCAAAACGGACGACACGACGCTGCTCCATCCTTTCGGACTTCGTCGCTTCCACGCCGTATCGGTCTGTAACTGTCTGGTTTCAGGCACTTTTAACCTCCCGTCAAGGGCACTTTTCAGCTTTCACTCACGCTACTACTGCGCTATCGGTCTCGGGACGTATTTCGGGTTGGATGTCAATGCCACCCAGATTCGCGCGAGATATCCGACCCGCGCTACTCGGGAGACCCCGAATCACCTTCCTCGCGTACCGCTACGGGGCTGTCACCCTCTTTGGCCTCGGCATTCCACCGGAGTATCGCGTTAACGAGGGAAGGTGTGCCGGAGTCCGAACACCACACCTCCAGCGCCTTTCGGCGCGGGATTCGGTTTGCCCAACGCCCTCTTCGATCGCCTTTACTGAGGGCATCTCGATTGATTCCTTTTCCTCCCCGTACTAGGATGCTTCGATCCCGGGGGTTCCCGTTCCTCACGGAACGGCCTTGCGGCCACGAAGTCGCATTCGGACATCGTCGGATCACAGGTTCCTTGCGCCTACCCGACGCACTATCGCGGCTTGGCACGTCCTTCATCGGCGCCCGAGCCGAGCCATTCCCCAGACAGCGGATTAGCCGCTGACCTATCGGCTTAGCACACGTCCAGGTCTGCATGTGATCGGTCTCAACGAGCGCTGTCCACGGCCGTCGGAGGCCTCCAGCGTCCTCAACCCTTCCCCTCCCAACGCCCGCGCGCGTGGGGGGTGCACCGCACGTCTCTGCGACGAAGAATGGGGAGTGCCATCGACGTTGATGCAGAGCCCCGATGTCGCAGAGAGCCTGAACGCATAGACCGGTACGCTATATAATTATTGCCTCATGCCGTGCGGCGGCATCTTCCTGCGGGTCACGCCTCGTTGATCCAGAACTCGTTCCCGTCCGGGTCCGCGAACATCGCGAACGCGCCCCATGGCGCCTTCTCCGCGGGCTTCGTGAACTTGACACCCTTCGCTTCGAGTTCTTTTGCCGCTTTGAGAACGTCCTTCGCGAGGAATCCGATCCCCGTGTTCCCCTTCTCGAGGGGCTTTGACTCGCACAGGTGGATCAGCGTATCGGATCCTTTCGCCGCCACAGTGACCCAGTGCCCGTCGTCGTCCCGCACCTCGAAGCCGATCTTCTCTCGCCACCACGCGGCCGCCTTCTTCGCGTCGGAGACGACGACCGCGACATCGCCGAACGAAAGCATGCGTGGGCGAAGCCACCCGCGGCGATAAAGGAAACGCTCATCTCCGACCCGAGGATGGCCGCTCGTGGCGATATCTCCGCGCCTCTCGCTCGCGCGCAGGACTGCGGGAGAACTCCGCAGGCGGGAGGGTCGCAACCTCGTCGCCGTCGGCGTCTACGGGTCTGTCGCCCGCGGGACGGACCGCGACTTTTCGGATATCGACCTCTGCGTCGTGGTCCGCCGAAAGCGCGCGTGGATTCAGCCCATGTTCCGGGACGGGGTCCTCGTGACGCCGTCGCAGATGTCGCGCCGGGAGGCGCGGGACGAGGTCACCGGTTCCGGGCCCTGGCTGTGCGAGAAGCTTGGCGGCTGGCGGTCGATGCGGCCGCTCCATGATCCTGTACGATTCCTAGCTCGCCTGGTGGCTCGCGCCCACCGACCGACCGCCGCGCAGTTCCGATCGTCCGCGAGGAAGGACCTCATTGCAATGTACGAGGACTACGGGAAGGTTCTGAACGCCGTCGCGGCCGGGGACGCGGAGGACGCGCGGGAGATGAGCCTTTGGTTCACAGGCGTTGCCGGGAGCGCGCTCCTGGATGTCGAGCGGCGCGCGATCTTGAGCGATCACGACATGGTGCGGGAGATTCGGAGGAGCGGGGCGGTGGGCCGCGACCTCATCCGATTGCGGTACCGCTCTCTCTCCGTCCGCGAGACCGGGCGACTCGCGGCGCGGATCTGGACGGGCCTTGTGAATGGGGCCGTCGAGCAGGGAGTCCGGCTCCCGCCGGAGCTCACGCGGTCTGCACGAGGCGGACCTTCCCGCGGTCGATTAGCACCTTCGCGATCGCGCGGGGCAGAGTGACCACGTCTTCCTTTTTCAACGTGTACTTCGCGTCGATTCCCGCGAACGCGGGAATGTCCTCGAGGACGTGGACGATCACGAGGTCCTTCGGGGCGGGCGGAGCGATCTTCCGCGGCGGCTCGGCCAGCCGCTGGAAGACCGGGGCCGGAGGCGGCGTCGCGGTGGGTGCCGCGGTCGGAGTCGCGAGGATCGCGGGCGCGGGCTCCGTCGCCGTTGTGCCGCCGAAGGCCAAGTCGCGCGCCGAGGAAAGCTGCGCCACGAGGCGGTCGAACAGCTCCACCTCCGGCGCCGCCAAGCCGGACACGACCGCCTCCCCGCCGTTCGCCTTCGAGGAGGCCAGGAGCGCGATCTTCCGCTGGCGGTACTGCACGATCTGCTCGCGCTTCTTCACGACCTTCCGGAGCTCGTCTTGGAGCATCATCGCCTTCTTCGAGTTCGGTCCCCTCCCGATCTCCTCCGCGGCCTTCGCCTCCAGGCCCCGGATGTACGTGGCGAGTCGGGGATAGAAGTCCGGTTCGAGACGAGAGAGGGTTTTCTTCGAGCTCTCCTCTCGGTAGATTTTCGTGACGCGTTCGAAGTCCACGACCTCGTCCGCCATCGCGGCGCCATCGGGCGCACTGTATTTGATGTTGGCGAACGCGGCAGGAGACGCGATTCGCGCCGGGGTCCGTCCCATGGGAATCAAGCCGACCCGACTCCGATTCAGCGCGTCGCAATCCTTATGGCCCGCACCCCGCTCCAGCACACTGAGGATGATACTCGGGGCCCTACGGGATGGCTCCGACGGGGTTCTCATCTCCGTGGACCTGAGACCCGCGGCGGAGTCGACCCGGGTGACCGGATACAACGAGTGGCGGCACGCCCTGACGGTGGACGTCGCTTCCCCGCCCGTAGGAGGGGCGGCGAACCGGGAGCTCGTCGCCTTCCTCGCGCGCCTGTGCGGGCGGGGAGCGACCGCCCGCGTCGTGCGCGGAGGAACCTCCCGCCGTAAGACGGTCTGCGTCGCCGGCGTTTCAATTTCCGCGGTCGCACGCGCAATCGAGAAGGAGCTTCGATGAACCAGGAGGACGTGTACGAGGATTTGTTGAAGGTGATCGCCGAGCTCACGGAGGCGAATCGCGAGGCGCCCGTGATCGTGGAGGGCGAGCGCGATGTCCGTTCCCTGAGGGCCCTTGGCCTCGACGGAGAGATCGTCCTGTTGAACTCCGGGATCCCCATCTTCAACCTCGCGGAGTCCCTGTCCCGCGGACACTCTGAGGCGATCATCCTGACGGACTGGGACCACCGCGGCGGGCAGCTCTGCCGCCTCCTCCGGGACGCCCTCGAGGCAAACGGTGTGCGGCACGACGTCGACCTGCGCGCCCGCCTCACGCTCCTTTGCCGGAAGGAGATCAAGGACGTCGAGTCCCTCGCGGGGTACGTCGAGCGGCTCGCCCGGCAATCGGCCTCCGGTTGGCGGGGCGAGCAATCGAAGCGGTGGTACGTGGAGCGGAAGGGCCGGGCGGTCCAGGACCGGCGGGCGCGCCGGATTGCGGGCGCCCGGACACGGGCCCGCGGGCCCTGAGCGTCTCCCTGTCCCGAATCGGCAGGGAAAATTTAAATAGCGCGGGGGCCAGTGGGCACCCAGGGCAACGCAGCCCGTGTGTGCACCACGCGATCCCTATCATCGCATCCTTGTTTCACGCCCTGTGAGGCACGAGGTCCGGTTGGACCTGACCCGCTGAGAGGGTAGAGCGGGATAGAGAGACCGAGGCGCACGCCGGCAGGCGGCTCACAGGCGAATAGAATGAACATCGATCCAAGCACAACGAAGTACCTAATCTCGGCCCGCCTCGAGGCGGAGGGCATCGTCGAGAAGCCCGACATCGTGGGCGCGGTCTTTGGGCAGACGGAGGGCCTGCTCGGCGAAGAGCTCGACCTCCGGGACCTCCAGAAGTCCGGACGCATCGGGCGCATCGAGGTCGACGTGCAGAGCAAGAAGGGCCGGACGGAGGGCCTCATCCTGATTCCATCGAGTCTGGACCAGGTCGAGACCTCGATCATGGCCGCGGCCCTCGAGACGATCGACCGGGTGGGCCCGTGCAAGGCCACGATCCGGGTGGACAAGGTCGAGGACGTCCGGGTGACGAAGCGGAACAAGATCGTGGAGCGGGCCCGCCAGCTCCTCACCTCGATGCTCGAGGGGTCGAAGACGAGCGGCTCGGACCTCCTCGACGAAGTCCGCGCGAGCGTCCAGGTCTCCGAGATCGTGAGCTACGGTCCCGAGCGGCTCCCGGCCGGCCCGAACGTGGCGGACAGCGACGCGATCATCGTCGTCGAAGGGCGCCAGGACGTTCTCAATCTCCTCCGGAGCGGGATCAAGAACGCGATCGCGGTCGAGGGCACGAACGTCCCGAAGACGGTCCAGGAGCTGTCGAAAGAGAAGGTCGTCACGGCCTTCGTGGATGGGGACCGCGGCGGGGACCTGATCCTCCGCGAGCTCCTCCAGGTCGCCGAGGTCGACTTCATCGCCCGCGCGCCCCGAGGACGCGAGGTCGAGGAGCTCACCCAGAAGCAGATTATGAAGTCCCTCCGGAACAAGATCCCCGCGGAGCAGTTCGTGGAGATGTACGGCCTCACCGGCCAGGTGTACAAGCCCGAGGACGAGGCGCCCGCGCCCCTGGAGCGGGACGAGCGACCCCCGCGCCCGGAGGCCCGCCCGCCTGCGCCGATGGCCCGGGCGGAGCCCCGGCCCGAGCCGAGACCCGCCCCGATGTCGGAGCCGAGCTTCGAGCCCGCGCCTGAGCCGTTCGCGCCCCCGCCCGCCCGCGGGGGGAACCCGAAGCTCGACCGGTACCGGGAGATGCTCCAGTCGATCAGCGGGTCGTCGAAGGCCCGGATCCTGAACGACAACGACAGTGTCGCCGCGGAGGTCCCCGTCCGGAACCTCGTCGAGACATTGAAGACGAACCGCCAGGCGCGGACCGTCGTGTTCGACGGGATCATCACCCAGCGGATCCTCGACATCGCCTCCGAGATCGGCATGCGGAGCGTGATCGGCATGAAGATGGGCACGATCACGAAGCAGCCGAACGGCATCGAGGTGTTCACGAAGACGGATCTCGCCTCACCGTGAGGGATCGGCCATCGGGAAAGACGAGCGGCTCAGGGCTGCCGAGGGGTTCTCCCTCAAGGAGATGGAGACCACCACCGACGTCGCGATCCCCGCCGACCCGCTCGCCCGCGTGATCGGCCAGGAGGAGGCGGTCCAGCTCGCCCGGGTCGCGGCGAACCAGCGGCGCCACTTCCTCCTCGTGGGCCCCCCGGGTACCGGGAAGTCGATGATCGCCCAGGCCCTCGCCCTGCACATGCCCGCCCCGGACGAGGAGCTCCGCGTCGTCCACAACCCGGAGAACCCGGAGCGCCCGCTGATCGAGGTCAAGAGGCGCGAGGAAGTGGTGAAGGAGCAGTTCCAGCGGGAGGGCGCCGAGGGCGACGTGATCGATGCGAAGGAGGCGCCCGTCAACGTGGCCGAGCGTCTCGGCTACAAGTGCGTGAACTGCGGGACGTACTCGTCCCCAAGGGAGCGGGTGTGTCCGAAGTGCGCCCGCCCGAAGACGACCTTCCAGCAGAACGCCGCGCAGAACCCGTTCGGGGACCTCCTCGGCGGGATCTTCGAGGTCACGTTCAACCAGCTCGGCGGCCGGGACCGCGTCACGACCACGCGGCGCCAGTTCGGGAACGAGGAGGTCGTCGTCTACGAGCGCGCGGGCGAGATGATCCGGGTGCTCGACCAGAAGGCCCTGGAGAAGCGTCGCGAGATGGAGAAGGCGAGCCCGCGGAAGGTCCTCGTCCCCGTGAACCGCCAGCCGTTCGTCCTCGCGACGGGGGCGAGCGAAACGGAGCTCCTCGGGGACGTGCGACACGACCCGTACGGCGGCCACCCACAGCTCGGGACCCAGCCGTACGACCGCGTCGTGCCCGGCTCGATCCACGAGGCCCACCAGGGCGTCCTGTTCATCGACGAGCTCCCCCAGCTCGGGCATCTCCAGCGGTTCATCCTCACGGCGATGCAGGAGAAGCGGTTCCCGATCAGCGGCCGCAACCCGCAGAGCGCCGGGGCGAGCGTCCGCGTGGACAACGTGCCGTGCGACTTCATCTTCGTCGGCGCGTGCAACATCCAGGACCTGCCGCACATCCTCTCCCCGCTCCGGTCGCGAATCACCGGGTCCGGCTACGAGGTCCTCGTCGAGACGACGATGCCGGACACGGACGAGAACCGCGCGAAAATGGCGCAGTTCGTGGCCCAGGAGGTCGCCGTGGACAAGCGGATTCCCCCCGTAACGCGGGAGGCCGTGCTGGCGATCATCGAGGGCCGCGGGGGACCTCGCGGTCACCGAGCGGAGCCCCCGGACCGAGGCGGATCACATCAAGCGGGCGCTCAAGCGGGCCCGCACGATCGAGGACCAGATCCGAGAGCGGTACGGGTCCTACACGGCGGGCGTCGGCTCCGACATCTCGCAGGCGCAGAGGGAGACTTCGCCGTACCACTACTGGAACGCGCACCCCGACGACGACGTGCAGGGCTACGGGTAGCGCGACGGGCCCTGGTCGGGGATGTAACCTTTATCGCCCCCGACACCGTTGACATGGACGGGTAGTGGAGCGTCCATGGTGTGCCCGCGGGGAGGGGCTGGGGCGTGCGAGGGTCGAGTCGATCGTTTCACCGAGTTCTCGTCGTAGCCCTGCTCGCGACCCTTCTCTTGGGCTGGCTCCCCTCGGTTTCGGAGAGGGAGGGCTCTGCGATTTCCCCGGTGTTCCAGTGGCCGAACACCCTGGTCGACGACGCCCCCGCGATGGCGGGGTCGGCGAGGGTGGCCGCGACGAGCGACGGGGTCTTCCACGCGGTGTGGATCGACCGGCGGACGGGGACGACGGGCGCGTACTACTCCCGTTCCACGGACGCTGGGCTGACATGGGGTTCCTCCCGGCGCCTGGACGACGGGGGGAGCTCCGTGGTCGCGGATCCGGACATCGCCGCGGCGCCGACCGGGGGCGACGTGTACGTCGTGTACCGGGACTACCGGACGGGGGACGCGAACGTCTACGCGTCGGTCTCCTGGGACGCGGGTCAAACGTGGCGCCCGAGCGTGCGGGTCGATGACGCTCCGGGTCCGACGGTCGCGGGCCATCCCGTGGTCGACGTGGACGCCGCCGGCACCGTGTACGTCGCATGGGAGGACTGGCGGAACTCAACGGCCCCGTACCAGCTGTTCTTCTCCCGCTCGACCGACCGCGGCGTCTCCTGGTCGACCAACGTCCAGATCACCGAGGCCGCTGGTGAGGTCGCCTCCCTTCCGGCGATTGCGGCGGAGATTGCCGGCCGAGTGACCGTCGTCTGGCAGCAGGACGACGGCACGTCGGTCCGCATTGCGTCCGCAACGTCCCCCGACTCCGGGGCCACTTGGGGGCTGAACACCGTCCGGTCCGCAGCGCCGGGCGACGGGATGACGAACCCGGACATCGCCGCCGACGGGGGGCGCACGTATGCGGTGTGGACGAACCGCACCGGCGCCAACCAGTCGATCGCCGTGTCCGTGTCCTTGGACGGGGCGAGCTGGTCCCGTCCCGTGACCGTGGACGACGGCTCCGCGGTCGTTAACTCGCTCCCGGACAACGCGTCGGTCGTAATCGTCGCCGGGAGTCCATTCGTCGTCTGGGACGACGGGAGGAACGGGAACCGGGACGTGTTCGCGTCCGGCTCGTCCGACGATGGGGCGACCTGGGGGGACTGCCCCTCCCCCTGCGCGTCGGACAACGATGCCCGGGCGGACGACACGGGCGCCTCGGCATCCGATCAGGTGGCGCCCGCCGCGGCGGACGCCGGCCTTCGCCTCGTCGTCGTTTGGCAGGACGACCGCGGCGGCGGTTTCGACATCTACTCGTCCCGGTACATCACGTCGCCCATACGAATCACGGAATTCGCGGACGCCCCCGATGGGAACGGGGAGGCGGTGGAGATCGCGAACCTGGACACCTCCCCCGTGGACCTTGCCGGGTATCGCCTCGCGATCGACGGCGCCTCGTACGACCTCTCGCCGCTCGGGTCCTTGCCGGGCGGCGCGTACCGGGTCGTCGGGAACCGGGCGGGAGCGGACCTCCGGCCGCCGTCGTTCGGTGGACTTGGGAACGAAGGAGGGGTCCTCGAAATCCATTCCCCGCGGGAGCGCACGGACCGCGTCGCGTACGGGACGATGGGTGTGGCCCCGGACCCACTGCCCGGCAGTTCGACGGCGCGTCACCTGCTCGCAACTGGGTACACCCAGGAGTGGGCGATGGACACGACGCCGACCCTCGGGAGGCCGAACGACGGCCCGGGCGTCGTCTCCGCCCCACCGTTGATCCTCAACGACGTCTTCTTCGATGCACCATCAGCGAATACTTCTCAGCGGTACCTCGAGCTGTACTACGCGGGCTCGACCTCGCTCAACACGACGGGATTCCGCCTCGTCGGCGGGGTCTCGTTCGACATCGTGAGCGGCGTCCTCCTCACCCCGTCGAACTCGTTCGCCGTGATGCCCAACGTGCCCGGGGTTTCCGGCCTTCTCGACAGCCTCCGGGCCTCCGGCGACAACCTGTACCTGTACGACCCCAGCGGGGCTCTGCTCGACATGGTAGGTTGGACGACGGACCACGGCACGGGGACGAGCGTGTGTCGCGTCCCGGAAACGAGCGGCGCGCACGCCGGGTACGACGATGCCAGCTCCGCAGCCTCGGGCTGGAGGTTCGACTGTCCCCCGGGGCTCCGGCTGATCGGGATCGGGCCGTCCCAGACGCGGTACGCGGACCCCGGCGACACCGTGTCCTACCCCCTCGCGGTCGCGAACCATCAGGGTGATGCCGCGTTCGTCGAGTTCTCGTGGAACTCCCCGCCGCCGGGTCTCACGGTCGAGATGTTCGAGCAGGACGAAGTGACCCCTCTCCCTGACTCGAACGGCAACGGGATGCCCGACCTCACCTTGGGAGCCCAAGGGAGTGGGGGCGACGTCGTGGACATCTTCGTACACGTCAGCGTGGCGTCCAGCGGGCCTTCCCTCGACTCCTGGGTGGCCCGGGTCACCGCCGTCTCCGAGCCGCTCGTTCGGACCTTCGTGGACCTCGAGACCGCGCTCTACCCCTTCCTGAAGGTCGACCGCTCGGCGGACCCGACGACGATCACCCTCCGCGGCACCGGAGGCGGAGAGGAGACCGCCATCACCGTCCATCTCTCGGGGCGCGGGAACGCGATCCCGGGACGCCCCGCCCGGGTGGCGGACGTCGTGTTCGTCATCGACGACACGGGGTCCATGGGGTCGTGGATCGATCAGGCGAAACTGGACGTTGGACGGATCACGGATAGCCTGCGGGAGAACGTCACCGACATCCGTTTCGGGCTCGTCAGCTACAAGGACGTCCCCGAGATCGATGTCGACGCGGATCTGACCAGCGACGTGTCTGCGTTCCGCCTCGCGCTGGGGGGCCTCTTTGCGAGCGGGGGCGCGGACGGCCCCGAGGACCCCGATGCGGGGTTGCAGCTCGCGGCAAACCTATCGTGGCGGCCGGACCCGGTCGCGAAGGTCATGGTCTTGGTGGGGGACGCGCCCGCCCACGACAACGTCCATCTGGTGCAGGTCGCGAAGTGGGCGTACGAGGTGCGCAACATCCACACGAACGCGATTCAGTGCGGCGACGACTCCGACGTCGCCCTCTGGTTCAATGAGACGGCGAAGGCGGGGAGGGGTTTCTTCACGTACCTCGGGACGCCCGACCGGATGGCCGACGCGATCATCACGGGGATCCTGCTCCTCGTCCCGACGATCGACGTTGCGGCCTTGGACCCGAATCCCGCGGATGCGAATCCCTTGGTCCGGGATGTCCTGCCGCCGTACATCGCCTATGTCCCGGGGACGTTCCTCGATCCAGAAACCGCGGCGCCGAAGGAACCCGCCTACATCGGCGGGGACGCGGACGGCAACACGATCCTGGAATGGAACGTCTCGGTGGTCACGGTCCACTCCGTCTGGGCCGTGCAGTACCGAGTGACGTCCTCGAGGACGGGTCTGGTGCCCACGAACGTGGTCGGGCTGTCGCGCACGAGTTTCAACAACTGGAGCGGTGCGCCCCATGAGCTTCCCCTCCCGGAGGCACCGGTAACCGTCGTTGGCCCGATCCCGGAGACCGACCTGGTGGTTGGCGCGCCCAAGTTCATCGGCGCCTTCACGTACATCCGGTCCTCCACGCCCCTGTCGTTCTCCGTCCTCGATCGGAGCGGGGCGGGGATCCGGCGGACCCAGTATCGGATCGACGGCGGCGTCTGGGTGCTTTACGCTCAAGCGGGCTTCGGGATCCCCGGCCAGCGGGCCCACACCGTTGAGTGGTTCAGCGAGGACAACCAAGGGGGAATAGAGGCTGAGAAGACCGCGACCCTCTGGGTCGACGACCAGCCGCCCGTGACGCACGTGTTCCCCGCTAGCGGACCCTACTCCCACGAGACTCGCTTCCAATTTTCTGGAGAGGACGATGGCAGCGGCGTGGCTCTCACGGAATACCGGATCGACGTTGGGCCCTGGACTCCGTTCGCCTCGTCGTTCAGGCTCGCCGACGGCGAACATGAGGTCGGGTACCGGTCGGTCGACAACCTCGGGAACCTTGAGAACGAACAGGACCTACGGATTCGAGTGGGGACGCCCGCCGCGACCCCATGGAACGCGAAACCCATCGTCGCCGCGATCTTCGCCGTCGGCCTGGCCGCGTTTGGCGCCTGGGCGGCCCGCCGGGCGCCATGGAGGAAGGGGTCCCGGAAGTACGCAGAAGTCAAGGCGTTCTCGGCCGTGTCGCTCCCCTTCGTCGTCGCGGAGACGCTCACCGGCCTCGTTTCCCTCTTCACTGGGTGGCTGTCGATTCCGCCCGTACTTGGGATCGGGACCGCCGTGGACCTCGCGATCCTCGTCGTGGGCGCGGTCCTCGCGTCTGTGCGGGTACGGAAGGCGGTGAGGCTTCCCGCGAAGGCGCGGTGAGACCGCTCCGGACGCGACCCGATCAGAGGTGCCGCATCATCTTGTATCCATCCTCGCCGTCCGTGTAGAACTTCGGGAGCGTTCCCGCGATCTGGAACCCGTACCGTTTGTAGAAGTTGATCGCGTTCGCATTGCTCATCCGTACCTCGAGCTCGACGGTCCTCATCGCGCGAAGCGCGCATTGCTGGAGGAACGCGTCCATCAGGGCGGACCCGATCCCCCGCTTCCGGTGCGACGGCTGGACGGCGAGCATGAGGATGCGGGCGTTCTGCGGGGCGTTGTTCACGCCTGCGATAAAGCCGACGATCTGCCCGTCGAGTTCCGCGATCATGAAACCGTCCCTCCACCACTTGTGAATGTCTAGATAGATGGTCGCGGGGTAGTTCTCCCGGAGGGATTCCTTGACGACGGCGGCGACGGCCGGGATATCGTTCGGGCCGAACGGCCGTAGCCGGAGCACGGCGCGGGCACCACCGCGACCGGCTTGAACGTGACGGTCCGGTGGCTTGAAATTCACGCGCTCCATCGAGGCGAGCGATGCGAATCGCCTTTGAACTCTCGGGTGAGCATCCGACGCTCCCGCGCGCCGACGCATTGTCCGCGTTGGAGGCGGAGCGGGTGGCGATTCGCGCCGTATCGTTTACTCCGGAGGTCCTGGTCGTTGACGCCCTTCGCCCCCCGCGGCGGGCACTCGAACGGGTCGCCCTGTCCCGCTATGTCGATCGCGTGCTCGCGTTGGGCCCGCTCTCCTCCGTGCTTCGAGCGGCCTCGCGTCTCCGCCTCGCGGGCGAGTCCTTCCGTGTGCGCGCGCACGGCCCGTTCACACCTGCCGAGAAGCGAGATTTGGAGCGTCGGGTCGGGGCGGCGGTGCCGGCGGGGCGCGTCGATCTCGATCGTCCGGACCGAGAGTTCCGTCTCCTCCAGCATGGAGGGGACTTCCTCCTCGGAGAGGTCGAGCACGAGGTTGAGCGTTCCGCGATGGAGGCCCGGAAGGTCGCCCGACGGCCGTTCTCGATGCCGATCTCGCTTCACCCGAAGTTCGCGCGCGCCCTGGTGAACCTCTCCCGGTGTCCGAGGGGCGGTGCCCTCCTCGACCCGTTCTGCGGGACGGGCGGAATCGCTCTTGAGGGGGCTCGTCTCGGGATGCGAGTATTCGCTTCCGATCTCCAAGAGAAGATGGTGGACGGTACCTCCCGCGCGCTCGCCCATTACGGCCTCAAGGCTCAGACGTTCGTCGCGGATGTCGGGGATGTCCCCCTTCAGGTCGAAACCGTGGACGCGATCGCTACGGATCCGCCGTACGGCCGGGCGGCTTCCACGCGGGGTGAGCCCCCGAATTCCCTGTATCGTCGTGCGTTTGGAGCGTTCCGGGGTCTCCTCAGGCCAGGCGGGCATGCGGCGGTCGTGCTGCCGTCCGACCGGGCGGTCGCAATCGGAGAAGAGTTCCTAGGGCTCGAGGAGGCCCACACGCTCCGGGTCCACAAGTCCCTCACCCGTACATTTTGCGCGTTCGTCAAGCCACCGTGACGTTCACATCGAGGTCGTCCTCGAAGATCGGGTTCGGGGTCCCAGGCCCGGAGACGCCGCCGCGGACGCTGAAGGTGAACACTCCAGGCGTCTGGCCGCTCGGGATCATCACGAGGATCCGGACCGTCGCGTATTGCGTCACGTTGAGCGAGACGAACGTGCTGGGGCCCCCGACAGTCACATTCTGGGGCGAGCTACCTCCGTAGACCGTGAAATTCACGATCCGCAGGGTCCACCCGATCCGGTCCAGGTTCTGGGGACGGATTTCGAGGTGCACCGTGATGTCCACATTCCCGGTGTTGTTCACGTTCACCGCGAAGGTGTCCTGGCCGGGGGCGCTGATTGTCACGTTCACCGAGCCGATAGGGCCGTGCGGTGCGGCCGTCATCTCGAATGCAAAGCCCGCGTTCGCCGGCACGGTGACGAATGGCGTCGGCACGAATGTGAGGACGAGGATCGCGATCGCGATCGCCCCGAGCACTTGGCGGGAGGGCCGCAGCTTCGTAAGGTCGTTGAGCGGCGGCGGATGGCGAACGCCAAGGAGGAGAATGATTAGCGCGAACAGGAACCAGCTGTAGGAAAAAAAGCCGAGGACCAGCAGGAACAGCACGGCGGACCAGGAGAGGTATCGGTGTTGCTCCCCGAAGAGGGCACGGGCGACGTGCCCGCCGTCGAGCTGCCCCGCGGGGAGCAGGTTGATCGCCGTGACGAAGAGCCCGACCCAGCCCGCGAACGCAGTCGGGTGCCGGCGGAACGGGTCCGCGAGGGCCTGCGGGAACAGGCTCTGCATCCACCCGTACAGGACCGAGGGCGAAAAGATCTCGCCTCCACCGTTCACGATGGCGGGGCGGGCATCCGCGGCGCCCAGCGCCAGACCGATTAGGGCGATCGGCACCGCGAGGCAGAAACCCACGAGCGGCCCCGCGATCCCGATTTCCAGGAGGGCCTTTCGGTTCGGTATGGGATCCCGCATCGAGATGAACGCCCCGAAGGTCCCCAGTGGGGGAATCGAGGGGATGAAAAACGGCAGGGAGGCGCGCACGCCGTGCCGTTTCGCCACCAGGTAGTGCCCCATCTCGTGGGCACCGAGGATCGCTAGCAGGGGCACGGTGAAGCTCACGAACCCGTACAGGAACGCGTCCAGGGAGACGAGGGGCACGCCCGCATAGGCCTGCCAGTTCCAGGCTCCCGCGACCCACGTGGTACCAATCGTCGCGATGAGGAGCAGCAGGTTCACTTGGGTCCCACGGAATTTCGGCTCGGGCCGCTTCTGGACGTTCACAGTGTAGACGCCCTGCTCTCGCGTGATGGACGGGATGTAGTTGCGCGGGATCAGGTCCCGACGCAGGGCGTCGAACGCGGCGTCCATCGTCCCGGGGTCCACCGCGACGCGGAAGGCGATGGCGAACGGATTCACGACGATCTGGGTCACGGAGAAATGCCGGGAGACCGCAGCCCGGAGGCCCTCGATCTCCGTGTCCACTCCCATCATTGGCGCTGCGGTTTACGTGGGCTCCCCATAAAAACCCTCGGTTCGCGACGCGTCACGGGGCGAGCCGCACGCCGGCCGTCCCCAGGGCCCACAGGAGCACGGCGGTCCCGAGACCGGCGGCGACGAACCGGAGTCCTGTGACCACGATTCTTTCGCGGATGAGCGAGCCGAGGTACGCCCCCAGGGCGAAGAGGAACGCGAGTGTGACGGCGACGGCCACGACCGTCGCGGTCCAGAAGTCCGTCAGGAGGAACGGGACCGATGGGACGAGTGCCGCGATCAGGGGAGCGACGCCGTGGACCCCGGCGCTCACGAGCGCGGCGGCGCGGAACGCGGACCGGTGCTCCTGGCTGAGTTCCACCAGCATCGCACGCTCGATGCTATGGCGATGGAGCTTCTTCTCGACGCGTTCGGCCTCGTACGCCCCGACCGCGGAGGAGATCGCGAGGGCGATCGATGCGCTCGCGCTCACCGCCAGCACGAGCCCGCGGCTCTCAGGCCTCCCGCCGACGGTCGCCGCCGCGCCGATGATGATCCCGAGGACCGTAAGGGCTCCGTCGAACGCCCCGATTACGAAGTATCGACGGACGACGGGCCCGAGGTCCGTGACCTCGTCCAGCTCCCGCCACCACTCGGCCATCCGAGGGAGGCTCATCTCACCCGCTCGCGGACAGGGAGGAGACGACTTCGCGCTTCGCCGCGTCCAGAGCCGTGTCGAGGGCCTCCACCTTCGGACCGCCGCCTTGCGCGAAGTCGGGCCGGCCGCCTCCCTTTCCCCCGAGGATGTCCGTCGCCGCGCGGAGCGCCGCCGCGGAGTCCACGCGCGCGCGGGCACCCCTCGTGACGACTACGCTTGCGGTCTCCCCCGCCGCCCCGAGGACCGCGACAACATCCGGGTTCTCTGCGAGATGCCTCGAGAGCGGGAGGAGGTCCGCCATCGTCCCCGTGATGCGATGGACGACGACGCGGACGCCCGCCACCTCCTCCGCCTTCGCCACGAGTTCGGAGACCGCGCCTCCCGCCGTAGCGGCGCGGGCCTTCTCGAGCTCCCGCCGCTGCTCGCGCCATTCACCGACGAGACGGTCCGTCGCGACGACGACCTGATCTGTGGACACGCCGAGGGCCGATGCGACCTTCGCAAGGGCCGCCGACTGGTTCCGGATTTCCTCGAGGGCGGGCTTCCCGGCGGCGTACTCGAGGCGGACGACGCCGTCCTGGATCCGCTTGGTCCGGAGGATCTTGATCGTACCGACCTCACTCGTGCGGGCCACGTGGGTCCCCCCGCACGCCTCGATGTCCCACTTCGGGATCTCGACGACGCGGAGCTCGCCGCCCGGCACGACGCCGCCCTGGTACAACCGGAAGCCGTACTTCGCCTCCGCGACGTCCCGGGCGAGGGTCCGGATCCGCACGGGCGCATCCGAGAGCACGATCTCGTTCGCGACCTGCTCGATTCGCTCCGTCTCCGCGTCCGAGAGGGAATCGTAGTGCGTGATGTCGAGGCGGGCGAGGTCCTCCGCCTTGTGGGCCCCCGTCTGCCACACGTGGTTGCCGAGGACCTTTCGCGCGGCCCCGAGGACGATATGGGTCCCGCTGTGGTTCCGCATCAGGTTCGTCCGGCGGGCCCAGTCGATCTCACATTTCACCGGTTTCCGGAGCTCGAGCTTCGGTTCTCCCTTCGTGAAGTGGAGGACGGTTCTCCCGACCCGCTGGACGTCCACGACGTCCCGGCCGGCGATCGTCCCGTGGTCCGCCTCCTGGCCCCCGCCCTCCGGGTAGAAGTACGTCTGGTCGAGGACGACCGCGGACCCGTGGACCGCGACGACCTTCGCACGGAACTTCTGTTTCCTCCGGTTCTCGTACACCCGTAGCCGCGTCGGCGGGAGATCCTGCGGGACGTCGAACCGTTTCGCCCCCTCGGGCGCGGCAGGACGTTCGTGGCGCTGCGCGACCCGGGAGAAGAAGTCGTCTGGGACCTCCGTCTTCAGCGTGGCGAACTCCCGCACGACATCGGGCGTGAGCCCGTGGCTGTCGTACACTTCGATCATCGCATCGACCCCGATCCCCTCCCCGCCCGCCGCCTTCGCCTCGGACTCCACCCGCTGCACGGTGGACCGCCCCTTCTCGACGGTGTCTTTGTACCGTTGTTCCTCGACCTTGAGGAGCTTCAGGATGTCCCCCTTGTTGAAGAACAGCTCCGGATAGTCCTCGCGGCTCTGGTCGATGAGGAAGCTGATCGTGTCCGCCATGGTGTACGTGATGTTCAGGTTCCGTAGGGTCCGCAGCCCCCTCCGGATGAGGAGGCGCGCGAAGTAGCCCTCGCGCGAGTTCGACGGAACGACGCCGTCCCCTAGGATGAACATGAGCGCGCGGGCGTGGTCGCAGATGACGTACAGGGCCTCCAGTGGCCCGAGCTGCGCGACGAGCTCGTCCGCGGAGAGCCCGACCCGCTCGGCCGTCCGCGTCTGGATCGCCCGGACGTCCGCCATCGTCTCGACCTTCCTCATCCCCGCGACCTTCGAGTATTCCGTGAGGACCCGGTCGTCCACCTTTTTCGCGCCCGTCGCGCGCTTCAGGTAGGCGAGGGCCTCCCCGAACACGGCCTCGTACGCGGACGTCGTCCCCTGCGAGAGCCACACGAGGCGCTCGAGCCCGTAGCCGGTGTCGACGACTGTGGTCTCCATCGGGACGCGGTGCCCGTTCGTGTCTCGATTCTGCATGAACACGAGCGTCGCGGCCTCCGCGCCGCCGAACACGACCTCGAGGCACGGCCCGCTGTTCCCACCGCCCTCCCACCAGCTCTCCTTGTACCGGGGGACCTTCGAATCGAGCCCGAGACGCTCCGTTAGGAACCGGTGGCACAGCTCCACGGTCCGGTCCTTCCAGTAGATCGGCTTCCCGGGGAAGTTGAACGCGTGGTGGGCCATCATCTCGAAGAGCGTGAAGTGCTGGCCGGTCTTTCCGACGTTGTCGATGTCCACGAACCGGACGCACGGCTGGGAGATCGCGAGGGGGTTCGCGGGCGGGCTCGCCTCCCCGCTGATCACCCAGGGCTGGAACGGGTACACGCTTGCCTGGACGAAGAACACGTCCTCCCGCCACCGCGCGACGATCGGGTAGCGGCGGACGCGGGTGTGCCCGTTCGCCTCCATGAAGGAGAGGAAGTCCTCCCGCATCGCCCGTGGAGTGAGCCGCTTCTTGAATGGTGGGTTGCCGATGAAGTCGTACTCCTGGCACGGGGTCTCCCCGCACGTCGCATGGTCGCCGAGGGACCAGAAGAACTTCCCGCAGGACGCGCACTGGGCGCGCCGGAAACCCTGAGCGCGGAACAGCTCGACCTCGTACTCGCTCTCCGGCATCCCGTTCGCAAGTCTGGGGCGCGATATAAAGGTATCAGGGTGGTCCGCTCGGAGGCGCTGCCGCATGGGAGAGCTGGCCCTTGACGAGGGCGTCCACGGCGTGCGCGAACTCCTCCTCGGTACCGCGCGGGATCGTGGCCCCCGCCGCGGCGTGATGGCCTCCGCCCTCCCCACCGAATCGTTTCGAGGCCTCCCGCATGATTGCGGCAAGGTCGAGACCGCGGGCGACGAGCTCCCGCGGGGCTCGCGCGCTGACCTTCACGCCGTCCGGCGCGTACGCGAACGCGAGGATCGGCATCTGGCGGTTCCCGCTCGCCTGGAGGGCGATCCCCGCCGCGATACCGACCACGGTGTCCCGCACCTTGTCCTCCGCGTGGAAGTATTGAACCGCGTCGAGCTGCGTGAGGCCGATTTCCTCGATCCACTGAAGGGAGGACACGAGGTGCTCCCGGTGCCCCGCGAGGAGGCGGAACGCTTCCTCGAGCGCCTCGCCCCGGTCTCCGCGGCACACGCGGTAGCCGACCTCCGCCGCCTCGTACCGCCCGCACGCGTTGATGAGGGTCCCGAACTCCTTCGCGTCCCGCGTCGGGCTTCCCACGGGCTCGCGCGGCAGCGTGTACACCTCGCCGACCAGGCGCTCGACCTCCCGCCACCCGCACCCGCGTCCGAGCATATGGGTCGCGAGCTCGGACACGATCCGCCGCTTCTCGCCCGCCTCGAGCTCGGACCACGTACGCCAGGTCTCCTCCACCTTCAGGTCGACCCCGATCTCCAGGAGGAACGCGATGCACGCCTCGCCGTTCCCGCTGAGGCGCGGGATCCACGGGTCCTGCGAGTACTGCAACATTTTGTGGACGGGGCGCGTCTCGCGGCCGAAGAGCCGGAGGTCGATCGAGGCGCGCACGACTCCGGCCTCGATTCCGTCTTGAAGGATCGTCCGATTGAACCCGCGGAGCCGTCGGAACTCCTGGTCTTGGACGTCCGCGACGGCCCCGACGATCGCCACCGCGGCGAGGTCACGGTTCTTCGGATCCATCGCGCGCGCGACGGCGTACGCGAGGCCCGCGCCGCTCACGACGTCCGAGCCCTCTCCGTCCATGTGGGGGTTCACCATCAGCACGCGGTCCGAGGCCTCGGCGAACCGAACGAGGTCCCGCCGGTTCTCCCGCGGGATCTCGCGCGACGTCGGAACATGGTGGTCCGTGATCACGGCGTCCATCTCTCTCATGTGGTGGAGCTGCCCCGCCCCGAAGTCGACGAACCAGGCAACGGGCGGTGCTTCCCGCCGGATCACCTGCAGCGAGGCCTCATCCAGCTTCTTGAGGAACGAGACGTCGTGGGAGATCCCGGCCCGGGACAGGGCCTCGGAGGCGATTGCCCCTCCGGTGATGCCGTCCGCATCGATGTGGCAGTAGACGCCGACGCGCTCCGCCGCGCGCAGACGGTTCGCGATCTCCTGGGCCTGGACCTCCATCCGGTCCTGCCCATGGGCGGGCGAGTGCCATGAAGGTTTCCCGCGGGTGGCCGGACGGGCGCGCCGGCGCGGCATTGGCGGGGAAAATTACTTCTACTCTGAATGACTACCACGATAGTAGGGGGTATCGAGGAGGATGAGGGGAGGTTTAGCGCTCGTGCTTGTGGTTGCGATGGCGTTGGGATCGTTGATCGTTGCGACGGGGCCGGCCGTCGGCGCGTCGAAGTCCTTCGACCTGTACGGACATAACGTGACGGGTTGGGGTTCGACATCGGGCGGCGAAACGATGCCGGGTCCGACGATGACCGTGGACCAGGGCGATTCCGTGACGATGCACCTGTTCAGCGAGGACGGGCTCCCGCACCAGTTCCACATCGACTATGACGGGGACGGGGCCGCGGACGCGGGCGAGCCCCTGTCACCTGTCTTCTCAGGGTCGATCACGTACACGTTCACGGCCAGCACGATCGGGGCGTTCACATACCGATGCACGGTCCATCCGTCGCGCGGACCCGACGTCCGTCGAGCCGGGCCAGCCGGTGACGATCACCGTCGTCGTCGAGAACCAAGGGACGGCCCAGGAGACGACCACCGTCACGGCGTTTGCCGGCTCGATCACCGTGGGCAGCAACCCGATCACGTTGGGTGCGGGGATCACTGACGCCGTCGTCCTCACCTGGGACACGACCGGTGTGCCCCCCGGGAACTACGAGATCCGCGGGGAGGCCTCGCAGGTGCCCGGCGAGACGGACACCTCGGACAACTCCTTGACGGACGGAACGGTCACGGTCCGGCAGCTCCCGCCTCCGGGCGGGGATCTCAAGGCGACGCTCGTGGGCCGGGGCGCGTGGCCGGGCTTCCACCACTTCTCCGTCCCGCGGCGGGGGTCGATCCAGACGTTCTTCGGGAAGATCGGGAACATCGGGCCCGACGCTGTAAGCGCGAAGGTCGTCTTCACGGTCTATGACGGCGCGGGGAACGCGGTCGGCGGGACCGAGAGCAACGTCGCGACGATCCCCCTTGGCGGGGACGCCGTCGTGTTCGGCGAGTGGCGCGCGGGTACAGGCCGCTTCCACGTCGTGGCGCAATGTTGGTTCGACTCGAACGGGGACGGGACGTTCGATAGCTTCGACTCGAACACGAAGGAGTTC
>VBMI01000074.1:25363-57347 GCA_005878955.1 Methanobacteriota archaeon
GAACAGGACCACGAGGAACCCGACGACGAGGGCTGCGATTCGGAGGCCGTTCGACCACCGGTCCTCGCCGGCCGCCCCCAAGAAGAGGGGGAGTGCGACGAAGAGTCCCCCCACCACCGTGAGCGCCCGGCCGATGAACAGAATCGCGGCGGACGGGACGAGGAACGTCAGGCCGATCGCGATGCCGCCCGCCGCGATCGCCAGCAGGCCCAAGACGAAGAGGCCGTCCCGGTTCACGGTCCGGCCCGCTTGGGCCAGCCAGGATTGCGAGAGATCAGCAGACATTGCGATCCCGTCCTACGGCGGCACTCCACGGAACATCAAGTTCGGCGCCACGAAGATGAGCAGGATCAGGATGAACGAGACCAGATACATCAGGAGGCGGGCGATCGGGTCCATGTCCTGGCGCATCATTGCCATCCCCCAGATCGCGAAGATCAGGAGGAACATCCCGAGGTCCCACACAATCGGCGCGTACACGGCACCGTAGCTGGTCTGGTCGTTGGGGCTCATGCCCGGCGTCCGCGCGTATGCCACGAAGATCCCCGCGAGGGCGAGGAGGAACAAGCCGGCGAGCAGAAACAAGGTCATCAGCGAGTTCATCGACTGTCGTCTCGACGCTTCCGCGGCCATCATCATTTGAGGCGTTGGTGGTTGCATCAGAGTGCACCCTTGCCCCCGCATAAAATAGCGGGTTAATATAATTATCGGCCGATATCTACTTCTTAAAGGAGGCGCACGGGGTTTTGGGGAGCTGCCAAGGGTTAAGCGCGCCTGCGCTTTCGTCCTCGCCGATGACGGACGACGGGCTCCTACGAGAGGTCCTCACGAAGTACCGGCGGATCGCCGTCGTGGGGATGTCGAAGAACCCGGAAAAGGAGGCCCACACCGTGCCGAAGTACCTCCTCGAGCGGGGGTACGAGGTGATCCCCGTCAACCCCACGGCGACGGAGATCCTCGGTCTGCGGGCCTACCCGACCCTGAGCGCCGTGCCCGGCGGCTACGACGTTGTCGACGTCTTCCGGCCGAGCACGGACGTCCCGGCCGTCGTGGACGAGGCAATCAAGGACGGCCGGGGGAAGGTGATCTGGACCCAGCTCGGGATCCGCAACGAGGAGGCGGCGCGGAGGGCGGAAGCCGCGGGGTTCACGGTGATCCAGAGCCGATGCATGCGCACGGAGCACCTGCGGCTCCTCGGTCCTTGACCCAGTCCTCTAGTAGAGGACGACGCTCTTCACGCCCTCGACGGCCTTGATCCTCGGGAGGAGTCGCTCCGGGACGGGCTGCTCGGTCACGATGAAGGCGTGCGGGTCGTCCGAGACCTCCGGGTCGTCAACGATCACCTGGCGGACGCTGATGCCCGCCTCCGCGATTGTGCCCGCCACGCCCGCCAAGATCCCAGGCTTCGAGGCACTCGTCGGGATGATTTCGATCGCGCCCCACCCCATCAGGGGAGCCACCTCCCCGAGATGACAAACGGGCATGAGCCGCTCAAAGAACCTCAGGAGCTCCGGGTTCTTGCCGATCGTGCGGAGCGTCGCCGTGACGACCCGCCGGTCCACGCCCGCCGCCCGGGCCATCGCGGTGTCGCTCACTTCGATTGGCCCCGCGAAGACCCGTTCCTCCTGGACGCGGAGCCCGTGGACGACCATCAGTTGGGCGACTTTCTCCTGGGCCGGGAAGCCCTTGAAGGCCGGACGGAGTTTCTCCCACATCTGCTCGCGGAATGCACCTATTGGTACAGAGATGCTTAACGATTCGTCCTTGTGATGACTATTAAGAGACGTTGACGTACAAAAAGTATATCTAATGTACACGAAATACCATACTCACCACCAGGGGTGAACGGGACATGGAGAACGGCTCGATGAAAGTCTTGCTCGGTGTCGATGACCTGCCCAAGACGTACTACAACATCCAGCCGGACCTCCCCGTCCCGCTCCCACCTCCGTTGAATCCAGCCACCAGGGAGCCGATCGGGCCCGAGGCCCTGGCTCCCATTTTTCCCAAAGAGATCATCCGCCAGGAGGTGTCGCAGAACCGGACCGAGCCGATCCCGGAGGAACTCCGGGAGGCGTACCTGCGGCTCGGCCGTCCCACGCCGCTCTATCGCGCGACGCGCCTCGAGAAGCTCTTGGACACGCCCGCGCGGATCTACTACAAGCGCGAGGACCTGAACCCCGTCGGGAGCCACAAGCCGAACACCGCGATCGCGCAAGCGTTCTTCGCGATGCGGGAGGGGGTGGAGCGCCTCACGACGGAGACGGGCGCGGGCCAGTGGGGCTCCGCGCTCGCGTACTCGACGAACTATTTCGGCCTGAAGTGCACGGTGTTCATGGTGCGGGTAAGCTACGACCAGAAGCCGTACCGGAAGCACCTCATGCACCTGTTCGGCGCGGAGGTGTTCCCGAGCCCGAGCGACCGGACGACCTACGGCCGTAAGCTGCTCAAGAACAACGGGCACAACCCGGGCTCCCTCGGGATCGCGATCTCCGAGGCGCTGGAGGCAGCGGTGACGGGGACGGGCACGAAGTACTCCCTGGGGAGCGTGCTGAACCACGTCCTGATGCACCAGACCGTGATCGGGCAGGAGACCCTGAAGCAGCTCGAGATGATCGACGAGACGCCGGACGTGATGGTCGGGTCCGTCGGCGGGGGCTCGAACTTCGCGGGGTTCACGTTCCCCGCGATCGGGGAGCGGCTCAAGGGGAAGCTCGACACCCGGTTCGTCGCGGTCGAGCCGGAGTCGATTCCCTCCCTCACGAAGGGCGTGTACGACTACGACTTCGGGGACACCGCGGAGACGACGCCGCTCCTGAAGATGTACACGCTCGGCCACGCGTTCGTCCCGCCGTCGATCCATGCGGGGGGCCTCCGCTACCACGGTGCGGCCCCGCTCGTGAGCCTGCTCCTTCACCAGGGGATTATCGAGGCCCGCGCGTTCAACCAACTGAGCACGTTCGAGGCGGGGGAAATCTTCACGCGGACGGAGGGCATCGTTCCCGCCCCGGAGACGTGCCACGCGATCAAGGGCGCGATCGAGCTCGCCCTCGAGGCGAAGGATCGGAACGAGCCCATGGTAATCGCGTTCAACTTCAGCGGCCATGGCCTCCTGGATCTCGAGGGGTATGCCCAGTATATGGCAGGGTCCCTCGGCGAGACCTGACCCTCATCCGCGTCCCACGCCCGCTGGGTGCACGACCGCCCGGCGTGCCCCCACTCCAAGCGCCTGCGGTTACGTTCTGAACTCGACGTCGGGCATTCGCAGCGAAAGGGATTCCTAGGAGGGGGCCCTGCCTGCCACCGTGCTCGTCGGCGTGGACGTGGGGGGCACGTTCACGGATTTCGTCGGATTCCGCGCGGGGAGGATCGTCACTGAAAAGGTCCTGTCGACGCCGAGAGAACCCGCCTCCGCCGTGACGGGGGGAATCCGGACGTTGGGCGCGACGTCGATGGCCCACGGGACGACGGTGGCGACGAACGCGATTGTGGAACGGAGGGGCGCCCGTACGGCACTCGTGACCACGGCGGGCTTCGAGGACCTTCTGATCATCGGCCGCCAGAACCGGCCCTCCCTCTACGACTGGCGGGTCACCCGCACTCCGCCCGTCATCCCACGAGGGATGTCGGTGGGAGCGAAAGAGCGGGTCGGCGCCTCGGGCCGGATTCTGAAAGGTCTTTCTGGATCGGAGGTGCGACGGATCTCGGACGCCCTCGCGAGGATGAAGGCGGAGTCCGTCGCAATCTGTCTCCTGTTCGCTTTCGCGAACCCACGCCACGAGGAATCCCTCCGGAAGGCGCTAGGTCCGCGATTCTGCATCTCGGTCTCGTCCCGGGTCCACCCGGAGTTCCGAGAGTACGAGCGGGCATCGACGACGGCCCTGGACGCGTATGTGAAACCGCTCGTCGCGGGGCACCTGAGATCCCTCGAGCGGGCGCTCGGCGCGCCGTTCCTCGTGATGAAATCCGGCGGAGGCACCGCGGGCTCGCGGCAGGTCCTCGAGCGGCCGATCGACCTCGCCCTCTCCGGCCCCGCGGGGGGCGTCTCCGCGGCACGGACCTTGGCGGCGACGTTCCGAATCCGGGATCTCGTGACGTTCGACATGGGCGGGACGAGCTCGGACTTCTCGACGATCCTCGGCGGACAGCCCACATATACGAGCGAGTCGACGATCGAGGGACTCCCGCTCGCCCTCCAGGTGATCGACATCTCCTCCGTCGGAGCCGGGGGCGGGAGCCTCGCGTGGCTTGACAGCGGCGGGGCCCTTCGGGTCGGCCCATCAAGCGCGGGGGCTGAGCCCGGGCCGATGGCCTACGGTCACGGCGGGAGTCAGCCAACGGTCACGGATGCGGACCTCTTTTCGGGGCTCCTCCCGGGCGCCCTGCTGGGAGGGGCGATGCCCCTACGGAGAGACCTCGCCGAGGCGGGCTTGGGCGCCCTCGCGAAGGCGATGCGGATTCCGATCGACACCGCCGCACTCGGTGTGCGGCGCGTCGTTGAATCGAACATGGTCCGCGCGATGAAGGCGGTTCTCGCGAGGCGGGGCCTCGACCCCCGGAGGCTGCCCCTCCTCGCATACGGGGGAGCGGGTCCCGTCCACGCGGCCTTCCTTGCCGCGGAGATTGGCTCCCCACGGGTCCTGATCCCCTTCCTCCCAGGTTCGTTCTCCGCGTACGGCATCCTGACGGCGGACCTCCGACTCGACTACGCGTCCGGCATCGTCCGGCCGCTTGCGAGCGCGCAGGCTCCGATCCACAAGATTGCGACTGGGCTGAGGGCACGGGCGGTGCGGGACCTCCGCGCGCACGGCGTGTCCTCGAGCAAGGCGAGATTCCTCTTCACCGCGGACCTCCGCTTCGAGGGCCAGAGCTACGAGATCAACGTGCCGGTGACTCCCGACATGGGGACAAGGTTCCGGCGGGAACACCGTCATCGGTACGGGTACGCTTCGCCCACCGAACCTGTCGAGATCACCGCCGTCCGACTCACAGCGGTCGTTGGGCGCCCGAAGATTTTCCCGAGGGGGCCTGCCCATGGGCGTCCGGTTTCCCGTCGACGGCGCGTCCTCTTCGAGGACGGATGGACAGACAGTCGAATCTGGAGGCGTCCCGCGCTGCACGCGGGATTCACCTCCCGAGGCCCCGCGATTATCGAGGAGGACCAAGCGACGACGGCCGTCCCGCCGGGATGGCTGTTCCGTGTCCTCCGCCACGGGGTCCTGGAGCTGGAGGCGGTCTGACGTGAAACCCGGGGAGCTCGAAATCCTGCAGAACGCAATTGCCTTCATCCCCGAGGAGATGGGGATCGCCCTCCGGAGGACGGCGTACTCGCCGAACATCAAGGAACGGATGGATGCGAGCTGCGCGCTGTTCGACGAGGAGGGCCGGATGGTCGCCCAGGCGGAGCACATCCCCGTCCACCTCGGCTCGATGCCCGTGACAATCGAGGTGCTCCGAAAGGAAATGGGCGGGAGCCTCGCAGAGGGTGATCAGGTGATCGTGAACGACCCGTATCGCGGCGGGTCTCACCTCCCGGACATCACCCTCGTGAAGCCGGTCTTCCACCGCGATGCGCTCCGGGGGTACGCCGTGAGCAAGGCCCACCATGCGGACGTCGGTGGCTCCGCCCCGGGCTCGATGCCCGCGGACTCCGTGGTCCTCGAGGATGAGGGGTTCGTGATCCCGCCGACAAAGTTCCTCGTCCGCGGGTCGGAACGGCGTGACGTCGTGCGGACGATCTCTCGCGGGTCCCGGAGCCCAAGGGAAAGGCTGGGGGACGTGCGGGCCCAGGTCGCGGCAAACAATCTCGGGGCCTCCCGCTACGGCGCCCTCCTTGCGAAGTACGGGGTCGCGCACATGGGAGCCTTCACGTCCGAGATCATCGCGTACAGCGAGCGGCGCGTGCGGGCCGCGATTTCGCGGATGCCGAGGGGCCGGTGGCGGGCGGAGGACGTTCTCGAACATCCGCGGCAGGACACGCTCATCCCGATTCGCGCGGAGGTCGCGGTTGGCGGCAGCGGAGTCCAGGTGGACTTCGGCGGCACGGCGCGCCAGATCGAGGGCAACCTGAACGCCCCTCGCTCGGTCACGCTGTCCGCCGTCTACTACGTGTTCCGATGCCTCACGGACCCGGATGCGCCGCCGAACTCGGGATGTTACGCGCCGATCTCCGTGCGCGCTCCCGACGGCTCCCTCGTGAACGCGAGGCCCCCCGCGGCCGTCGCGGCGGGGAACGTGGAGACGTCCTCGCGGATCGTCGACGTCCTCCTCCTCGCGATGGCCCAAGCGCTCCCAGACGCGGTCCCGGCACAGTCCCAAGGGACGATGAACAACCTCCTCCTGGGCGGGCGGTTCCACGGGCGGGATTTCTCGTACTACGAAACGATCGCGGGTGGGGAGGGCGCGCTGCCGTATCGGGACGGGATGGACGGCGTCCACACGCACATGACGAACACTCGCAACACCCCTGTGGAGGCGCTCGAGCTCGCGTACCCTCTCCAGGTCGAGGAGTATAGGCTGATCCCGGGCTCGGGGGGGCGGGGCTTCCGCCGCGGCGGGGACGGCATCCGGAGGACCGTCCGCTTCCTCGGGGCGCGGGGAACAGTCACAATCCTTTCGGACCGTAGGTCTCGCGGCCCTTCGGGACTCCGTGGCGGGGGCTCGGGACGGCCAGGGCGGAACGTCCTTCGGAGGCGGAGGGCCGAAGCACTGCCCGCGAAAACCACCCGCAGGATTCAGCGGGGGGAGGCCGTCGTCGTGGAGACACCTGGCGGCGGTGGATGGGGGCCTCCGGGCGCCGACCCTTCCGATGAAGACCCCGCAGCGTCCCGCCAGCGACCTACAGCACACCGGTCCAGAGGATCGTCTGGCCGTCCGTAATCGTGATCTGCATCCCAGCGGTGTACGCCAGCGACTTCGAGATCGTGATCACATCCGACACGCGCAGCTCCGTCTGAGCGGAGCCTGTGATGGGGAAGTAGTGGACACCTCCACTTGCCGTCTTGAGGGACTGCAGGGTGGCTTGGCCGGGCGGGTTTGCGATCGAGGAGTTGCTCGGCCACCGCATCAGGAACGTCGTCGTCGTCAAGGCGTGGGTCGAGGGCACCGTCACGATCGACAGCACCCAGTTCGACGACGTGTCCTGGTGCTGAATACCAATCGTTTGCGGCCCGGGTCCCGGCCCGCCGATCTGCCCGCTGACCAAGACGTACAGGATGGCGGAGAGGACGATCGTAACGAGGACGATCGCCACGATTACGACGACGACGATCAGAACGATTTTCCCGCCGTCCGACTTCGGTGGCGGATAGTAGCCCGGAGGATACGGGTACGCGGCCGCCGGCGGCGGTCCCCACTGCTGTGGCGGCAGTTGTTGCGGCTGCGGCGGTTGGGACGGTTGCAACGTCTTCCTCCTCCGCAGCCGGAGGGGGGCACCCGCGCCTTAATGATTACGGGGGAGGCCCAGGGGCAGTCCGTTCACGCGCCACTCCTCACGCTCCCGACAGCGACGTACGCTACATGCAGCAGATACGTCCACCCGCCAAACGCCCCTGCACCGCCCGTTGGACCCTGCCACCCTGCTCCTCGCGGTCGCCGCGTTCACCCTCCTGGGGGTTCTCGCGGGCGTGGGGACCGGCCTCGCCCCCGGTCTTCACGTGAACAACGTCGCCCTCCTCCTGCTCGCCTCGCGCCCCGCTTTCGAGGGCGCCGTCCTCTTTCTGTTCCCCGGGGCGGGTCCGGCGGAGACGGTCGCCATCCTCTCGAGCTTCGTGATGGGGACCGTGGTTGGGCACAGCTTCCTCGACTTCGTGCCCTCCGTATATCTCGGGGCCCCGGAGGAGAAGACCGCCCTCGCAATCCTCCCTGGACATCGCCTCCTCCTCGCGGGGGAGGGTCACGTCGCGGTGCGCCTCGCGGCGAGAGGTGCCTTGGCGGGCGTCGCGGCCTCCGTCGCCTTGCTCCTTCCCCTGCGGTTGTTCCTCGGGACCCCGTTCGACGCGTACGAGCGCGCGAAGGGGGCGATCGCGTTCATCCTCCTGGGGATCGCCCTCCTGCTGATCCTTTCGGAGAAGGACCGTCGCGCGTCCCGGGCCCGGTCCTCCTGCTGGCGCCAGCGCGGGATTGCCGCCGCCGTGTTCCTCGTCTCAGGCGCCTTCGGGTGGGTGCTGCTCGACACGACGTGGCTGACTTCTTGGAATTGGTACCCGCTCGGGCGCTGGTCCGCGGACTTCGGCACCCTCGTCCTGTTCCCGCTGTTCACCGGACTCTTCGGCCTCTCGACCCTCGTGCTGAGTTCGCGGAACCGCGCTGCGGTCCCGCCGCAGGACCTGTCGCGCTCGCCCGGTGTGCGGCGCCGCGGTCTTGCCCGCGGGATCCTCTCCGGTTCCATCGCGGGGGCCCTCGTCTCCTGGCTCCCCGGCCTGAGCTCCGGCGCCGCGACCGCCCTCGCCCAAGTCCTTTCCCGCGGGCAAGGCTCCGAGGCATCCCCGGAGTCCCTGCGGGAGTTCATGGTCGCGCTCGGGGCGGTCAGCACGGCGACCGCCGTCTTCACGGTGAGCGTCCTGTTCATCATCGACCGGGCCCGGAGCGGGGCGGCGGTCGCGATCCGGGACCTGAACGCGGGCCCCGTCGCGTCGTGGGAGCCTGCCACGCAACCCCCCGGACTGCTCCTCGTCCTTCTCGTTTCCGCGGCGCTCGCGGCCATCGTCGCGTATCCGGTCACGGTCGCCTGCAGCCGGCTCGCGGCCCGTCGGATCCACCGCGTCCGGTACGACCTCCTCGCGCGGGCGGTCCTTGTCGTCCTCGTCGCCCTCATCGTGATCCTCGCCGGCGCCGCCGGGCTGATGGTCGCGGTCGTCGCGGGGGTTCTGGGCCTCGTGCCTCCCGTGGCGGGCGTGAAGCGGGTCCACCTGATGGGGTGTCTCATCGTGCCCGTGGCGCTCCTGTATCTCGGGGTTGCATGAGGACGATGCCAGCGGGGTCGCTACTCCTCTGGGTTCTCCCTCGTCCCGTACGGAGTGCTGTACTTGTACGTCTCCTTAATTCGCTGGACGCCGTCGATCTCCTTGATGTACGCGGCGACGCCGGCGGGCACGAGCGTCTCCCAGGCCCCGCCGCTGAACATCCGACGCCGGACCTCCGTGCCGCTCAACTCCTCCCTCTCCACCATCGGGAGGGAGAGGACGCGGACCCCGCGCTCCTTGAACAACCGGATCACGAGCGCGGAGTTCGTGTAGACGGCATCGAACCTCGGGACGAGGGACAGGACGTGCCCCACCCATACGCTATGGACATGCGTGTCGGGGATCGGGATGATGTGGTAGTTGTGGATCCGCTCCGCGTCCAGGGCGCGGTGGATCATCTCGAACCGCTCCGCGGCAGTGAACGGGTTCTCCCCCGTGTGGCTGTACTGCGCGGACCCGATCCCGATGATCAGCTCGCTGTGGTCCTGGAGGATCCGTCGCGCCATCGCGAGGTGCCCATTGTGGAACGGTTGGAACCGTCCGATGAACAGGGCGCGGCTAGCCGCCATCCAGGTCGTCCTCGAGGAACTGCTCTAGGTACTCGCACTGGACGGTGAGGTACTTCCTGCAGTGGACGCACCGCGTGTCGTTCCGGTCCGGGGCCAAGGCCGTGTTGAACTCGAAACACGGGTAACCGATGAACTCGTCGTCGGAGACCTCGTCGTCCATGGGCCTGCCCTCCCCGCTCAATGGGGGGACGCGCCCGCGACGCCGGGCCCGGGGACTCCGGGGAACGACGGGGGCTTCGGCACGATCGCCGCCAGTTTGGCGAGGAGGCCCTGGGTCTTCGGCCCGCCGACGAGGGCGTGCTCGAGGACCTCCTTGAGGTTCTCCGCGGGGATGATCTCGATCTTCCCGACGTACCGGTCCTCCAGGAGGACGTCCTTCATGTTCGCCCGCGGGATCAGGACCTTCTGGATCCCCATTTCCGCCGCGGCCTCGATCTTGGCGGTGACGCCGCCGACCGGGAGGATCTGCCCACGCACGCTCAGGGACCCGGTCATCGCGACGCTCTGGTCCACCTCGACGCCCTCGAGGGCGCTGATCACCGCGGTGGCGACGGAGATGGACGCGCTGTCCCCCTCCGTGCCCTCCCGGCTACCGACGAACTGGACGTGGATGTCGTGGTTCGAGATGTCCTCCCCCGTGTACTTCTTGATCAGCGCGGAGACGTTCTCGACCGCCTCCTTCGCGATGTCCCCGAGGCGGCCGGTGGCGATGATCTTCCCGCCGCTCTTCACCTGCGCGGGGGTCACCTCCGCCGCGATCGGGAGGACGATGCCGCTGAACTCGGACATCGTGGCGTCCCCGCTGTAGACCGCGAGGCCGTTCACGAGCCCGACGATGCCGCCCTCCGTGACGAACGTCTTGTACTCCTTGCCCCGCTCGATGATCCGGTCCGCGACCTGCTGCTCCAGGGAGCGCGCGATCTTCTTCGCTTGGAGGACGTGGGTGGCGAGGACGAGGGTCGCGCCCTGCTCTTGGGCGATGTCCCCCGCGACGCGGATGAGGCCGCCGAGCTCGCGGAGGCGGAGGGTGAGCTGCCCGCGGCGACCCGCCCGCCGTTGGGCCTCGCGGAGGATCTCGAGGACCGCCGCGCGATCGAAGTGCGGGATCTTCTTGTCCTTCGCGACCTCCTGCGCGACGAACCGGATGAGCCTCACCCGGTTCGCATGGGTGTCCGGCATCGTGCTCTTCATGTAGATCTCGTAGCCGTACCCGCGGATCCGCGAGCGGAGGGCCGGGTGCATGCCCGCGACCGCGTCGAGGTTCCCGGCGGCGACGAGGATGAAATCGCACGGGACGGCCTCCGTCTTCACCATCGCGCCGCTCGAGCGCTCGCTCTGGCCGACGATGGAGAACTTCTTCTCCTGGAGGGCCGTGAGCAGGCTCTGCTGGCTCTCGATGCGGAGGACGTTGATCTCGTCGATGAAGAGGACGCCTTTGTGGGCCTTGTGGATCGCGCCCGATTCGACCCGCTCGTGCGCGGGGGTCTCGAGCCCGCCG
Organism: Methanobacteriota archaeon; assembly: GCA_005878955.1. Taxonomy (GTDB): domain Archaea; phylum Thermoplasmatota; class Thermoplasmata; order RBG-16-68-12; family RBG-16-68-12; genus EA-19. The sequence continues at coordinate 36,394 of VBMI01000074.1, forward strand.
CTCTGGAAGGGGTCGTGCTTCACGTCGCCGAGGAGGGCGCCCGCGTGGCTGCCCGTCGCGTCGATGAACGGCGGGAGTTCGTCGGGGCTGTGGGAGACAAGGAGCTTCGGGACCAGGACGTTCTCCTGCCGATGGCCCGTGTACCGGGTCGCCATCCAGATGATCCCCGCCACGAGGATCCCGAGCAGCAGGATCTCCGGTCGGAACTGCGGCGGGTTCGACCACGTGATCGAGAGGAGCACGCTGAGGCCGACGATGAAGAACAGGATCGTCATCATCATCGACGCCTTCTGCTCGCGGCGCTGCATCGCGTCCGCCTTCTGGGCGTTCACGATCTCACGGCCCTTCCCTGCCGGCACGACCCGAATCTTCGGCTCGTTCGAGTCGTCGGGGTTATGGTAGACGATGATGTCCTGGAGATCGTCCCTCGCAAGGAGCTCCGTCATCGACCGGGCGAGCATCGACTTCCCCGTGCCGGGATCGCCGATGAGGAGGACGTGCCGCTTCTGCTCCGCGGCCTTCCGGATCACCTCGGTCGCGGATTCCTGCCCGATGACCTGGTCCACCAGGCGCTCGGGAATCTTGATCTCCGCGGTGCTGTGGAAGTCCTGGCCCCGGATCCACGGGTCGATGGCCTCAGGCTCGTCCAATCCAGAAGAGGAATCAGGCATTTCCTTCAGGTCCCACAAGCCCTTCTTCGTGGTTGACTACGGGTTTCCGCCAATTAAACCTTTTCGCCGTGAAGGTTCACACGCGAAACCCGTGGGCAGAGCGTCGACCGGCGCTCACGCGGAGCGGGAAGCAATCATTTCGGCGAGTTTCACGAAGCCCACTTCGACGTTGTCACCCGTCTTCGCGCTCGTGAACAGGAACGGCGACTTGTGGGAGTCCGCGAGCTCCCGCACATCCGACTCCGTGACCTTCGCCTGGTCCCTCAGGTCCGCCTTGTTCGCAAGGAATTGTACGGGGATGTTCCCGGTAACGCGGTTCACCGCGGCAATCCAGTCGTTCAACTCGTGGAGGGTGTCCTTCCGGGTGATGTCGCACACCGCGAGGATGCCCTGGGCCCCGTGGAAGTACGCCTCCTTGAGGAGTTCCCGGAACCCCTTCTCGCCCATGATGTCCCAGATCGTCATGTCGATCGCGATCTCGGCGTCCCCTCGGGGGCTCGCGACGACGACCTCCTTCTTCGACACCTTCGCCCCCAGGGTCGAGATGTACCGGTCGTCGAACTGGTCGTGGATGAACCGGCGGATCAGGCAGGTTTTCCCGACGGCGCCTTCTCCGACGAGGCACACCTTGACCTTCATTTTTTGCCGCTCAGCCATCGCAAATCTCTCCTTATGGAGGCCCGGACGCGAACGAACCGCCGGTGCCCATAAAAGGGTATCTTCGTCATTATCTTTGCGGAGAACACGGACCTCAAAGGTCGCCGTTGTGCCGCTCCGCGATCGCGGTCGCGACCGCACGGAACGCGCCCTCCACATTCTGTCCCGTCTTCGCACTTGAGAGATAGAACGGCGACGCATGGATGCCGCCGAGCCGCGCGAGTTCCTCGGAGGTCACGGCAACGCGGTCCTGGAGGTCCATTTTGTTCCCGAGGAACACCGTTGGGACGCGCCCGACCTGTCGCATCGTGAGCTGCGTCCAGTTGTTCAGGTCGTACAGGGAATCCTTCCGCGTGACGTCACACACGGCGATTACGCCCTGGCAACCCTCGAAGTACGCTTCCTTGAGGAGTGCCCGGAACCCCTTCTCGCCCATGATGTCCCACACCATCAGGTCCATCATCGCGGGCCCGCCCCGCCAGAGGACCGGGACCGTTTTCTTCGTGACCTTGGTCCCGACCGTCGCGACGTAGCGGTCGTCGAACGTGTCGAGCACGAACCGCTTCACGAGGGATGTCTTGCCGACGCCGACTTCCCCGACGAGGCAGATCTTCGACTTGATGTGCTTCTCGGGGCTCGACAGGCCCTGCATCCTCAGGAGGGAAGGCCGGCAGCGGTCTTAGAGTCTTGCGGTGACCGTATCACGCCTGATAAACGCGAGGCGCTCACTCGTCCGAAGGAGACTTCGTGAGCCGTTCTTTGGCCACGCGCTCCGCGAGGCTCTGGAATCCCGGCTCGACGCTCTCGCCCGTCTTCGCGCTCGTGAAGGCGGACGGGGAATCGTACGCGCGCGTCGCCTGCAGCATCTCCGTCTCCCCGAACTCCGCTTTGTCCTTCAGGTCGACCTTGTTCGCGAGGAACTGGATTGGGACCTTCCCCGTGACGCTGTAGACGCCTTCGATCCAGTCGTCGAGGTCGTCGAGGGTGGACTTTCGGGTGACGTCGCAGACCGCGATGATCCCCTTGGCCCCGTAGAAGTATGCCTCCTTGAGCAGCTCCCGGAATCCCTTCTGGCCCATAATGTCCCAGATCGTCATGTCGATTTTGAGCTCGCCCCCGCCAAAGGGGTGGGTCATCGTGAGCTCCTTTTTCGAGACCTTGGTCCCGAGGGTCTGGATGTATTTGTCGTCGAAGTCGTCCAGGACGAACCGGCGGATCAGCGAGGTCTTCCCGACCGCCGCCTCACCGACAAGGCAAATCTTCATCTTCATCCGACGGGTTTCCATGGAGCTCCCTTTCGGTGTCATGCGCTCACTTGGTCGTGGTCATATAAACGTTCCCGGCACGTTATCAGGCCTGAAAGCTTATCAACTCTCGGATGGCGGACGGTGCGTGCTCGGGTCGGCCCGGACGTGCGAACTCATTTATCCCGCGAAGGCGATGCGGGAGTCGGCGATCTCGCATGTGCGACGAGTACTGGGAACGAGAACTCGCGAAGCGGTGGAAGGTCCTCGCATCGGAGGACGAGATGAAGTGGCTGCCCGTCCTCGATTCCGACGAGGCGGAGGAGAAGATCGAACCGGTCGTGCTGCCCCCGGCCCCGCTCGTCGAGGAGAAGAAGCGCCTCGGGCGGGCCCTCGTCCACTGAAAGCCCTTCCGAGAGAGCGGATTGCGGCCCCGCGATGCCCCGAGTCCGGCAGTCTACGAAGGATTAAATAGCCACCTCTTGTTGCGAGGCCCCGCAACCTGACCAGACGCCACTGGGCTCTCCCTACGGAACCCATGAACGCGGGCCCGATCCGTTCTGGCCCCGCAGGCGGCGTCACGGCCGGGGTGCGAGGAGTGCGGCGGTAGGACCGCGCTCGAAAGGAGGCCCTCATTGGAGGACCGAACCCATGCCGAAGGAGAGCAGGCCACGTCACGGTTCCATGGGCTTTTCGCCCCGAAAGAGGAGCGAGAGCCCGGTTCCCCACTTCTCGAGCTGGCCTGAGATCGACGGCGCGCCGAAGCTCCAAGGGTTTGCGGGATACAAGGCGGGGATGACCCACGCCTTCGTCGTAGATTACCGGCCGACGTCGACGACCTCCGGGCAGGAGGTCCAGGTCCCCGTCACCGTCATCGAGACGCCTCCGATGAAGGTCGCGGCGGTCCGCGCATACCGGCAGGGCACGAACGGACTCCAGGTGGCGGGAGAGGCGTGGGCGAAGAACCTGGACAAGGAGCTCCGACGGGTCTTCCCGATCCCGAAGGACCACGACCCGGACGCGGCGCTCGGGAAGATTGACGCCGCGATGATCGACGATGTGCGCTTGATCACGTATACACAGCCCATTCTCGTCACCGGGATGCCCAAGAAGGCGCCGGACCTGATGGAGCAGCGCATCGGGGGCGGGACGCTACCGGAGCGGCTTGCCTACGCGAAATCCCTGCTGGGGAAGGAGATCCGCGTCTCGGAGTTCTGCCGCGAGGGCTCGATGGTGGACATCGCCGCGATTACGAAGGGGAAGGGATGGCAGGGGCATCACACCCGCTGGAACACGCATCTCCTAAGTCACAAGAACTCGAAGCACCGCCGGAACATCGGGACCCTCGGGAACTTCCAGCCCGGGTACGTCCGTCCGACGGTCCCGCAAGCCGGCCAGTTCGGATACCATCAACGGACCGAGTACAACAAACGGGTCCTGAAGATCGGGGAGGACGGCAAGGAGATCACGCCGAACGGTGGATTCCTCCACTACGGGAACGTCCGGACGGAGTACGTCCTGGTTCACGGTTCGATCCCGGGTCCGACGAAGCGCCTGATCCGCCTGCGGGACGCGTCGCGCGCCGGGTTCGTGAAGCTCGAGAAGGCGCCCGAGCTCACGCAGGTGTCGAGGGAATCCAAGCAGGGGGTGTGAGGACGGCGAAGAAGAAGCTCGAGACTCCGGAGCCCGGTGCGCAGGTGGCGGAGCCCGCGGCGCCCGAGCCCGAGGCCCGCGGAGAAGAAGCCGAAGCCCGTCAAGTCCCCGCTGGGCTCGTTCGCCGTTCACGTGTACTCTCTCGAGGGCGAGGTCGTGAAGGACATCGACCTCCCCGCGGTGTTCCGCGCGCCGCTTCGCTTCGACTTGATTCGGCGGGCCGTGCGCGCGTTCCAGGCGAACCGCCGCCAGCCCTACGGTCCCAATCGGAAGGCCGGGATGCGGCACTCCGTGCGATGGTCGGGAAAAGGGCACGGCGTCTCGAGGGTCCCTCGGATACGGGGGACGATGATCGGGGCGCAGGCCCCGGGAACCGTGGGGGGCCGAAAGGGACACGGCCCGAAACCGTGGGCAGACTGGTCGATCAAGATCAACCACAAGGAGAGCCTCCGCGCGCGGAACGCGGCGCTCGCCGCGCTTCGGGAGGCGGACATCGTCGCCCGCCGGGGCCACCGGTTCGACGTGGACCGGACGCTGCCCATCGTCGTCGAGAACGACCTCGACGAGCTCTGGGAAACGCTCGACGAGAAGCGGGAGGAGAGCGAGGAGGAGGAGCGGATCCGCGCGACCCGGCGGGGCGTCAAGGTCTTCCAGGCTCTCGGTGTGTATTCCGACGTCGAGCGCGCCGTGCGGGGGACCCACATCCGCGCGGGGCGGGGGAAGCTGCGGGGACGCCGATACCGCACGCCCCGGTCGGTCCTTGTCGTCACCACGAAACGCGAAGGCGTCGCGCGGGTCTTCGGGAACCTCGCCGGCGTCGAGGTCGTCAGCCCCTCGGGACTGAACGCGGAGGTCCTCGCGCCCGGCGGCGACCCCGGCCGGCTCACGATCTTCACGGAGAGCGCGCTGGACGCGTTGCGGGGGTGGAATGTGTGACGATCCGCCCCCACGAAGTCCTCCTCCACCCGTACGTCACGGAAAAGACGCTGAACTTCCTCGAGGGGACCCCCGCCCAGAACCAGAAGGACGGGAACCGACTCGAGTTCATCGTCCGCCGCGACGCGACGAAGACGGAGATCAAGGTCGCGTTCGAGACCCTGTTCGAGGTGAAGGTGGAGAAGGTGAACACGTACATCCACCGGGACGGGAAGCACGCGATCATCAAGCTCCGGAAGGAATTCCGCGCGGAGGACGTCGCGATGAGAATAGGGGTGTACTGATGGGAAAGAACCTGCCCCAGCAGCGGAGGGGCCGAGGGACCTCACCGACGTACCGCTCCCCCAGCCACCGGCATCCCGGTCTGACGACGCACCCGAAGCTCACGGGCGAGGGCGTCGTCCTCTCCCTCGAGCACGCCCCTGGCCGGACGGCCCCGATCGCGCGGGTCCAGTACGGGAGGATCGAGGTCCTCATGATCGCGCCGGACGGGTTGCGAGTTGGGCAGGTCGTCACCGTTGGCGGCTACAACATCGATCGGGGGAACACCCTCCCGCTTGGATCGATTCCTGAGGGGACGCTCGTCTACAACGTCGAGTCGAAGCCGGGGGACGGCGGGCAGTTTGTGCGGGCAGCGGGGACGACGGCCGTCGTCGTCAGCCAGGCAGACCGGACCGTGCTTCAACTCCCGAGCGGGCAGTTCCGGACGTTCGACCCGAAGTGCCGTGCCACGATCGGCGTCATCGCGGGCGCCGGCCGCGGGGAGAGGCCGTTCGGCAAGGCGGGGAAGCAGGTCCTCGCGTACCGCTCGATCGCGAAGTCTGCGGTCTGGGTCCGAGGGGTGGCGATGAACCCGGTGGACCATCCGCACGGCGGCGGGGCCCACCAGCACGTCGGCAGGCCCTCCACGGTGTCCTGGCACGCGCCTCCCGGCCGCAAGGTCGGTAGGCTGTCTCCGATTCCGAAGCGGGTCCGCGAGAACCGACCGAGGAGGTAGGCGGCCGTGGCGAAGAAGATGGGCGGGCTGGCGAAGGCGGCACGGAGGAAGCTGCGGAAGCGCGCGGCGGGAATGGAGGTCCGCCGGAAGCGCGAGTTCACGTACCGCGGCTACACGCTCGACGAGATCAAGGCGATGACCCTGCAGGAGGTCATCGAGCTCCTCCCCTCCCGCGCGCGCCGCACATACCTCCGGGGACTGGACGAGCAGCAGGCGACGTTCGTCGAGCGTCTCCGGGCCGCCGCATGGGACGAGACGGCCCTGCGGACGCACTGCCGGGACGTCCCGATCCTGCCCGACTTCATCGGGAAGAAGGTCTCGATCCACAATGGAAAGGCGTTCGAGACGGTGGAGATCAAGCCGGAGATGATCGGGCATTACCTGGGAGAGTTCGCGATGACCCGGAGGCCCGTGAAGCACAGCGGGCCGGGCGTCGGCGCGACGCGTTCGTCGAAGTTCATGCCGCTGAAGTAGGTGCACGATGGCGAAGTTCGGGTACACGCTGGAAGTGGACGAGGAGACGATGGCGCGCGCGTACGGTCGCGAGCTGCCGATCCCCTGGAAGAAGGCGGTCGAGCTCGCCCGCCAGCTCCGAGGGAAGAAGGTCGAGAAGGCCCTCGCGTACCTCGACGGCGTGATCGCGCTCACGCAGCCGGTTCCGTTCCGGAGGTACAAGCGGTGGGTCGCCCACAAGGCCGGGTACGGGCCCGCGCGCTACCCCGTGAAGGCCGCGCGTTACTTCAAGAAGATCATCGAGTCCGCGGTGTCAAACGCGGAGTACCTCGGGCGGGCGGACCCCGAGGGGATGATCATCCGACGGATCAACGCCCACAAGGGTGCGACGACGAAGGGGATGACCCGCCGTGCGCATGGCATGAGCACGCCGTGGAACCAGGAGACCGTGAACCTGGAGGTCGTCCTCGAGGAGATGGAATAGAATGGCGGGCGAGAAGACCGTGCAGCGCAAGGACCGGAGGATCGTGATCGAGAACGTTCGGCGGATGCTCCTCCAAGAATACCTCATGAAGCAGACGCAGCGCGCGGGCTTCGGCGGCCTCGACATCCAACGGACCCCGATGGGTACTCGGGTCACCCTGATCGCGGAGCGGCCCGGCCTCGTGATCGGGCGGAAGGGCGCGGCGATCAAGGCACTGACGGACGCCGTGGACCGTCAGTTCAATTTCGATAACCCCCAGATCGAAGTGCAGGAGGTTGCGAGCCCCTCCCTGAACGCACAGATCATGGCGGAGAAGCTCGCGAACGCGCTCGAGCGGGGGTGGCACTTCCGCCGCGCGGGCCATTCAACGGTCCGCAGGATCATGGAAGCCGGCGCGAAGGGCTGCCTGGTCGTCATCGCGGGAAAGCTGACGGGCCAGCGCCACCGCCGTGCGAAGTTCAAGGCGGGTCACATCAAGTATTGCGGGGAACCCCGCAACACGTGGATGCGGAAGGGCTTCGCGGTTGCGAAGCTCAAACCCGGGGTCATCGGGGTGACCGTGCAGATCATGGACCCCGACGCGAAACTCCCTGACGAGATCTCGATCAAGACGCCGACCGCAGAGTGGTTGGCCGCCTCCGAGGCCGCCCGCGTCGCGGAGGCCGCGGCCGCCGCCCAGGCGGCGAGCCCGCCGGTCCCCGTGCTGGACACCTCGCTCCTCGAGGAAGGAGGGGTCCCGGCCGGACTGACCGACGCTCCCCTGTCCGAGCTGATCGTCGAGGAGAAGGCCCCCGAGAAGGTGAAGGCCTCCAAGAAGGCGGAGAAGAAGCTCAAGAGAGTCCTCAAGGAAGTGAAGGAGCTCGGTGAGGAAGTCGACCTGGAGGTCGAGGTGAAGGAGGAGAAGAAGTAGATGCCGCTGCTCCGGACGAAGGAGATTCGCGCGATGGACGCGAAGGCGCTCGCGGACAAGCTGAAGGAGCTCCGGAGCGAGCTCATGCACGAGCGGGGGGTCGCGGCGATGGGCGGAGCCCCGCCGTCTCCGGGCAAGATTCGCGCGATCCGCCGGAACATCGCGAGGATCCTGACGATCATGCGGGAGGCCCCCGCGCCCGTCGCCTCGCCCGCCGCGGCGAAGAAGGAGGAGACCGCGTGAGGCTTACGAAGCACGAATTCATCGGGCTCCAGGTCGCCATCGTCCGGGCCTCGGATCCAAGTCTCATTGGCGTCCAGGGCCTCGTCGTCGACGAGACCCGCAACACGGTCGTGGTGGAGGCGGGCGGCCGCGAGAAGCGGGTCCCCAAGCAGGGCAGCCGTTTCCGATTCCAGATCCAGGGGGGCCTCGAGGTCGACGGGGACGAGATCATGTTCCGGCCCGAGGACCGCGTGAAGAAGGCGAGGTGAGGGAGACGGCGAAGGAGAAGGTGACCGCACCGAAGGAGGCCGCGCCGCGCGCGCCCGCGCCCCGGCCGAAAAGGCCTGCGGCCGCTGCAGCGCCCGCACCCGCCGCCCCACGAGCCGCTACCCCGAAGTCGGAGCCCGCCGCGCCCCGGGATATCGGGATCGATGTCCCCCGCCCCGCGCAACCTTGCACGGACCAGCACTGCCCGTTCCACGGCAAGCTCAACGTGCGCGGCCAGGCTCTCGAGGGCGTCATCGTGACGACGCGAATGCAGCGGACGGTCGTCGTCGAGCGGGAGTATTCCCGGTACATCCAGAAGTTCGAGCGGTACGAGACCCGGACCCGGCGGATGCTCGCGCACGCTCCGCCGTGCCTCACCCTCGCGCCGGGCCACCGGGTGACGCTGATGGAGTGCCGCCCGCTGAGCAAGACGGTCTCCTTCGTCGTGATCCACAACCGAGGGGTGAGGGCGTGAAGGGCCTGCCGGGCCGCCAGACCCGCGGCCTGCCCACCGGCGCCCGCCTTGAGTGCATCGACAACACGGGCGCGAAGGTCGTCGAGATCATCTCTGTCAAAGGGTACAAGGGCGTGCGCCGCCGGCGCGCGTCCGCGGGAATCGGGGACCTCCTGGTCGTGACCGTGAAGAAGGGGAGCCCCGAGATGCGGAAGCAGGTGGTGAACGCCGTCATCGTCCGGCAGCGCCGCCCGTTCCGGCGCCCGGACGGGACCCGTGTGCGGTTCGAGGACAACGCGTGCGTCCTCACGACGCCCGAGGGGGAGACGAAGGGGTCCGACATCAAAGGCCCCGTGGCGAGGGAGGCGGCCGAGCGGTGGCCCCGGATCGCGGCGACGGCGAGCATGATTGTGTGAGGTTCCAGACATGGTGAGCACACAGCCCCGGAAGCAACGGAAGCAGGCGGCAGATGCCCCTTGGCACGTGAAGCACAAGATGCTCGCTGCCCACGTGGACCCGGCCCTCCGGAAGAAGCGGGACTGGAAGGTGCCCCGTGCGGTCCCCGTGCGGAAGGGGGACGAGGTGCTCGTCGCCCGCGGGAAGTTCCGGGGGAAGAAGGGCAAGATCATCGGCGTCGACATGACGCACGGGCTCGTCACGGTCGAGGGGATCAAGATCAAGAAGTCGGACAAGGCGAAGGAGGTCGCGAGGCCCATCCATCCCTCGAACCTGATCATCACGGCCCTCGACGAGACGGATCCGCGCCGGCGCGAGAAGTTCATGGGAGGCTGAGAGGCTGGTCCGGAAGCACCTGAAGCGACTCCCCGCCCCGAGGTCGTGGCGGATTGAGCGGAAGACGGCGTTCTGGACCGTGCGGCCCGCCCCCGGCCCCCACCCCCGGGAGGAGTCCGTGCCCCTCGCGCTCGTCCTCCGGGACATGCTGCGCCGCTGCGACACCGCCCGGGAGGCGCGCTCGATCCTCAACTCCCGCTCGGTCCTCGTGGACGGTCGGCCGATTACGGATCCGAAGTTCGCGATCGGCGTGATGGACGTGCTCGCGCTCAAGGCGACCCAGGAGCAGTACCGCATGGTCGTCGACCGCCTCGGCCGGCTCCACCTCGTGCCGATCGACGAGGCCCAGGCCGCGTGGAAGCTCTGCCGCATCGAGGACAAGACGACCCAGAGGGCCGGGAAGGTCCAGCTGAACCTGCACGACGGGAGGAACATCCTGCTGCCCGCGAACGAGTATGCGACCGGGATGACGCTCAAGCTCGCGGTCCCGAAGCAGACCGTCATCGGCCAGTATCCGCTCGAACCGGGAGCGATCGCCCTCATGATTGGCGGGCAGCACGTCGGCGAGCTCGCGCACGTGGAGCGGGTGGAACGTACCCGGAACCCCCGCGCGAACGTCGTTCATTTCACCGAGGGCTTCTCTACGGATGTCACGAAGGTGTTCGTCATCGGGAAGGACACCCCCGAGGTCCCGATCCCCGAAACGTCCGCGATCGAGGTGAAGACGTGACGGCGGCGAACCCGATGCGGACGATCGACGTGGAGAAGGTCGTCGTGAACATCGGGGTGGGCGAGGCGGGCGAGAAGCTCCTGAAGGCGCAGAAGGTCCTCGAGCTCGTCACCGGCCGGAAGCCCGTGCAGACCCTCAGCCGGAGCACGATCCGGGACTGGGGAATCCGGCGGAACATGCCGATCGGCGTCCGTGTCACCCTCCGGGGCCCGCCGGCGCAGGAGTTCCTCCGGAAGGCCCTCGCGATCCGGAGCAACCGCCTCGCGGCGTACAGCTTCGACCCGCACGGGAACTTCAGCTTCGGGATCCCGGACTACACGGACTTCTCAGGAATGAAGTACGACCCGGAGATCGGCGTGTTCGGGATGGACGTCGCGGTCGCCCTCGAGCGACCGGGCTTCCGGATCGCGCGCCGCAAGATCGCCCCGCGAAAGATCCCGAATTCGCACCGCATCTCCCGGGACGAGGGGATCGAGTTCGTTCGGTCGACGTTCAGCGTGGAGGTCGTCGAATGAAGCCGCGGAAGGAGTTCGGCCGGAAGAAAGGCTGCCTCCGGTGCGGCCGGAAGCGGGGGATCGTCCGCCGCTACGGGATGCACCTGTGCAGGCAATGCTTCCGGGAGGTCGCGTACGAACTCGGCTTCCGGAAGTACAGCTAGGTGAACCATGCTCCAGGATCCACTCAACGACGCGATGGCGCTGATCAAGAACGCCGAGGCGGCGGGGAAGGGCCAGTGCCAGCTCCGGCCCGCCTCGAAGCTGATCGGCCGCGTCCTCGAGGTGATGCAGGCGGCGGACTACGTCGCCGGCTTCGAACGCGTCGAAGACGGGCGGGGCGGGTTCTACCGCGTCACGCTGAAGGGGAACATCAACAACTGCGGCGTCATCAAGCCCCGCGCGGCTGTCCGTCGGACGGACCTGGAGAAGTGGGAGGCGCGGTACCTCCCCGCGCAGGACTTCGGGCTCCTGATTCTGACGACGACGCAGGGCGTGATTTCCCAGAGCCGCGCGAAGGAAATGGGCGTGGGCGGGAAACTGCTCGCGTACGTGTACTGAGGTGGGCGATGGCGAGAATCGGATTCACGGAGGAGCGCGTCGGGACGCCGGAGGGGGTGAAGCTCCAGCTCCAGGGAGACGAGGTGACCGTCTCCGGCAAGCTGGGCTCCCTCCAGCGCCGCTTCCCCCACCCGAGGGTCTCGCTCTCCCTCACGGGGGCCGACCTCGTGATCCGGTCGGAGCTCCCGGGCCGGCGGGAGAAGGCGGTCGTCGGGACCTTCGCGGCCCATGTCCGGAACATGATCCAGGGCGTCACGGCGGGGTTCACGTACCGGATGAAGATCGTGTACGCCCACTTCCCGATGAAGGCGAGCGTGAAGGGCGCCGAGTTCGTCATCGAGAACTTCCTCGGCGAGCGGAGTCCGCGCCGCACGCGGATCGTCGGGGAAACGAAGGTCGTGGTCCAGGGCGACCAGGTCGTCCTCACGGGGTCCAACGTGGAGGACGTGGGGCAGACCGCCGCGAACATCGAGCGGGCGACGAAGATCCGCGGTTTCGACCCCCGGGTCTTCCAGGATGGGATTTACATCACGAGCAAGGGCGAGGAGGCATAGGCGTGGCGGAGGAGAAGGAAGACGAGACGAAGCCCGGACCGGTGAAGCCCGTCCGCCGGGTGAAGAAGGTCCTCCAGGCGGAGGCTCCCGCCGCCGAGCCCAAGGGGGAGGAGGCGCCCAAGGCCGCGCCGAAGGCCGCGCCCAGGGCGGCCCCGAAGCCGGCCGCAAAGGAGACCCCGAAGGCACGCGCACCCTCGAAGTCCCCCGCCGCAAAAAAGCCCGCGGCGAAACCCGCCGGCGAAGTGAAAGTTCCTCCCGCGAAGGTGGAGGAGAAGAAGCCGGAGGCGGAGACGCCGGCCGTGAAGAAGGAGCCCGCCGCCGAGAAGAAGCGCCCCGCCAAGGAGACGCCGAAGAAGAAGCCCGAGGAGAAGCCGGCGAAGAGAGGGGAGAAGAAGGAGAAGGGCAAGGCGAAGGAGGACGAGGAGGAGGAAGAGGAGGAGCACGAGGCGCGAAAGAAGCCCGAACTCACGGAGGCGATCCGGGCGGCCCTCCGAATCCGCCTCGGAATCGCGCGACGCCGCCCGACATTCTACCGGCAGGAGTGGTTCCGGCACCCTCGGCTCGGGATGAAGTGGCGGAAGCCCCAGGGCGGGCAGTCCAAGCTCCGGCGGCACCTCGGATACCGGATCAACGTCGTGTCCATCGGATTCCGCGGGCCGAAGTCCGCGCGCGGGCTCCACCCGAGCGGGTTCCAGGAAGTCCTCGTCCACACCGTGAACGAGCTCAAGGGCCTCGACCCGAAGCGACAGGCCGTCCGGATCGGCGGCGGGGTCGGAGACCGGAAGCGCCAGCAGATCCAGGAGGAGGCGGACGACCTCGGCCTCCGCGTCCTGAACCCGAGGGTGGAGTGATGGACCTCAAGTTCGTGCGGCGCGTCGCCGCGGACATCCTGAAGTGCGGCGAGAACCGCGTGTGGATCACGGCCGACCCCGCCCGCCAAGACGATCTCGCGGAGGCGATCACGCGGGAGAACGTCCGGAAGTTGATCGACCGTGGCGACACGGTCCTGAAACGTCCAGCGATCGGCGTGTCCCGGGGACGCGCAAAGGCCAGAGCGGCGCAGCGGGCGAAGGGCCGGCGCCGGGGGGTCGGGAGCCGGGAGGGTGCGACGAACGCGCGGTTCCCCAGGAAGCGCCGGTGGATCCTCCGCATCCGGGCGATCCGGGTCCGCCTCCGGGAGCTGAAGGCCCAGGGGAAGCTCGACGTGTCGACGTACCGGAAGTTCTACTCCCAGGCGAAGGGCGGGATGTTCCACAGCCGCGCGCACCTCGAGCAACAGCTCCGCGCCGCGGGGTACCTCAAGGGAGGGACGCGATGAGACGCCACGGCCCGCACTACCGTGTCCCGTTCCGGCGCCGCCGGGAGGGCCGCACGGACTACCGCCGAAGGCTCCAGCTCCTGAAGTCCGAGCTCCCGCGCGCGGTCGTCCGGAAGACGAACACCGGGATGGTCGTGCAGGTCTGCAAGTACACCGATCGTGGGGACGAGATCGTCGCGTCCGCGGTCGCGAACGAGCTCAAGAAGCTGGGCTGGACGGGCGGGACGGGGAACCTCCCCGCCGCGTACCTGACCGGGCTCCTCGCCGGGAAGCGGGCGGCCGCGAAGGGCGTCACCGCCGCGGTCCTCGATCTCGGACGGCAGCCCCCCACGAAGGGCGGGCGGCTGTTCGCGGTCCTGAAGGGCCTCCTGGACGGAGGGGTCGAGATCCCCCACGACCAATCGGTGCTCCCCGCGGAGGCACGGATCACGGGGGCGCACATCGGGGACGAGATCCCGAAGCGATTCGAGACGGCGAAGGCGCGCGTGGGGGCGGGCTGAGATGGGGATGGGACGCGGTCGGGAACGGGAGCGGCCTCCGAGGTCGTTCGCGGACTGGGCCCCGAAGACGAAGCTTGGCAAGCTCGTCCTCAAGGGGGATATCACGACGTTCGACGACGCCGTCGCCACGGGCTTCCCGGTGCGGGAGCCGGAGATCGTGGACATCCTCCTCCCCGAGCTCGAGGACGAGGTCCTCGACGTGAACATGGTCCAGCGGATGACGGACTCCGGACGGCGGGTGAACTTCGCCATCACCTGTGTCGTGGGGAACCGGGACGGCTTCGTCGGCCTCGGGCGCGCCCGCGGCAAGGAGGTGGGCCCCGCGATCCGGAGGGCGATCGACGCCGCGAAGATCAACATGATCCGGGTGAAGCGCGGCTGCGGCTCCTGGGAGTGCGGGTGCTTCCGGTCCCACAGCCTGCCGTTCAAGGTCGTGGGGCGCAGCGGCTCCGTCGAGGTTACGGTGAAGCCCGCCCCCCAGGGCGTCGGGCTCTCGGTCGGGGATGTCGCGAAGTCCGTCCTCCGCCTCGCGGGGATCACGGACGCGTGGGGGTTCACGAAGGGCCACACGAAGACGACCGTGAACTACGCGCTCGCGACGTTCCACGCGCTGCGGCAGACCGCGCTCCTGAAGGTCCGGAGTGAACAGGCGGAACGTTTGAAGATCAAGTCCGGCGCGGAGAAGGTGTACGTCCACGCCGCCGGCACGCCCCCGGAGCCCCCCGCGGCGCCCACGGTCGAGCTCCCGGAGGAGATCCAGGTCGAGGGGGAGAAGCTCACCGAGGACGCGAAGGAGACCCCGGGGGAGGGCGAGGAGCCCGAGGGGGAGGAGAAGCCATGACATGGGCCGTCGTCCGGATCCGCGGGAAGGTGCGACGGTCCGCACCCGTCACGGACACCCTGCGGATGCTCCGCCTCACCCGCCAGAACCACTGCGTCCTCGTCCCGGAGACGCCCGCGTACCGCGGGATGGTCCAGAGGGTGAAGGACTTCATCACCTGGGGCGAGGTGAGCCCGGAGACGATCGCGAAGCTCCTCCTCAAACGCGGGCGACTAACGGACGCCGCGGTCAAGTCGAACTCCCGGTTCAAGAGCGTCTGGGACTTCGCGCAGGCGCTCGCCAAGGGGGAAGCCACGGTCGCGGACGTGAAGGGGCTCACCCCCGTCCTCCGGCTGCACCCGCCGCGCGGGGGATTCGAGGCGACGAAGCGTCCCTTCCGCGACAAAGGCTCGCTCGGCTACCGCGGGACGGACATCAACGATCTCATCGAGCGAATGATCTTCGAGGAGGCGGCGTAGATGCCACATCGGACGAAGAAGCTCCGGGGGTCCCGTACCCACGGCCGGGGGAAGAAGCACGGCCGGGGGAAGGGATGCCGGGGCGGGCACGGGGACGCGGGAATGCACAAGCACAAATTCAAGTGGATGCTGATCTACGACCCGGACCACTTCGGCGCCCACGGCTTTTTCCGGCACGCGCAGGGCACGGAGCCAGAGACGACGATGAACCTCGACGAGATCGTGGAACAGCTCGCCACCCTCGAGGCGGCGGGCCACGCGACGAGGTCGGGGGACGCGTGGACCGTGGACCTCACGAAGGCGGGCGTGGACAAGCTCTTGGGTTCGGGTCGCGTCCCAATATCCTTAACCGTCAACGTCGCCTCTGCAAGCGAGAGGGCCATCGCGAAGGTGGCCGCGGCCGGGGGCGCCGTGCACACGCCCGCCAAGGAGTGAGGGTCGACCGCCCATGGCGATGGAGGAGAAGAGGAAGAGCCGCCTCTACGCCCTTAAGCCGCTCACGGACCGGCTCCCCGCGGTGACGCGGCCCGAGGGGCACGTCCACTTCCGCACGAAGCTGTTCTGGGTCCTCTTCATCCTCGTCCTCTACTTCGTCATGACGAACGTGTTCCTGTACGGGCTGGACAAGTCCCAGACCCTCGACTTCTTCGCAAGCCTCCGCGCGATCCTCGCGGGCGCGCAGGGGTCGCTCATGCATCTCGGGATCGGGCCCATCGTCACGGGTTCGATCATCATGCAGCTGTTCGCGGGCGCGAAGATCATCAACCTCGACCTGAAGGACGACGAGGACAAGTCCGTCTACCAGGGGACCCAGAAGCTTCTCGTGATCATTATGATCTTCGTCGAGGCGGTCCCGCAGGTGTTTGGCTTCCTGCACCCGAGCGGGAGCTTCGTGACGAACCTGGACGGGTGGTCGATCCCGTACCTCCTGCCCACGGGGAACGGGCAGAACCTCTCACGGTTCCTCCTCGTCCTCCAGCTGTTCGCTGGCAGTTATCTCGTGTTCCTGATGGACGAGGTCGTCTCGAAGTGGGGGATCGGGTCCGGCATCTCGCTGTTCATCGCCGCGGGCGTGGCACAGCAGATCTTCACGGGCACGTTCAACTGGGAGCCGACCACCCAGGGCATCCCCTCGGGCGCGATTCCGAAGACGATCTACTATCTGCAGAACCTGAACTCGGGGCAGATCGCGAGCGGCGGCTTGGAGCAGATGATGCTGTCTCCGCCGAACGCCCTCGTCGCCCTGATCGGGACGATGGCGATCTTTTTCATCGTGTCGTACGTCGAGTCGACCCGGATCGAGCTGCCCCTCGCCCACGGCATGGCCCGGGGGGCCCGAGGCCGGTACCCGATTCGCCTGCTGTACGCGTCCAACATCCCCGTGATCCTCATCGCGGCGGTCCTCGCGAACGTCTCGATGTTCAGCCTGCTGTTCTGGCAGCACCCCGAGTGGCCCGTGATCGGCCACCAATGGTGGATTGGGGCGTATCCGAGCGCGAGCGATCCGCGGGTGATTGACCAGCAGCTGCAACAGACGACGCCGATCGGCGGCGCCGCGTTCTATCTGTCCAACATCAACGGTGTGCAGGAGTGGCTGCTGCCGCTTTTCAGCCCGACCCGCTACGGCGTCTACCTGAGGGGCCATACATACGCCCAGGTGGCCCTCCACCTCGGGATCTTCCTCACCGTCATGATCGGCGGGTCGGTGATGTTCGCCCGGTTCTGGATCATGACGACGAATATGGGCGCCGACGCCGTCGCCAAACAGATCCAGTCCAGCGGGATGCAGATCCCCGGCTTCCGGAGGGACCCCGCGATCCTCGAACGGGTCCTCGACCGGTACATCCCGGTCGTCACCGTGATCTCGGGGGCCGCGGTCGGGACGCTCGCGTCCGGTGCGGACATGATCGGGACGGTGGGGAACGCGAGCGGCACGGGCGTCCTCCTCGCGGTGGGCATCATGATCCAGCTGTACGAAGCGATTGGGCGTGAACAGATGATGGAGATGCACCCGGTGCTACGGCAGTTCTTCGCGCCCGCCTAGCCCGTCACTTCCCGACCCATTTCCACACCATGAAGAAGAAGAGCACGCCCACGACGACCTCGATGGACGTGCTCCAGACGGGGTCGATGGCCCACGGCACGGCCGCGATCGGGACCGACCGCCAGGGCCACAGGAGCGGCGTGTCGTAGTGCATGAAGACGTCGAGGCCGAGGTGCGAGAGACCGCCCATGATTGCCGACGTGACGGTGATTCCCCAGCGCTTCCGGTCGGTGACGATGTCATGGCCCGCGAACATCCGCCACCCCTTTCCGGGGAACCGGTGGTCGAGCCGACCGGCGAGCCAGGGGACGAAGTACCTGGCGGCCAGCACCGCGAGGAGCAAGTTCACCGTGAAGACCCCGAGGATTGAGTGCATGATCCCCCGGCCAGCCTCCCATGTCCGCACGATTGGGTACACGGTCACAACCTCGAGATCGGACATGATCGCCCCCATCGATAGCGCGAGGAGGTCCCATCGGCGGGGCCACCGGACATACAGTGGCCACACGGCGACGACGTGGAACGGCGTGAGGGGCACGGTCGGTGGCCATGCGCCCGCGCGGGTATGAGACTGCCGCCGCCGTCTCAGTGCGCGGGGGGCATCGGGACACCCGGCGCGCGGAGGGTGAGCTGCTCCGTGCGGCTGTCGTACGCGAGCAGCTCGGAGGCCCGCCCCCAGTACACGATCGCCTTGAACAAGTCCTCCGCCTGGAAGCTGCCGAAGTGGACCGAGAGCGCCTCCATCACCTCCCCGCGGGAGGCGGGCCGGCCCGCGGTCTCGATGAGCTCGATCACATATCGGAACACGGGGAGGTTCTTCAGGAAGTCACGGAGGATCGTCTTCCTCTCCCGGGTGCTCGCCTTCAGGACCCGGTGGCTGAAGTCCGTCAGCCGGAGGTTGCCATCGTCGACGGTCAGGACCCCGAGGAATTCCGCCGCAGCGATGATCGGTCCGATTCGGTCGAGGTCCATGTCCACCTCCGCCGCGATCCGCGCGACGTCCGCGTCCCCGCCCGCCTCGTCGACGGCCCGGGCGAGGCCGAGAATCTGGCTGAACGAGACCTTTGTGATGGAGTGGAGGTCCATCGAGTGTCCGCCGGTCCCATCGCCTTCCGGTGTCTTATTCACTTCGCCACCCCTTCTTAAACGATGAGGCTATAGATCTCGTCGACCCAGCCGAAGAACTCCGGCTCCTTCCGATTCCGCGGGCGGGGCAGGTCGATTTCCAGCTCGGCGACGATGCGCCCGGGCCGGGCGGAGAGGACGATCACGCGGTCCGCGAGGTACACGGCCTCCTCAATGCTGTGAGTGACAATGAGGACCGCCTTCGGCGGGAGCTCGGGGTTCGACCACAACTGGAGGATCTCGTCCCTCAGGTTCTGCGCCGTGAGGGCGTCGAGGGAAGAGAACGGCTCGTCCATGCACAGGAGGACGGGCTCGATCGCGAGGGCCCGCGCGATCCCCACGCGCTGCTTCATCCCCCCGCTGAGCTCGCGGGGATATGCGTTCTCGAAGCCGGCGAGGCCGACCGCCTCGATGAACTTGCGGGCTTGCGCATGGCGGGCCTCGAGCGGGTCGTGGCGAGCCTCCAGCCCGAGCTCCGCGTTCTGCTCGACGGTCAGCCAAGGGAAAAGGGCGAAGGACTGGAACACCATGGCGACCCGCGGGTTGTCGGGCGTGAGGGGCTGCCCCTCGAACCGCACCTCCCCGGTCGTCGGCTTGTCGAGGCCCAAGATGATTCGGAGGAGGGTGGACTTCCCGGACCCCGACGGTCCGACGATGCAGACGAAGTCCCGCTCCGCGAGGTCGAACCGGACCCGCTCGAGGATCTTGAACTCCTTCCCCGCCTCGAAGTACGACCTCGAGACGTCCTTCACCTCGAGGAGCGGAGGCCTCTCCTCGGGCACCCTCACACCTCCAGCCGATACCGGGCGGAGGCGCGCCGGAACAGGGGCCGCCAGAGGAGCTTGTTCATCGCGAGGACGACGAGGACCATCGTCAGGATAGAAAGGAGGAGGAGCTCCCCGTCCGGCAGCAGGCCGAGCTGGGGCACGCCGAACGTCGCGCGGTCCATCAGGTAACCGAGGCCCTCGGTCCAGTAGAGGCAGGGGGAGGGCCCGCACCGTCCGAACTGGATGTACTCGGACACGATGAGGGCGTTCCATCCCGCACCCCATGCCGTGATGCTCCCAGTAATTAGGGACGGCGCGATGGCGGGGAAGATGAGCCGCTTCCAGAACGCGAGCCCCTTGAGTCCGAAGGACCGGGCCGCTTCGTCGAGGTCCCCGGGGATTGCCCTCACGCCGGCGATGAGATTAAACAGAAGGTACCACTGCATCGCGAAGAGCGCGACCAGGAACGCGGCGACCTCCGCTTCCGTTCCGGAGGACGGGGTGAGGAAAATCGCGAAGCCGATGATCAGCGGGAGGAGAGCGGTCGCGGGAAGGGAGGCCGACACCTCGATGACCGGCGTGAGGAGGCGCGACGCCCGGGGACTCCTCCCGAGGACGACGGCCGCGGGGATCGTCCACGCCAGCGCCGCGCCGTAGGCGAGCGCGAGTCGTGCGAGGGACCGGACCGTCGCGGCGGGGATCTCCGAGACGCCCGGGCTGTGGGGGCGAAGCAGCAGGCCGATCAACCCGACGATCCCGGTCACGACCACGAGGGCGAAGATCACCGCGAAGAGCGCGAGGTCGACCCACCGGACCGTGCGGATGACCCTCCGGTGTGCGGAGGCGGCACGGTCCATCCGGACCGTTAGCCTCGCGTACCCGGTCGCCAGGGGTCTGAGTCGTGTGCCGACCCACCGCCGCGGGCGGACGAACCGAGGCAACCACGTGAGCCGGATGTACGGGAGGGGCACCCGCGGCACGGGCTGGCCCGTCCCCGTCGTCTCAATCCGGAACCGCTCCGACCACACGCTCAGGGGCCGCCACAGGACCGCATCGAGGGCAACGACAACCGCAGCGAGAACGGCGAGCCCGAGGAAGATCCCCGCGATGTCCCCGGCGCTCCCGCGGTCCGCGATGAACGCTCCGAGGCCCGGCCGGACGTAGGTCGACCCGAACGCGGTGAAGATCTCGCTCGCGACGAGGAAGAACCAGCCGTTGCTCCAGGAAAGCATCGAGTTGTACACGAGTTTGGGAACCGTGGCGGGGAACACGAGCCGGCGGAACTTCAGCCAGTCCCGGACCCCGAACCCCTTCGCAGCGTCCACGAGGTCCTGCGGAATCGTCGAGACCGACTCGTACACCCCGAACGCCATGTTCCACGACATCGAGGTGAAGATCAGGAAAACGACCGCGATCTCAAGCCCGACGGGTTGGCCTTGGAACGTCGTCACGAAGAAGATGAGAGCGGCCGGGAAGAAACCCAGGATCGGCACGCTCTGGAGGATGTCCAGGAGGGGGAGCAGGACGACGGCCGCCTTCCGGTTCGTCGCCATTGTCGTCCCGTACGCGATTGCGAAGACGAGGGACAGCACGTATGCCGCGAACATCCGGGCGACGGAATACAGAGCAAGGAGGGGGAGTTGGAGAGCAAGGCCCGCGGTTTCCGGGAACGCGATCACGAATGCGGCGGCGAGGGTGATTAACCCGAGAGCGACCCACCGGAAGGCCTTGCGGGCCGCTACCATCGGGATGCGGGCACAGGGGCGGGCCTATTTACGGGTTCGTAGATGGCGCGCGCGGCGGTGGCGACCTCTACGCCGCC
>VBMI01000121.1 GCA_005878955.1 Methanobacteriota archaeon
ATGAAACTGCACTCTCGCGAGACCTACGAGGAGGTTCTTGAGAGGCTGCTTGAGGACCTTCGCGAGCTGAACGAGCAGACCAAGAAGGAGATCGAGCAGGCCATCCGGGAGATTAAGGCGGGGAAGTACCGGACCCATAGCCAGCTCAAAGCCGATCTGGGCTTCTGATGGTCTTCGAGATCATCTGGTCCGATTCGGCCGTTCGCCAACTAAGGAAGCTCGACCGGAGCGTGGCTCGACGAATCTTCGAGAAGGTCGGCGACATGCGAGAGAACCCGCACCGGTTCGTCCGGAAGCTCGCGAACTCGCCCTACTATCGGCTGCGAATCGGTGACTACCGCGTCATCGTCGACATTCAAGAGGCATTCCTCCGTATTCTCGTCTTGAAAGTGGGGCCCAGGGAATCAATCTACTGACGACCTCCGGAGCTCGGTGAGGATCGGAGTTCGACTCCCTTCACGCTCCAACTCGCTTCGACGTGTGGGCCGAGTCCTAGCGGAGGACCTCGACGAGGAGGGCGGGGTCCACGTTCCCGCCGGAGACGATTACGACCACCGGCGCCTCCAGGGACTCGTGATGGCGCGCCCACGCCGCGAAGGCCGCCGCCCCCGCCGGCTCCGCGATCACCTTCGCCTCGAGAGCGAGCCGACGCACCGCCGTCCGGATCTCTGTGTCCGAGACGAGAAGGCATCCCTCGAGGTGACGCTTCAGGAGTTCGACCATCGGCGGGAGCATGAGGCCGACGCCGATGCCATCCGCGATCGTCTCCGGTCGATCAAGACGGAATCCCCGCCCCGTCTCCAGGGCCGTGGGCAGGCTCGCGGCTCCCTCGGCCTGGACGCCGAACACCTTCACCTCGGGGAGGCGGGCCTTCACCGCGATCGCGATTCCCGCCGCGAGGCCCCCGCCGCCCACGGGCACCAGGACGGTTCGTGCATCGGGCACGTCCCCCGCGATTTCCAGCCCCGCGGTCCCGTTTCCCGCAATCATCAAAGGATGCGCGAACGGCGGGAGATACGTCTCTGGCCAGGCCCGCCAAGCCTCATCCTCGTGGACGCGGACAAGCTCCGCACGGGGGACGGGGACGACCTCCGCTCCCTCGGCGCGGATCGCGGCCAGTTTCTGCGGGGCCGCCCCTTCCGGGACCCGGACGACGCACCGCAGTCCGAGACGGCGGGCGGACCACGCGACCGCGCGACCGTGGTTCCCCGAGCTCAGGGTCGTGACGCCGCGCCGCCGCTCCTCCTCGGTGAGGCGGGAGATGCGGTTCCAGGCCCCGCGGATCTTGAACACACCGAGCCGCTGCAGGTTCTCGAGTTTCAGGAGGACCTGCCCGTCCAGGCCCTCGAAGGGGAGAATGGGGGTGTGGCGCGCGACCTCCCGCACGACAGGCACGGCCCGCTCGACATCGCGGATCGTCACCTCGATTCGGTCCACGGCCCTACCCCGGAGCAGGGATTCCGAGCGTCCGCATCTCCGCGAGGAGCGTCTCCCGCAAGCCCTCCTCGAGCGGTCGGTGACGCAATCCGAGCTCCCGCGTCGCCTTCGCGTTGCTCCCCAGGTACGTCGCGCCCGCGCCGACTCGGAGCATCTCCGACCGCGTGATCGCGGCGAGGAACCGGAGGAACCCGGGGGAGGGCCGGAGGCGCGGCGCGGGAATCCCCGTGATTCGCTCCGCCATCTCGATCGCATCGATGAGCGTGCGCGGTTCTCCCGCGATGATGTAGCTCTCGCCGGGTCGTCCGCGCCCCATCGCGAGGAGGTGGCCCGCGGCGGTGTCTTCGACGTGCCCCCAGCAGTACGCGGAGACCTTCGGCACGCCGCGGAGTTTCCGCTGAAGGTACTGCCGGAGCGTCACGCCCATCGCGCTCGGGTCCCCCGGCCCGTACGTGACCCCGGGCTGCACGATGACGAGCGGGAGCCCCTTCTGCATCATGGGTTCCGCAATCTCGTAGTGGGCGGCCCACTTCGTGCGGTCGTACTCGCTCAGCCACGGTCCGTCGTGGCGGTACGCCTCGTCCACGACCTTCCCCTTCGTGTCTCCGAAGACGGCGAGGGTGCTCGTGTACACGCCCTTCGGGATTCCGAGCTCCTGAATGAGACCGAGGACGTTCCGGGTGCCGTCGATATTGCTCCGGACCGCCGGGGACTTATCCTTCTCACCCACCTTGTACCACGCCGCGAGGTGGAACACGCCGTCCGCCCCTGCCATCGGGGCCCGCATCGACTCCCTGTTCGTGATGTCCCCCTTGTGAAGCCGTACACCGATGCGGACGAGGTCCCCCGCCTTCCCCGGGTCCCGCGCGATCGCGTCGACCTCGTGCCCCGCCTCCCGGAGTTGGCGAACGAGTCGCGTGCCGATGAAACCCGTGGCGCCCGTCACGAAGTATCGCATGGGCCATCGGGGGACGGCCCGCCTCGGAATAAAGGCTCGCCCATCGTGGCGGGGCGGGCCGAAGGTTTTTCGGCGGTCGGCCGTTCGCCGCCCCGATGAAGCGAGTCACGGGGATCGGGGGCGTCTTCTTCAAGGCGGAAAACCCGAAGCGGTTGCGGGACTGGTACGCCCGCCATCTCGGGTTGCCGATGAAGCCGTTCGGATCCGTGGTGCGGTGGCGGGAGTTCAACGACCCGGAGCGGGAGGGGTACACGATATGGAGCCCCTTCCCGCGAGACACGAAGTACTTCGGGGAGAAGTCGACGGACTTCATGATCAACTTCCGCGTGGAGGACCTCGATGCGGTGCTGAGGGCCCTGCGGAGGGAGCGGGTCCGCGTGGAGGAGCGCGTGGAGGAACTCGAGTACGGCCGCTTCGCGTGGATCCGCGACCCCGAAGGGAACCGGGTCGAGCTGTGGCAGCCCCCCGCCCGGACGCCTCGGCCGCGCAAGCCGACGCGCACGAAGAACGCAAAGACCCGCCGACGCTCGAAGTGACCGGACCCTCACCACGAGAACCGGAGGTACCCGGAGGCCTTGACCTCCTTCGGGTCCACGGCCTCCTGGAGGTCCCGGATCCTCGGCACGGGGTACTCGAAGTCCTCGAGGGTCGTCTGGTCCGGCGGCACGGGCCGGTACAGCTCCTCGACCCCGAGATCGGGGATCACGATCTTGAGCCCGCCGCGGTGGTGCTGGAACCGCACCGCGCGGTCCGCGGTCTCGTACAGGACGCGGCGGATCGACTTCCGCCGATACAGCTTCGCGAGCCCCGCGTTCGTCGCGACGACGACCGCCCCGCTCTCCTCCGCGGCCCGCCGAATCGCCCGCGCGGACCGAAGGAACAGTTGGTGGGCCTCCGAGAGGGGCACGTCCTCGTCCAGGTACAGCTCCGGGAGGCACGACAGGACGACGAGTCCCGCCCCGACCTCCCGCACCTTTTCATCGAGCTGCTCCAATAATATTGTCGCCATCTGGTGGCACGTGAACGCCCGCGCGACGTGGACCTTCGGGAGGACGTCGAGCCGCGCGAGCCCGGCCCGCCGCGCGATCGAGGCGATGCCGTGCGGGTCGACAGAGTTCCCGCCGTCCACGAACACGATCTCGCCCCCCTCCATCACCGCCCGCACGCACAGGAGGGACGTGAGGTGGAACAGGTAGTCCGATCCGCTGTCGATCAGGGTGATTCGCCCGCCCTCGAAGCCCCCGAGGAGGCGGTCGAGGACCGGGATCGACGTCGTCAGGAGCCGCCGCTCGGGGACCTGGACGAGCTCCTGCGGAAGTACCTCTGTTCGAGCCTCGGCGGCGATGGGCTCCTCCCCACGAATCGATGGGCGGGAGGCTATTTAGGCGGGGGGCCGGGGGAGGTGGGCGAAAGTGCCCGCCGTGGTCCCGCGACCCGACACGTATCCGCGAGGAGTAATCCGTATCTAA
>VBMI01000058.1 GCA_005878955.1 Methanobacteriota archaeon
CCACCCAGGAGGAGGCGATGGCCTCTCGGCCGGTGGACACCGAGCTGTGGCTGGAGAAGAAGCCCGTGCTCCAGGGCGCGTTCTCCGCACGGGCGGCCCCGACCGGGCCATCCGCCGTGATTCGCAAGTTGGAGCTTGCCGAGAACCCGTCGGTCCCGCGCCGGGTGGACGCCGTCGTCTCGGACACGGACCTGCGCGCCACGGCCGGGGTCGTCGACCTGTACCGCCACGGCATCACCCAGAGCCACATCACCCGCGTGTTCAGCGTGGGCCTCCTGGGGGGCGGGAAGCGGCGGAGGCTCGTCCCCACGGAGTGGAGCATCACCGCGGTCGACGACATCCTCGGGAAGGAACTCCTTGAGAAGGTGAAGCAACATCCTCAGGTCGACGAGTATCGGGTGTTTGGTCACGCGGAGTTCGGAAACAACGTGCAGGTCCTCGTGACCCCGACCGCGTGGATGTTCGAGGGGCTCGAGGCGTTCAACCTCGGGTCGGACCCCGTCCCGCTCGCGGACCACGAGTTCTACCGCGGCCGGAAGAGGTATCCCGACGCGTTGGCCGGCGCATACCATGCGACGAGACTCCCTGTGCTGGAGTACCTCGGGCGGGAGCGGCGGCAGGGAGGGGCGGTCGTGTTCATGGAGGTGTACGACGATTGGATCCCGCTCGGCGTCTGGCGATACCGGGAGATCGCACGAGCCGCGCTGTCGGACACGCCCGCCAAGTTCGAGGCGCTCGACGAGGCCCTGAGGTTCCTCCGGCCCCGCCTCCGCCTCCGGATCGAACGATGGCTCCAGGCGAGCCATCTCCTACGGTACCTCGCCCGCCAGCGACGGCTGACGGACTTTCTCCCCAAGGTCCGCTCCGGCCCGGGACCCGCATCACGACTTCCTTGACGTCTGGATGCGGCTCTGGATCGTCGGAGTGCAGGGTCGCATGGACCAGGGCTGCTAGGACTATCGGGACGCCGTGGCGAGCGAGGCGAGCATCTCGACGATCTGGTCGCTCAGACGCACCGCCTCCTCCCAGTTCTGGTTCTCGAACGCGGTCCTCGCCTGCTTTAGAATCCGCCGGACTTCTGAGACGTCGTTTCCTGCGTCCCTTGCCTTCTTGGCCATCTCAAGGGCGCGGTTCATCTTCTCGATCGCCTCGGACTTGCCTGCGCGGGAGGTAGCGGAGACGACCTTCTCGAATTCCTGTTCCATCGCCTCCCGGTGCTTGGGGGGCGGGGGCGGCGGGGCCGACCTCGTCGGCTCCGGCGCGGGAGGCCTCTCCTGCGCCTTCGGGGGCGGGAGCGGGACCTCGCGGGGGGCGGGCGCGGGCTCCTCCCACTCGATGCCGGTTGCCTCGAAGACGGTGGCGAGGCTCTTCTCCGCCTCGATGAGGTTCTTCTCCTTCGTGACGAGCTGCTGTCGCTCCGCAGCGAGCAACTGGAGTTCCTCGCGAAGGGTCTGCTCCATGGTCGTGAGGTCGGAGACGCTCGACTCGTGCTCGCGCATTCGCCGGGTGAGGGTCTCCATCCCTTTGGTGAGCTCGTCCTCCCGTTGCCGCAGCGCGGACGAGCGCTCGTTCTGGAGCCGGATGATCTCCTCCTGCTGGGTCGCGAGCTGCTTCTCCCTCGACGCGATGGACTCGCCGATCTTCGATAGGCGGTCCAGGCTCGACGCGAGGGCGGCCTCGCGGCTCGCGATCAGCTCTTCCCGCTCGACGAGGCCCGCGATCTTCGAGTTCGCGTCTGCGAGCTTGGCGGCGACGTCCTCGCGGCCTGCCTTCGCCCGGTCCTGCAGGGACTTGATGTCGCCCTCCGTGTTCTGGAGGGCCTTCGCCCACTCCCGGAGGCGGCTTTCCTCCGCGGCGAGCTTCTCTTGCGACTCCTTCGCAGCGCGCTGTCCGTTGTGGAGCTCCTCCTCGCGCGACTTCAGGTTGTCATCGCGCTTGTCGAGCTCCGATTTGAGGGTCTCAAGGGCCTCTTCCATCCTCTGAAGATCGCGACGGTCCCCATCGAGCCTGCGGCGCTCGACCTCGATTTCCTTCGTCCGCTGCTCGATCTGGGACTGCGCCTCTTTGAGCCTCTCGACCTTCGCTCTCACCGCGCTGCCGATGTCCGTTGCGGGAATTCGATCGGTCGCGACCTTGTCCGCCATGGGGCAACCTCGGAGTGCAGGGGGAGTTTGCGACTTGGGCTATATAAGTAGCGGCGTCGTAGAATCAAAAGTGGGACTTAATCCGCTATGGAGGGGGTTTGTCAACGGCGGGTGTCCGACGAACGTAAGACACTTATAGCGCGGGGGTCCATCGTCGCGCACCGCGCGGAAGCGCGGGAAGGGATGGACATGACCGCACTCCGGCAGATCGATTTCGAGACCGCGAAGCGGATCGCGGAGGCGAAGGGCCTCGTGCCCGCCGTCGTGAAGGGGACGCGGACGCTCCGCTTCTCCCGGGCGGACAACGAGCGGATGGACTTCATCACCTGGGACGAGTTCGAGCGGGCAGCGATCTCCCGCCGCCTCGCCGTCTACGAGAGCGGCGGCTGGATGAAGCTCATGCGACGCGACTAAGGCATCCGTCGCTTCCGGGTAGCCGCCATGGTGGACCTCGCGTACGGCCTGACCGCCATGGCCTCCATCTTCGCCATCGTGGACCCGATCGGGGCCGTCCCGTTCTTCGCGGCCCTCACGGAAGACTACTCCCCGAAGGACAAGCAGGCCGTGATTCAGAGGAGTTGCGCCGTCGCACTCGTCGTGCTCCTGATCTTCGGGCTCGTCGGTCAGTGGATCTTCCTCGCGTTCAGCATCACGATTCCCGCGTTCCAGATTGCGGGCGGGCTCCTGTTGTTTAGCGTGGGTTTCGAGATGCTCCACGGGGAGCGGCCGCGCACGAAGGCCACGGAGAAGGAGCACGCAGAGGCCTTGGAGCGCCAGGCCGTCGGCGTCGTCCCGCTCGGAATCCCTTTGCTCGCCGGGCCCGGGGCGATCAGCACGGTGATGGTCTACATCTCCCAGGAGTCCGCCGCGCCGCTCGAC
The DNA here is from genome assembly GCA_005878955.1 of Methanobacteriota archaeon. GTDB lineage: Archaea > Thermoplasmatota > Thermoplasmata > RBG-16-68-12 > RBG-16-68-12 > EA-19. The sequence goes on from VBMI01000058.1 coordinate 3,024, forward strand.
AAGATGTTCGTGTTCGCCGGAATCCTCGTGAGCATCCTCGCGAGCTACGCGGCGTTCCAATACGCGGACATGATCTTCAAGCGGATCGGGCGGACGGGGACCCTCGCGATCTCCCGCATCCTCGGGCTCCTGCTCGCGGCGATCGCGGTCCAGTTCGTGATTAACGGGGCGGTCGGGGCGGCGCGGCTGAACGGCCTCCTCCCCCCGTAGGCGTCCCTGCTTCGCCGCAGCGGGATTCTTTATAGCGGGAGTCGTTGCGCTCGTCGATGGACCCGGTTGAAGTCCGCGTTCTCCGGAGAATCCTGCCGACGGAGGACGAGGAACGCCGCCTGAGGGCGGTCGTCCGTGACCTCACGGACCGCCTGGCCGAGCGGATCACCGCCCGCGGCCTCGACGCCAAGCCGATCCTCGTCGGCTCCGTCGCGAAGGGGGTGCACCTCCACGAACCGGAGGTCGATATGTTCGTCGCGTTCTCGCCGGACCTCCCGCGGGCGGACCTGGAGAAGGAGGGCCTCGCGTTCGGGGACATCCTCGATCGCCCCGTGCGCATGTACGCGGAGCATCCGTACACGCGGGGCTGGTACAAGGGCTTCGAGGTGGAGATCGTCCCCTGCTACAAGATCACGAACGCGGCGCAGCGCCTGTCCGCCGTGGACCGGACCCCGCTGCACGTGGACTACGTCCTGGGCCACCTCGGCGAGGACCAGGCGACGGAGGTCAGGCTGCTCAAGGCGTGGGCGGAGGGGATCGGCGTCTACGGAGCCGAGGCGAAGATCCGCGGGTTCTCGGGATACCTGTGCGAGCTTCTCGTGCTCAAGCATGGAACCTTCCGCAGCGTCCTCGAAACCGCCGGGTCGTGGCGCGCGGGGACGAAGGTCGAGTTCGAGACGCCAGCCGCCCGCCCGTTCGTCGAACCCCTCGTGGTCGTGGACCCGGTCGACGGGAACCGGAATGTCGCGAGCGCGGTCTCCGCGGAGCAGCTCGCAACGTTCGTGCACGCGGCCCGAGAGTACCTGGCCAAGCCCTCCGAGCGATTCTTCTTCCCCCGCCCGCTCAAGCCTTGGCCGACGGCCCGGATCAAGCGCACCCTCCGCACCCGGGAGACCCACATCGTTGCGATCACCATCGCCGCCCCGAAGGTGACTGAGGATGTCTCGTACCCGCAGATTCGCAAGGCGCACAAGTCGCTGCAGGATCTCTTCCATCGCCACGGGTTCGCGACAATCAAGTCGTGGTCGGGGATCGAAGGTAACGAGGTCCTCGTGCTTTTCGAGTTCGAGGTCTTCCGCCTCCCGAGGGTCGAGCTGCACGAGGGCCCTCCCGCGTGGGTCAAGAACGCCGATGACTTCTTGCGGAAGTGGAGAGGCTCGACCCGCCGGGTCGCGGGCCCGTACATCCGGGGAGACCGTTGGGCGGTGGAGATGTCACGCGAGTCGACGGACGCGGCCGCCCTGCTCAAGCGGGAGATTCGGTCCCTCAGCCTTGGACGGGACCTCGACAAGGCCGCTCGACGGGGACTTAACGTCCGCGTCGACAACGCCGCGATCGTGCGACCCTATGCCCGCGTGCTCACGACGATGTTCGAACCAAGGTTCCCGTGGGAGCGCTAGGTCATAGCAGCACGTCGCACGTCGTCGAGTGCCCGCTCGTGTCCACCGCCCGGATCGTCGCGGTCGTTTGGTTGGGTACGCTTACGGGAGTGCTCTGCCACAAGAGCGTT
>VBMI01000059.1 GCA_005878955.1 Methanobacteriota archaeon
AGCGGCGGCGCCCTGGGGGAACACGACCACCAGCGCGAAAAGGAGAATCGCCACGAAACAGGCGAACGCCGCACCCTTTCGAAGAGCGCGCAACCTCTCCCCCAAACCCTACCGCCCGATAAATGGGGAAGGGTTTCAAAAGGTTGTCGGTCATTCGCCCTGGATACCCGCGACCCTCCCCCCAGCCCAGAGAGGCTTTACATACAGGGCCGAGATGGCGCACGCCATGTCAACCGTCCTCCTCCAGACGACGATGGGCGACGTGAAGATCGAGCTGTTCGAGGCCACGATGCCCATCACGGCGGGGAACTTCCGGAAGCTCGTCGAGAAGGGGTTCTACGATGGGACGATCTTCCACCGCGTGATCGCGGGGTTCATGATCCAGGGCGGGGACCCGGAGGGGACGGGGTTTGGCGGGCCGGGGTACACGATCAAGGACGAGTTCACGAAGGACAACCGGAATTCGCGGGGAACAATCTCGATGGCGAACTCCGGGCCGAACAGCGGCGGGAGCCAGTTCTTCATCAACGTCGCGGACAACCGCCGCCTCGACCCCAAGCACCCCGTGTTCGGCAAGGTCGTGGGCGGGATGGAGGTCGTCGACGCGATCAGCAAGGCGGCGACGGACGCCGATGATCGTCCGAAGACCAAGGTCGCCATCCGGAAGGCCAAGGTCCTCCCTTGAAACCAGTGGAGGATCCACATCCTGAGAACGTCGTGACGCCTTACCCGCGGCGGGCACGGACGAGCGGGCCCACCCCGCATGTGTTCATCCTGGGGAGAAACGTTCTTCCGGGGCCCATCTTTGTCCTTCCGAGAAACGGATGGGCGATCCCGCTCCCGCGCCTGCGCCAGCGGTCCGGCCGGACAACCTGTACGTGCGCTCCGCCCTTGCGCGCCTGCGGGAGTCCCCGGACGACACGGACGCCCTCCTGGTCATCGGTTCCTGGCACCTCCTCTCGGGGCGGCCGGAGAAGGCGCTCGAATACCTGAACCGCGTGACCCAGCTCGAGCCGAAGTACCCGGGGGTCTGGCGGGTGAAGGCGAAGGCGTTCGACGCGCTCGGGGACACGACGAACGCGGAGGCGTGCCGCCGCAGGGGCTCCGACCGCTTCTCGTGACCGCCCACGGGAGCGTCAGTTCACGGCGTCGGGTCCATCGCCCGACGCCGCCCGCAGCACGAGGTGGCTGTCGCCGAACTCGTGCCACAGGTATCCCTTGCGAATCGCCTCGGCGTACGCGTCCCGCACACCCTCCATATCGAGGAACGCGGCGAGGAGCGCGAGGTGGCTCGTGACGGGGTCGTGGAACCCGGTGAGGAGCCCGTCCACCGCATGCACCCCGCGGTCCGGGTTCACCATGAGGCGGGAGTACCCGGTGCGGGGCCGCACGCCCTCCGGGGTCCACGCGGACTCCAGCGCCCGCACGACCGTCGTGCCGACCGCGATCACCCGCCCGCCGGAGGCGTGGGCGCGGTTCACCGCGTCCGCGGTCTCGCGGGAGACGGAGAACGGCTCGGGGTACATCGCCTCCGCCTCCACGGTCTCACCCTCGATCTCGAGGCTCGAGACCCCGGTGTGCAGGACGATCGGCGCGATCCGGACGCCCGCCTCCAGGACGAGCTCGCGGATTCGAGGAGTGATCGGCCGCGCCGCGGAGGGCATCTCCGCGCTCCCAGGGACGCGGGAGAACAAGGTCTGGTACACCTCCATGGGCCACGCGTCCGTGTACCCGTAGTGGATCGGCCCGCCGTTCTCCGCGATGATCGACTCGAACGGCCGGTCCGCCAGGGCGAACCAGAGGCGAGGGAGCCCCGGGTACTCCGATAGGAGCCTCACGGTCGACGCCCCGACGCGCAACTCGTCCCCGGGCCGGACGGGAAGCGGACCGGGCTTCCCCGCGCTCCACCGGGGCTCCGCGATCCAGAGGTCGGACCGGAACCGCGTGCACAGGTTCAGGAGGATGCCGCCGAGCCGCCCCTCGGCGGGGAGGCTCGCGGGAATCGCCGCGCTCTCGTTGACGACGAGGAGGTCCCCGGACCGGAGGTATTGCGGGAGGTCCTCGAACCGAGCGTGGCGGTGCCCGTCCGCGAGGGTCACCAGGAGCCGCACATTGTCCCGCCCCCGCCCGCGCTCCTCCGGGGGCGTCCGCGCGAACCGGTCCTCGGGCCGGTCGAAGATCAGCTCCGCCCGCCTCATGCGGGCACCTCCCAAACCGCGGCCTGCGCCTGGTACCGTCCCCCGCTCACTGCTAGCGGGGACTGGGACAGGAGCCAGGCCCAGAACGGCAGCGTTACGTCCGGGAGCGGGCGGTCGGAGATGTCCTGCCCCGGGAACGCGTCTTGGTGCATCTTCGTCCGCAGGTCCCCCGGGTCCACGCTCACGACGCCGATTCCCTGGTCTTTGAGCTCTCCGGCGAGGGTCTTCGAGACGAGGTCCAGCGCGGCCTTGCTCGCGCCGTACACGCCCCACCCGGGGTACCCGCCCACGGCCGCATCGCTCGTGATGTTCACGACCAGCCCGCGTGCGCGGGCCAGGAGCGGGAGCGCCTCCCGCACGAGGGCGAGGGGGGCGAGGACGTTCACGTCGTAGACCCGAAGGAGATCCTGTCGTTTCGCTTGGATCAACGCAGGGAGCGGGGACTCGCCCAGCTCGGAGGCGTTGTTGATGAGGACGTCGATCCTTCCCCATTTCTCCGCGGCTCCGATGAGCCGAGTACGATGGGCCCCGTCCGTCACGTCCCCAGCGATGGACTCGACGTCCGGAGTGTACAAGCGGAGGTCCCCGGTCGCCGCGTACAACTCGGCCTCGCCCCTCGAGGTGACGACGAGCCGGTATCCCTGCCTCGCGAGGAACCCGGCGAGGACGCGACCGAGGCCGCGGCTCGCCCCGGTGATGAGGGCGACCCTCGGCACGGCGGTTCGGAAGGCCCCGCGATCCGAGTCCGATGACCCCATGAGGCCTCCATGCCGGACCGGAATACATATATTATTAGGTTTATAAATTTGATAAAGGCCCTCCGAAGTTCGCATCCAGCGCCGATGGGCCAACGCCATGGAGTGGACCCGCGGGCTCGCGACCTCGCCTCCACTGTTAAGTAGGGGATTGCTGCTGCAGCGACCCGGAGCAAAGGGAGGCGGCGGGGTGTTTCGACCGCTTTTCCCAAGGGGATGTATGTCCTCCGACCCGGGTCACTCCCTTGTCTCGAGGGGGGACGAGATTCCTGCCCGCTTTCAACTTCATCCGGGACCTCAGATCCCCCTAGACAAGGCCCGCACTACGGCGCCTCCCGCGCCGACCTCGCCCGGGCCCGCGCCCTCGAACGCTCCCTTCGGCCCGAACGTTCCCGTCTGGAGGGATCCCCGGGAGCAGAGCGAGCCCTCGATCGCGGTCGACAGCACCGGCAGGGTCTACGTGGCGTTCTCGCACCTCGCGGCGGTCTCAAACTCCGACGTCTACGTGTCGTGGTCCGACGACGAGGGGGCGACGTGGCGCACGCCCGTTCCCGCGGCGGCAGGCGCCTCGAACGAAAGGAGCCCGAGCCTGATCATCGGTCCGGGGGACGACGTGACCGTGTTCTACGCCCAGGATGCAGACGTCACGCGGGTCGCGTACGTGCGGTCCTCGGATCGGGGCGCGACGTGGGCAACGACGACGATTGCACTCACGCCGGAAGTCACAAGGTTCGGACATCCCTCGTTCGTGGCGAACGGGCCCGGCGCGGTCGGGATGTACGAGGCGTGGTGCACGGAGCCGAAGGTGTGCGGGACCGGGGCGTGGACCCTGGACATGCTCTTCCTCCCCGATCTCTCCAACGCATCGAAGTGGCTCGGTGTTTATTTCGCCCAAACCCCGGATGTCGAGCTGTTCCACCCTTCCACCGGATTCGATGCCGTGTCGGGGGACCTCGTCGGAGCCATGGAGATCGAGATCAACGACGGTGCGGATTACGACCTCACGTGGTTCCGGTACAACCCGACGACCGCGTTCTTCTCCCAGGACGCCCTGATGTGCTATCGCATCTGCGGGTCAACCCAGCGGGTCTGGCCGTCAATCGCGGTCGAGGGCGAGCGGGCGGTGGTCGGCGCCGTCTTTTCGAACGCGACCTTCTTCGGGCCCGATCCCGTGATCCTCGCGAACTACTCCACGAACGTCTCGAGCGGAACGTGGCAAGGCGTGAACGGCGGCTCCCAGCGGCTTGGCGCGCCTGCCAGCGACACAGGGGCGCTCGCCCTCACGCTGGACGGGAGCCTCGTCGTGGCCGCGTACTCGGCGGAAGGCGCGACGTGGAACGTGACCTCGCTCGATGGAGGGGCGACGTTCGGACCGCCGGTGCGTGTGAGCGACAACCTACCCGGGACCGCGGTCGGGGGCCCCCGAGGCGTAGCCGTGGCCGCCTCGTCTACCAGGGTGTTCCTCGCGTGGGAGGACCGCCGCGACGGAGACGTGAACATCTATTCCACGTCTAGCCGTCGGATCCACTCGGTGGTCCTGAGCACGGCCCCGGCAGGGTTCCTCGTGCGCCTCGATGGAGGCCCCGCGGTGACCGCCCCCGTGTCGTGGAATCTCCTCACTGGATCGGACCATGTCATCGAGGCCGTCAGCCCGATGCCCGCGGGACCCGGGCTTCGGTTCGTCTTCAAGCAGTGGAGCGACGGCAACACCTCGAACCCGAGGACGGTCCTCGTGACCGGCGATGCGACCTACGTCGCGGAGTTCACGGTTGTGTACTGGCTCGAACTCGGGTCGAATCCCCCGCGGATGGGCATCGGGGACGGAATCATGTCCGCAAGCGGGCCCCGAGGATGGACGCCGTCCGCCTCCGTGCCCCCCGTCAGGGTCACGCGCCCATGAGGCCCCCGGGATCGCGCCTTTCTGGAGCCCGATGACAGAAGGACCGCACCGCCGCGAGCTCCGCGTTCGTTAGGACTGTTCAGAGTTTGCGCGGCGTACGGGCGCCGCGGGAGACGTGAAGCGGGCGATCGCCTCCGCCATCTCCTCGAGTCGCTTGTCGACGCGGTCATTCACCGAACCCGCCTCGAAGCTCGCCGCGACCCGCTTCCCCGCCTTCGCTCCCGTGAGGACCTCGATCCCCTCGTCGATCGTCCGGACCGCGTGGACGTGGAAGCGGCCCTCCCGCACGGCGTCGACGACGTCCTCCCGGAGCATGAGGTGCTGCACGTTCGCCAACGGGATCATCACGCCCTCGTCTCCCTTGAGGCCCTTCGCGGCGCACGTGTCGTAGAACCCCTCGACCTTCTCGTTCACCCCGCCGATCGCCTGGACCTCGCCCTTCTGGTTCACCGACCCCGTGACCGCGAGGTTCTGCCGGATCGGGAGGCCCGAGAGCGCGGACAGAATCGCATACAGCTCCGCGCTCGACGCGCTGTCCCCCTCGACCTCGCCGTAGCTCTGCTCGAACACGAGCCGGCACGCGAGGCTCAACGGCTTGTCCCGGGCGTACGTGTCCGCGAGGTACCCGGAGATGATCAGGACGCCCTTCGTGTGGATCTGTCCGCCGAGCCTCGACTCCCGCTCGATGTCGACGATCCCCTCCCGCCCGAGGCCCACGCTCGCCGTCACTCGCGAGGGCTGCCCGAACTCGAAATCCCCGACGTCCATCACGGTGAGGCCGTTCACCTGGCCCACCGCCGCCCCGGCGGTGTCGATGAGGATCACCCGCCGCGCGACCATCTCCTTCAGCTTCTCGTCCACGAGGTTCGAGCGGTACACCTTCTCGCGCACCGCTTTCACGATGTGCACGGCCGTCACAAGGGGGGACCCGTCCCGCGAGGCGTAGAAGTCCGCCTCCCGCAGGACGTCCGCGAGCTCGGAGAACCGCGTGGACAACTTCGCCTGGTCCTCCGCCAGGCGGGAGCCGTGCTCGACGAGCTTCGCGATCGCGCCGGACTCGAGGTGCCGCAGCCCCTCTGCCTCGCAGAGCGTGTGGACGAAGCGGGCATACATCGCCGTGTTCGCAGGAGTCCGCTCGATCGTCTCGTCGAACTGCGCCTTCACCTTGAACAGCGGGCCGAACTCCGGGTCGCTCACGTAGAGCGCCTGGTAGGACGCCGGGTCGCCGATAAGCACGACCTTCACGTCGAGGGGGACGGGCTCGGGGGTAAGGGACTTCGTGTTCGTCGCGAGCTTCTCTCCGGCCTCCTCGATCGCGATGCTCCCGCTCTGGAGCGCCCGCTTCAGCCCCTCGTACGACGCGGGGTTCTTCGAGAGCTCGTTCACCTGGAGGACGAGGTACCCGCCGTTCGCGCGGTGGAGGGACCCGCCCTTGATCAGCGTGAAGTCGGTGACGAGGGCCCCGAGGCGGGCCTCGTTTTCAATCTTCCCGCAGAGGTTCGCGTACGTGGGGTTGTCCTCGAACACGATGGGGGCGCCCTTAAGGTCCGCGTTGTCCACGATCACGTTCACGCGGTATTTCCGGAACGCCAGCTCCGGGTCCGCGCCGCCGGGCGGATCGCCCGCCGCGGGCGGCCCCTCGGCCTCGCCGCCCACGAACAGGTCCGTGCTCTCCAGGATGTCCCGCTGCATCTCCTCCAAGTATGCGGAGACCGAGGGCAGGTCCCGGTAGCGCGCGACGAGGGTCTCTGCGAGGTGCCCGATCGCGTACCGGACCGCGTCGTCCTGGAGCTTGCGGATCTCCGCGCGCGTCCGGGCGTCGAGATCGGCGAGCCGCTTCACCGCCCGATCCAGCTGCGCGGCGACCGCCTCCCGGTTCCCCCGCATCGCTTCCTGGGCCGCGGCGGGCAGCGCCGCGATCGCCTCGTCGCTCAGCGGCTTACCCTTCGCCACCGGCGTGATCGAGATGCCCGCCTGGGAGACTTGGACTGCGAACCCGAGCCCTGCGGCCTCACCGTTCAGCGCTTCGAGCACGCGGGCCCTCTCCTCGTCCGCCCTCCGAGCGGCGGCGCCCCTCTTCGAGACGAAGTCGTCGCCCTGCAGCGCCGCGGGAATCGCCCGCTGGGCCTCCGCCACGAGGGCTCGCAGGTCCCTCTGGAGCTCCCGCGCTTTCCCCGGCGGGAGGCTGAGTGCCCTCGGCTCGTACGGCTCGCGGAAGTTGTTCACGTAGCACCGGTCCGGGGGCACGGGCCGGTCCTTCGCCGCGGAGCGCAGGATCTGCCGGACCGCCGTGTTCTTCCCGGTCCCGGGCTGGCCGGCGGCGTAGACGTTGAAGCCCTTCCCCTTCATCTCGAGCCCGAACCGGAGGGCCTGGAGGGCGCGGTCCTGCCCGATGATCCCCTCCACGGGGCGGATCTCCTTGCTCGACTCGCAGTCCAGCGCGGCCTCCGGGCACACCGCCCGCAGTCGCTCCGCAGGAAGCTCAGGTACCGGCATCGTAACGTCTCGCCTCCTCGCCCTCCCCGCCGTGGCGGACTCGGGAGATAAACGTTGTGCGATCTCTCTCGCGCGCCGAGGGGCCCGGCCTAGAGGAACCCGCGGACCGCGGCGAGCTCCGCATTCAGGATCGACCCGCCCGCGGCCCCGCGGATCGTGTTGCTCCCCGCGGCGACGAACGACCACCCCAGCAGGGGGTCCGGCCGAACGCGGCCGACGCTCACCGACATGCCCCCGCCCGCGTCGCGGTCCCTCCGGGGCTGCGGCCGGTCCTCCTCCTCGCGGAGGACGACGGGGGTCTGGGGCGCGCTCGGGAGGCGGAGCCGCTGCGGTTCCCCGCGGAACGACCGGAACGCCTCGCAGATCTCCTCCCGGGACGGCGTCGCCCGGAGACCGGCGCTCACCGCGAGCATGTGGCCTTCGAGGACGGGCACCCGCGTGCACGTGGCGCTCACCGCGATTGGCGCGGGGGTCACGCGCCCCCGGTCGATGGTCCCGAAGAACCTGGGCACCTCCGCCACGACCTTCGTCTCCTCCTCGGGGATGAACGGGAGTACGTTGTCGACGATGTCCAGTCCCGGGACTCCTGGATACCCCGCCCCGCTGAGGGCCTGCATCGAGACCACATGGCACGCCTCGAGCCCGAAGCGGTCGGCCAGGGGCTTCAGCGCGAGGGAGAGGAGGATCGCGGTGCAGTTCCCGTTCGCGACGACGAACCCATCGCCCGCATGCCCCTGGGCCTCGACCAGCGCGAGATGGTCGGGGTTCACCTCCGCAATCACGAGCGGGACGTCCGGCTCCATCCGCAGGTCCCGTGCGTTCGTGAACACCCGGTGCCCGCGGGCGGCGAGGGCCCGCTCCACGGGCCCCGCTTTCCCTCCCGGGAGCGCGCTAAAGACCACTTCTGCGTCGAGTCCGTCCACGTCCGTGCGGAGCGGGAGGTCCCGGATCCCGTCAGGCAGCGGAGAACCCTCGGCCCACCGCACCGCGTCGCCGTACGCCTCCCCCGCGTGCCGGTCGCTCCCGACGACCTCCGTGAGCCGGAACCACGGATGGTCTTCCAGGAGCTGGACGAACTTCTGGCCGACCGCGCCCGTCGCGCCGAGCACGGCGGCGTCATAGGTCTTCACCCCGATCCTCCCGGGCGTCCCCCTCGTTCTAGGGTGATTCCCGCGGGGACGGCTTCGGGAACGAGGACCGACCCGGGATTGCGAGAGACGATCCGCGTGGCGGGATGACGGCGGAACGGATCCTCAAGAATGACTTCGATGCCCTCCTGGATCGCGAGGCTCAGCGCGGCGGGGTGCAGGGGGCGGATGCTTTCCACGAGACGCGGCAGGAGGGAGGCCCCGTCGACCTCGAGCACGATCCCTTTGGGGCCCACGCGGATCCCCCCGCCGTCCTTCCAGAGCCGGACCACGGGCGCCCCGATCCGGTCGGCCACGAGGACCGCGCTGATGTCGCTCCCGCCCCTTGGGAGACACCGGATCCTGCCCAGGCGGTTCCGGATGTAGAACCCGGGGACCAGGGCGGTGGGGATGGGCGGCAGCCGGGCCCGGGTGGTGAGTTCGACGACCGGGATGTCGAGGCCGAGGCGCGACAGATGGTAGCGGAGCGCGGCCGTGCTCGCCCGCTCGCCCCATGCGAGGAGGCGTTGCGTCGCGCGCCCGACGGACTCGCGCGCGCCCTGGCGGAGATCCGCGACGATCTCGGGATCGCAACCCACGCCCGTGAGGCGCTCCTGTCGCTCGAGGAGTTCCTCGACCCGTCGGGGGCTCGACGAGGCGCCTACACGCTCGAGGACGTCCGTGATCCCGCGCGCGGCGGACACGACGACCCAGGTGGGTCGTTCCGCGAACCGGTCCGCGAGGAGGCGGGCCACGGTCCGATACGAAGCCGCCGTCCGGAGGATCGAGCCGCCGACCTTGATGACCGTGGGCTCGGCGCGGGCGCTCAGGCGACCACTTCCCGCCGTTGCCGCCGAGCGAGGTCGAGGGCCTGCGCGACGTCCGCCTCGAGGTCCCCCGGGTCCTCGACCCCCGCGCTCAGGCGGACGAGCCCGTCCGTGATTCCGTCCTCGCGCCGCCGCTCCGGGGCGAGGTCCGCGTGGGTCATCGACGCAGGGTGGGTCGCGATCGACTCCGTCGCACCCAGGTTCTCCGCGATCGTGAACACGCGGAGGGCGGAGACGAACTCCCGCGCGGACTCGATGTCCCCGAGATCGAGGGCGACGATCCCCCCGTCTCCCGTCGCCTGGCCGCGGTGGACGGAATGGCCCGGATGGGCCGCCAGCCCCGGGTAGTGGACCCGCCCGACCGCGGGGTGATCGCGGGCGACCGCCGCGATGCGCGCCGCGGTGGCCCACTGCTCCCGCGTCCGGAGGTGCAGGGTCTTCGATCCCTGGAGCGTGAGCCACGCCTCGAACGGGGCGAGGACGGACCCGCTCGCCTTGCGGATCCACCGGAGGCGGGCGGCGAGCGGCCCGGTGGGCGAGTCCCCCTTGCCGGCGTGGCGCTCGTGCACGACGACCGCGCCCCCGAGGGTCGCGTCGTGGCCATCGAGGTACTTCGTCGTGCTATGGATCGAGAGGTCCGCGTCGAGGTCGAGGGGCCTCTGGTAGAGGGGGGTGAGGAACGTGTTGTCGACCGCGAACAACGCACCCGCCGCGTGCGCCGCCCGCGCGCCCCGGCGGAGGTCCGTGATCCGGAGGGTCGGGTTCGACGGTGTCTCGACGAGGACGAGGTCCGCGGGGGATCCGAGGGCCGCCTCGAGGAGGCCCGCGTCCGTGGAATCCACCTCGTCGACCCGGAGACGGGAGGCGTGCAGCCGCCGGATCAGCCGCGTCGTTCCTCCATAGAGATGGCGTCCCGCCACGACCCGTGCGCCGTCCGGGAGGGACCGGAGCACGGCGTCGATCGCCGCGAGGCCGCTCCCGAAACACACGGCGTCCCCGCCGCCCTCCAGGGCCGCCAGCCGCCGCTCGAGGGCCTCGACGGTCGCGTTCCCCGCTCGGGCGTACGTGATCGCGGGCGGATGGTCGAGGTCCGGCCACGCGTACGTCGTGGACTGGACGAGGGGAGGGACGAGCGCGCCGGTCTGCGGGTCGGGCGGCGTCCCGCCGTGGACGCAGAGGGTCGCGCTCCCCGCAACGGTCCCGCCGGTCATCGAGCGACCTCCCGGTGGAGGTCTGTGAGTCCGTGCTCCTGGCACCATGCGGGGTCGAAGAATTTCGTAAGGTAGTTGCGGCCCGTGTCCGGGAGGACCGTGGCGACGACCGCGCCGGGCCCGAGCCGCCGCGCGACCTCCGCCGCGGCCGCCAGGTGGCTCCCGCTCGACCCGCCCACGATGAGCCCCTCGAGCCGCGCCGCGAGGAGCGCGAAACGGAAGCTCTCCCGGTCCGACACCGTCACGGACTCGTCGACGAGGGAGGGGTCGAACAGCGGCGGCGTCGAGTCGTCCCCGATCCCCTCGACGAGGTACGGCCGGAAGTCCGGCGCGCCGGCGAGCACGGACCCCTCGGGATCCGCGAGGACGATGCGGGTGTCGGGGGATTCCCGCCGGAGGTACGACGCGATGCCCGCGAACGTGCCCCCGGTGCCGACGCCGCACACGAACGCGTCCAGGCGGCCCGCCGCCCGGAGGGCTTGGCCGAGGATCTCGGGGCCGGTGCGCTCCTCGTGGATGCGGGCGTTCACCGGGGAGTGGAACTGGTCCAGGTACACGGCCCCGGGGATCTCCGCCGCGAGCCGCTTCGCGACGGCGGTGTAGTGGCGCGGGTCCCCATGGGGGACGTTCGGGGTCACGTGGACCTCGGCGCCGAGCGCGCGCAGCAGGCGGAGCTTCTCCTGGCTCACCTTCGTGCTCGCGACGACCTGGAGGCGGTAGCCCTTGACGGCGGCCGCCATCGCGAGGGAGATGCCGGTGTTGCCGCTCGTCGCCTCGACGATCGTCCCTCCCGCGGGCAGGCCGCGGGCCTCCGCGTCCTCGATCAGCGCGAGCGCGAGTCGGTCCTTCACGCTGCCGCCCGGGTTGAAGTGCTCCGCCTTCGCAAGGATGCGGGCGCTCTCCGGGACTCCCGCCGCCCGGGCGAGCCGCTTCAGCTCGAGCAGCGGCGTCCACCCGATGCAGTCGAGGACGGTCTCGCCGCGGGCCTCCACGGGCTCCACGATCTCTGCCGCGTAGCGTGTGCTCTCTGTCATCCATCCCGCCTCCAGAAGATGAGGCGGACAGGCTAGCGCATCGTCCCCGCCGCGGGGGGCACCCTGCTTCGTACGGAGGAATGTGCCGCGTGCGGGGTCCGCTCGACCATGTCCGTCCTCGGGGCCGGAACCGTCGAGGGGTAGAAAAGGATGGCCGACACGATTATTCGGTTAGGAATACTGTGGCCATGGAACTATTCCGCGACCGCGCTTCCCCTTTGGGACGGCGCCTAGAGCCGCCGCTCGAGCGGGATCATGTCGCTCCGGTCGAATCCGAGGCCTTTCAGATACGCGATCATGTCCCCCGCGTGCCACTCGACGAGGGTCCGGACGAGCACGACACCCTTCCCCTTGAAATGGGCGAGGAGCGCCTCTCCGAGCGCCTTCCCGACCCCGTGCCCCTGGAACGCGGGGTCCACGCCGACGGTCTTCACCCAGCCCACGTCCCGGTCCTCCCCGAACTCCCAGGGACGGATGTCGCCCACGATGAAGCCCGCGAACGCTCCGTCGACCTCCCCCGCGAGGCACGCCTCGGCGTGGGCGGTCTTCAGCTGCTCCCTCACGTTGCGCCCGAGGGAGCTCGTGCGGGTGGACTTCGTGATCTGCCGCTCGATCTTCTCGATCGCGGGGACGTCCGCCTCCGTGAGCCGCCGGACCTTCACCGCCATGGGCCTCACTCCACGCGGATGATCTTGACCCGCTTCCCGATCCAGTCGGGCGGGAGGTAGATCCGGCCGGAGTTCCCGCTCTTGGCGACGACCTTCTCGATCATCTCCTGGCCGAACACCTCGAACTTCGAGTCCTTCCTGTCCCTCGCCATCGCCCCGCCTCGGGGTCGAGACCTCACTTTGCAGTTAAAAAACTACCCACGCCTCGTCATAATGTAGCTGTCTCCGCACCGTGGCGTCGAACTCCGCGGACTACGGCTCGTCCGTCGGGTCCCATGCCATGTGGAGGTCCTCGCCCATCGAGTCGAGGGCCCGCATGTCTTCGCCGCGGATCTCGAAGTCGAACACCCGCGCGTTCTCGCGGATGTGCTCCGGGCGGGCGGACTTCGGGATCTCGATGATGCCGTGCTGGAGCCCCCACCGGATCAGGAGCTGGGGCACGGTCTTCCGGTACTTCGCCGCGAGCGTCTTGAGCCGCTCATCTCCGAGGCGATGGCCCTTCGTGAGCGGGCTGTACGCCTCCACCGCGATCCCGTGCTTCTTGCAAAACTCGACCAGGTCCTTCGAGAAGAGAAAGGGACTCAGCTCGACCTGGTTCACCGCGGGGACGACCTTCGAGGTCGCAAGGAGCTCCTCCAGGTGCGGGATCATGTAGTTGCTCACGCCGATCGCGCGGGCCTTCCCGTCCTTCAGCAGTCTCTCCATCGCCCGCCACGTGTCCTTGCGCAACCCCGACACGGGCCAGTGAATGAGGTAGAGGTCCACGGAGGGAAATCCAATCCGTTTCACGCTCCCCTCGCCCGCCTTCAACGCGGGCTCGTACCCGTGGTCGGAGTTCCAGAGCTTCGTCGTGATGAAGACGTCGTCCCGCGGAATCCCGCTCTCCCGCACCGCCTGGCCGACGTCCGCCTCGTTCCCGTACATCTTCGCGGTGTCGATCAGGCGGTATCCAGCCTCGAGCGCGGCCGTCACGGCCCGTTGGGTCGTCGGGCCGGACGGGGTCTGCCACACGCCGAGGCCGAACCTCGGTATCTCGACGCCGTTGTTGAGCTTCACCTTGGACCCGATCGACAGGGCGGCCATGGAGACCCGCCGAATCCCGCCGGTCTCTTGAACCTTTGGCGGCGTCACGTTCATTCGCCGCGCCGCGATGCCCGGGGGCCCATGGGCGCGCTCCTGATCGATGACGCCACGGTGTTCGACGGGACGGGCGCCCCGCCGCGGGCCCACGCCTCCGTCCTCGTCACGGACGGCACGATCCGCGCGGTGGGCCCACGGGGTTCGTTCAGCGTCCCCCGCGATGCAGAGATCGTCCCCGCCCGCGGGCGGTTCCTGATGCCCGGACTCGTCGACCTCCACACCCACATGATCACCCGCGACGCGTTCCGATTCCTACGGCGGTTCGGGCCGCCGACGCGCGACGGCGATCCGGAGCGTTTCCTGCGGTGGTTCCCCGCCTTCGGCGTCACGACGGTTCGAGACATCGGGAATTACCGGGGGATCCTGGGGCTCCGCGACGCGGTCGCGGCCGGGACGCTCGTCGGCCCCACGATCCTCGCGGCGGGGGAGCTTCTCGAAGGCGTCCGGTCCGTGTGGCCCCTAAGCCGGACGTTCCGCACCCCCCTGGGCGCGGCACGGGAGGTGGCCCGGCAGGCGCGGATGGGGGTGGACTGGCTCAAGCTCTACGTGAACGTCCCTCCCGCCCTCACGCGGGCCACGATCCGGGAGGGGCACCGCCGCGGGATCCCCGTCGCGGGCCATCTCAGCGCGACGTCCGCCCGCCAGGCCCTCCCGCCGAAATGGCGCGCGAAGGTCCCGCGGGGGACGGACATCCCCGCCGTCCGCGAGCGGTCGCGGTTCCGGTGGCTCCACGCGGACTTCGATGGCCCCGCCGCGCGACAGCTGATCGCGCAGCTCCGGCGGCATCACGTCGTGGTCTCCCCGACGATGGTCGTCCTGGAGAACATCTACGTGGGACCGGACCGCGAGTTCGAGCGTTATGGGGTGCGGGACATGCCCGCGCGTTGGCGGGCGACGTGGGAGGGGCGCCTCCGCACGTTCCTCGCGGACGGCAAGCCCCATCCGTCGAACCCCCTCGTGTGGCGCCGGATCCGACAGCTCGTCGCGAGGCTCCGACGTGCGCGCGTCACCGTGATCCCGAGCACGGACGCGGCGGGCTGGAACCCGTACGCCTCTCCCGGGGCCAGCCTCCATCGCGAGCTCGCGATCCTTCGGGAGTGCGGGTACACGAACCGCGAGCTCCTCGCGATGGCGACCTCGGGGGCGGCGATGGCGCTGCACCGGGAATGGGAGTTCGGGACCATCGCCCCCGGGCGGCGCGCGGACCTGATTCTCCTGAGGGGGAGTCCGATCGAGACGCTCGCGAACCTCCGTGCCCTCGAGGCGGTGGTCCTTCGCGGCCGGGTGCGAAGGCCCGAGGACCTCGAACCATAGGGGCCCCGTCGAAAACTACTTGCCGCGTCCCCGGATGGGGCGGCGCGGAGTCGGGGCATGGCACTCACGGTAGGGATGAAGGCCACGACCGGCCTCCTAATCGGTTTCCTGCTCTTCCTCCTGATCGGGGGTGTGGGTCAGATCGCCCTCGGCCCGTGGGACATCTACATCGCGGTGAGCCTCGTCGTCTTCGTCCCTCTCACCGCGATCCTGGTCTTCTTCGCGTGGAAGGAGAAGTGGTGGGCATACGCAGGCACGACAATCCTCGGGGGCTTCATCGCGGTCGTGTCGGTCCCGATTGGATTCCCAGAGCCCGCCCCCGCGCTGCTGCTCTGGGAGGACATGCTCGCGACGGTCTTCGGGGTTCTGATGGCCCTTGAGGGGTTCAAGACGTACTCGGAGATGAGGCGGCCGAAGGTCTAGCCCGCGATCTGGCGACGAATCCACGCGCGTGGCGCGCTAGGCCCGGCGTTCCAGGTGGGCTTGTAAGCGGTCGAGGAGGTCCGCGTCCAGCTTCGCCATCATCCGGTTGATCGTGCCCGTCATCAGGGACATCAGACCGTGCCCCTTCATCTCCGCCTGGTAGTGGACCTGCGTCCCGGCCGCAGCGGGCGCGAGCGTGAACTGCATCTGGCCCGTCATACCCTTCCCCTCGAGGACGAACGCGAGGACCTTTGGCGGCTCGAAGGCGGTGATTCGGAGCGTCGACACGAACTCCCGCTTCCCGGCGTGCCGCGTCTCCCGCCAGCTCGTGCCCGCTCCGAAGGGACCCGGCGAGACGTTGTCGATCCGCTCGATCTCGGGCATCCACTCGCGGGCCTGGCCGAGGTCGGAGAGGACGGAGAATACCCGCTGCGGGCTCGCGTTGATCGTCTTGTCGAGGACGAGCGCCATGCTCGCGGCGAACCCAGGTCGCGGGATAAACCTTGTCCCGTTTCACTCCGAGGAAAGTCGGCGAGTGATCCAGTCGAGGAAGGCGCTGCGCACCTCGGGGAACGTGTCCCGCTTCGCGCCCTTCGGCTCGAACGAGTGCCCCGAGTTGGGAACGACGATGAGTTCGTGCGGTTCACGCAACCGCGGCAACTCCTCCCGCAACCGCGCGAGGTCGCAGAACGGGTCGTGGT
>VBMI01000060.1 GCA_005878955.1 Methanobacteriota archaeon
CCCGTTGGGGGAGTCGATGAGCGGGAATGGGCGCTCGTGCAGGACATCGCGGCCGCGGGCGGGTCCGTGCGGTTCCTCGCGGACGATTACGCGAACGACACGATGGCCCGGTACCGGTTCCTCCACGCGAAATACGCGATCATCGACGCGACGATCGTGCTCGTGGGTTCGGAGAACTGGGGCGACCACGGGTTCCCGGCTCAGAGCAAGATCGGGAACCGCGGCTGGCAGGTCGCCGTCGAGGATCCCGAGCTTGCGGGATACTTCGCCGACCTGTTCCGCCGGGACTTCGACCCACGCAGGCGGGACTCCGTGGCCGTCGCCGACTTCGCTCCGAGCCTGTTCGCCAGCAACGAGTCCGCGCCGGGCGGTCCGTATCCGTCCCCCATCGCGAACCTGCAGTTCTCCGGCCGGTTCAACGTGACCCCGGTCATCGCGCCCGAGCACGCCCTTCGCGACGACGCTGTGCTCGGTCTCCTCGCCTCCGCCACGAGCTCGCTGGACATCGAGGCGTTCTACGTCGCGAGGGTGTGGGCGGCGGGCCCGGACCCGTACCTCGAGGCCGCAATCGGCGCCTCCCGCCGAGGGGTGCACGTGCGGATCCTCCTGGACGGCACGTGGTACAACGTCGAGGGGGACGACCCGGTCGACAACGACGACACGGCCGCATACGTGAACGGCATCGCGCGCCGGGAGGGGCTGCCCCTCGAGGCGAAGGTCGGTGACGCCGAGGGCCACGGCCTCTCGAAGTTCCACAACAAGGGCATCCTCGTCGATGGCGGGACCGCGTTCGTCTCGAGCCTGAACTGGAACCGGAACGCCGCGACGAACAACCGCGAGGTCGGGCTGATCGTCGAGGGCCGCGAGATCGCGGAGCCGTTCCGCGCGGCGTTCGAGCGGGACTGGGGCGAGGCGGCCCCCCCGACCAACGGTGCGGACTTGATCACGAACCCGCTCCTCCTCCCGCTGGTGACCCTCCTCGCCGTGAACGTCGCGCTGCTGTGGGCGGTCCTGCGACGCCGACGGCAGGGCCGGAAAGGGTTAAGCGAGGACGAACCTTTGGAATGACGTGGCCCCTGGTGGGTCGCCCCCGATTTCCGCGGGGGACCTTGAGAAGTACGGGTACTGCCCCTTGAACTGGTGGCTGAGCCTCGGGAAGGCGGACGGCCTCGGCCCGGAGACGATCGAAGGGGAGCGCCGGCACGAGGAGGTCGCGGCCGAGCTGAAGGGGATCGAGGTCCACGAGGTCCGTGCGCGGGAGTCCGAGAGGACCGTGATGTACTTCGCCGTGGGGGCGTCCATCGTCGCGCTCCTCGGGATGGGGTTCTTTACGCCGGCGACGTTCCAGGTCGCCCAGATCCTCGTCGTGGTCGCCCTGATCTGGATCTTGGCGGCGGTGTTCTTCCTCTACCGCGCGGAGACCCTCGTGACGCCGGAGCAGAAGCTGTACGCGGAGCGGACGGTCCTCCTGTTCTCGATGGTCGCCGCGATCCTGGCGAGCGTCGCGGTGTCGTTCCTGGCGACGAATCACGCGTTGGCTCAGGCCGCCGTCGTCGCGGCCTTGGTGTGGCTCATCGGCGCCTCGTGGTTCCTGTACCGGTCAATGAGGAGCTTGGAGGCCGCGCGGACAGCGCGGGAAAAACACCGCATCGGCGAATCGGAGGTGCGCTACGTTGATTCGGAGGGGGAGAAGCCGAAGCTGTTCGTCTCGAAGCGGCACGGGCTCACGGGCCGACCGGATGCGGTCCTCATGGCGGGGGAGGCCCACGTCCCCGTCGAAGTGAAGACGGGCCGCACCCCCCGCGGTCCGCTCTTCTCCCACATCCTCCAGATTGCGGCGTACTGCCTCCTGATGGAGGAGGAGTACGGCCGGCCGCCGCCCTATGGGATCATCCGGTACGAGGGCGCGTCCCACGAGATCGAATACAACGAGGACCTCCGGACGCTCGTCCTCGGGAAGATAGGCGAGATGCGGGGCGCGCTCGCCCGCGGCGGGGGCGCGCACCGGAACCACAACCGCCCGGGGAAGTGCCTCGGGTGCAGCCGGCGGGAGGGCTGCCCGGAGCGGCTCGCCTAGCGGCGGTCCGAGGGCGGGTCCGCCGCGCGGACGGATCGGGCAATCGCGTCGACCTTCTCCGTGAGCCGCTTCACCTCGTCTGCCATTCGCATCATCTCCTGCTCGAACGGGGTGAAGTCCCGGGAGGACAGGATCCGGTGGGAGATGTAGATCCCGAGGAACGTGGCGCCGATGATCGCGAGGACCGAGATCACGATCAGCGCGGACACCATGATGAAGAAGAACGTGACCACGTCGTACGGGTTCACGACCCCGAAGACGATCGCGAGCTCGATCGCGATCAGGGTCCCAACGATGAGGAGCCAAAGGAGGGTCCACCGGCTGACCTTCACGCCCCCTCCCCCCTCGGGATCAGGGCCCGGACGTCCCCGGGGGGGCGGGCGAGGACGCTCCGCAGCGTGTCGCGGTCCGTCATCGACACGAAGTCCCCTCCGTCGTCCCTTGCGTGGAACACGGTGGCGTTCAGGGCGAACGTCGTGCCCTGCCGGTCCACGATGACCACGTACAGGTCGAACGCGACCGTCGCATTACGGGAGAAGTTCACTTGGAGGTCGTACGAGTCCGTGCGGAGGACGCTCACGCGGAACGCGACGACGTCCTCCCCGCGGATCTCGAGGGCGATGCTGCGGTACATGTAGTGGTCCACCGCCCCGTGGACGTCGATCACGAGGTCCGAGGCCGTGAGGCCGACGATCAGGGCCGGGATCGCGGACAGGACCGTCGGTCGCCCGACGAGGCTCGGGGTCGCGACGATAAGGAGGACGAGCGCGAGGATGACGGCGACCATCGCGCCCCTCCGCACGACGTCCAGCCGCATCCGGGCGTGCGAACCTTCGGACCGTAGATAAGGGTTGGCTCCCTTCGACAGGGGGAAAGAAAGGGTGGGTGGCCGTTTCGGCCACCCGTTGTTGTTGGGGGGAGGAAATCGTGATGTTCCGACGGGCTAGACCCCGATTTCCATCAGGTCCAGCGTGAGTGCATCCATGTGACCCTACCTTCAGCTCTTCATGTACTGGCGCTTGATCGCGTCGAGGTTGGCGAGGGCCTTCTCGGCTTCCTCCAGCTTCTTCAGCCGGTCGCCGACGAGTTCGACGCGCGCGTACACGAGGTCGCGGATCGCGGCCCGCACGGCCTCCGAGCGGCTGGGGAAGTCATCCATCTCCACGAGGAAGTCCAGCGCGCGCAGGAACCGTTTCGGCAACCGCAGCGTGATTTTTTCCGCAATCTCAGTCATCAAGCGCCCCATTCCATCGCGTACGCCAAATCGACCTATTCTGACGTACGCTTGTCCGACGACATCCTTCCTGAAATATATAAACGTTCCTCCGATATTATCTTCTCCACAGCCCCCTCGATTTCCACTGGAAACCTCAGGCGAAGTCCGAACACTTCTCTCGGAGCCGCGGGTGCGAATCGCTTATAGCGCGACGCGGGCTCTGGCGCGCCGATGGACGTCGAGGACACGGTCTTCCTCCTCCCGGGCCCCGTGAAGATGCACCCCCGCGTCCTTAGGGCGATGTCGATGCCCGCGATCAACCACCGTTCCTCCGCCTTCCAGGAGGTCATCGCGGAGGTCCGCGAGCTCACGAGGTACCTGTTCCAGACCTCGGGGCGCGTCGCGGTCCTCAGCGGGTCCGGGACCGCGGGCCTCGACGCGGCCGCCAGCGGCCTCCTCCGGCGAGGGGACCGGGTGCTGTGCCTGGTGAACGGGAAGTTCAGCGAGCGGTTCTTGGACCTCTGTAAGGTCTACGCGAAGCCCACGGCGCTCGAGTTCGAGTGGGGACAGCCCGTGGACCCGGCCCGCGTCTCCGCCGCGCTGGAGGCGGGGGACTTCAAGGCGGTGACGGTCTGTCACAACGAGACCTCCACGGGCCTCACGAACCCCTTGAAGGAGATCGCGGCGGCCGCGCACAAGAGCGGGGTGATGATGATCGTGGACGGGATCACCTCCGTCGGCGGGATCGACGTGCGGCTGGAGTGGGGGATCGACGCCCTCGTGATGGGTTCCCAGAAGTGCGTCGCGGCCCCACCGGGGCTCTCCGCGGTCGCGGTCTCGGAGTCCGCGTACAAGGCCCTGCACGAGGAATCGAGCTTCTACACGAGCCTCAAGGCCCACATCGACGCGCTCGACGAGGACGACACCCCGTACACGCCCGCGGTCCCGCTCTTCTTTGCCTTCCGCGAGGCGCTCCGGCTCCTGAAGGAGGAGGGGCTGGAAGCGCGGATCCGGAGGACCCAGCGGCTCGCCCAAGCCACGCGGGCGGCGGTCGAGGAGATCGACCTCTCCATGTTCCCGCTAAAGGGCTTCGAATCGAACACGGTGAGCGCGATCCGCTACCCGCCGGGAGTGGACGACAAGAAGTTCCGGACCGTCCTCGAGGAGGAACACCGCA
>VBMI01000069.1 GCA_005878955.1 Methanobacteriota archaeon
GACCACCTCGGCCTCGACCCCGCCCTCGTGGAGGCCGTCGACGCGATCGGCTACGAGGCCCCGACCCCGATCCAGCGGGAGGCGATCCCCGCAATCCTCGCCAACCGCGACGTCATCGGCACCGCCCAGACCGGCTCCGGCAAGACCGCCGCCTTCCTCCTCCCGATCCTCCAGCGCCTGATGAAGCAGCCCCCGGGGAGGACCCGGGCCCTCGTCCTCTCCCCCACCCGCGAGCTCGCGGCCCAGACCCAGGCCGCCCTGGGGCCCCTCGCGAAGGGCACCCGGATTCACGGCGCCGCGGTGTACGGGGGCGTCGACATAGCGCCCCCAACCCGGGAAGGTCCTCAATAGGACACGAGCCGGAGCCCCTTCAGGCGGGAGAAGTGGCGGGCGTTCCGCGTCACGACCGGCTCGTTCCGGTGGAGCGCGGTGGCCCCGACGATCACGTCCGCGGGGTCGATCGCCTCCCCGCGAGCCACGAGTTCCCCGTCCATCCGGCCCGCCCGGGCGGCGATCTCCCGGGTCAGGTCGTACGTCGCGACCCCTTTCAGGGCCCGCTCGATCCGCTCCGCCTCGGCCTCCGGGACGGCCGCCCGCGAGACGCCGTGGTACAGCTGCATGACCGTGATCGCGCTGATCCCCACGGGATCCGGGCGGTCCAGGAGATCCTGGAGCAGCCTCGCCGCCCCCGGATGGCCGCGCATCAGGTCGATCAGAAAGTCCGTGTCGAGGACGACCGTCTCACGCCACCCCGCCGGCCTTCGCCTCCACGCCCTTGCGGAGCCGCTTGCCGAAGTCCCGCTTCGCCGCCCGCAGCCTCCCGGCGGCCTTCTCGTCGAGGATGCCGACGAGCTCGAGGAGAGCGAACTTCCCCGTCAGCCGGTCGACGACCTCGCTGAAGCTCTCCCCCTCCCGCTTGAGGGCCTGCAGCCGCGCGTACGCCCCCTCCGTGAGGTTGATCGTCTTCGTCGCCATGGTGTGTGTATATGTGTGTATTGGACATAAGCCTTTCCGGAACTCGGGACGGGACGCCCGCCTCGGGACGCCGGCGGGTGGACTGCGATCAGCGGCCCGACACCCGCGAGATCAGGGCGGTGATCCCTTCCACCGCCTCCACGGAGCCGTCCCAATGCTTCAGGACGTCACCGAACTTCCGGTCGATTTCAGCGGACAGCCGGCGCACGCGGCGGACGAGCGCGGCCTGCGCCCGACCCCGGTACACGACCGCGATGAAATGCTGGGCCCCCCGCTCGATCAGGACCTTCCGGTCCCCGAACTCCAGGGACCGCATCGCCTCGCCCGTCCCGGTGTGGAAGGAGTCCCGCACGAAGTCCTGGACGGCCTGGAACATCCCGACGAGGATGTCGGAGTCCTGGTGGGGGGCGGGGCGGAACGAGCAGTGTGCGAGGAGGACCCCTCCCGGGTCCCCGACGAACACGTCGTCGATCGTGACCTCGGTGGCCCGGCGTCTCCAGAGCACGAAGAACGCCGCACCCAAGCCCGCGACGACCGCGATGAGGACGACCCACCACCCGATCGGGGCCAGCGGGCCCGCCCCAGGGCCCCAGATCGTCACGACGAGGTTCCGTGTCGCCCGGGTGGCGAGGAGACCGTTGTGGTCCGTCCCGTCGAAGTGGACCGCGGTCACGACCATCGTGCCGTTCGCGACACCCCTCGCCGCGCCTGCGGTGAGGCGGAACGTGTACGCGCCCGGATCCATATTCAAGAATGTGAAGTTGGACGGCCCCGTCCGCACCCCTCCGACGTTCGCCGCGTCGTCCGAGACGTACGCCAGCTCCGCGGGGAGCGTGACGTTCACCCAGATCGCCTCTGCGGAGCCAGCCCCGGTGTTGTTGAGGTCCATCGTGAACGTGACGAAGGCCCCCGCCTGGACTCCCGTCGACGACGCGACCGCGGAGAACGACAGGGTCGGCTGGAAGAAGCCGTAGACGCGGAAGGAGAAATCGACGCCCATCGACCCCCAGTTGATCCCGTTCGAGGAGTCCGCCCCGTGCCCGTCCGGATAGGCGAACGGGCTCCCGGAGTCCCACCAGTCGTACCCCTGGCCGAGGGACGCGGTGCTGCGGGCGACGATCCAGTACGTCGTGTTCGCTGAGAGCTCCACGTACGGGGTGAGGTCGATGTCGAGCCACCCGGGGGTTCCGGGCCCGTCCGCGGAGCCGGTCGCGAGATCCCCGACGTCCGGATTCCCCGAGGCGTCCTCACGGATCGACACGGTGAGCGGGTCGCTCACGCCCGTGTCGTTCACGAAGAGCGAGACCCGGGACACGAAGAAGCTCGAGGCGGGGACGATGGACTGCGCGAACCACGCGTCGAAGTCGACCGCGTCAGGGTCCGCGAGGATCCCGTTCGAGATCTGGAGGTGGTACGGGTGTCCCTGGGCGGTGGGAGACGACCCGACGAGGCCCGCCACCGCCACCGCGGCCAGGAGGGTGGCGAGCGGGAACCGGCCGCGCACACCACAATCGACGGGGCGGCGCCCGGAAAAAGGCTCCCGTACGGTTATCAGGCAGGAGAGGAGACCGGGCGAAAGCCCCTAATTCATTGGTTGCAGGAATCCCACACAACGCGGTGGGGTCCGGGCACACTCCACCACAGCCTAACGTCTGCCCCTTAAGGGCTCCCCCGGGCTGCTTCGCGCCATGAACCTGATACATATCGGCTCGGGCATCTCGAGCAGGATTGCGACCGTGACCGCGGTCCTGGTCCTCTCGTTCGTGATGCTCGGCCCAGGGGTATCTGCGTACGCGGGCGGGGGGACTCCGACTCCGAGTCCGACCTCCGCCGGGTCGTACGGTGGGCGAGCGTGGGCCCTGGGGATCCAACTCCCCCTGGGCGGTGGCGGAACCTACGCGGACACGGGGGACCTCCCCTCGTCCGGGGGCGCGCTCTTTACGGACTATGGGACCATCAGCACGGGCGTCGGGGACGTCTCCTCGTGGCTCACGTACACGCGCGGGTTCAGCGACACCGCGCGGAGCGAGGCCGCGACCTCCGACCTCACCCTGTTCCCGGGGAGCCTGTTCGAGGTCGGCGCGAGCTTCGTCTACGCGGGGAGCGGCGCGGGCTGTGACGGCGTCTCGGGGGCAAGCGAGATCTTCGACCTGACGATCGGCGGGGTCACCTTCGGCGTCTCCGGGGCCCCGAACGAGGTCATCTACGAGGTCCCGGGCGTCTTCTCGCTGATCGCGAACGAGCAGACGGACTCGTCCTCCGGGTCGGTCCATGCGATCACGGTGAACGCGCTCCACGCCTGGCTCCAGGGCACGGACGTGACCGTGTCCCACGCGGCGAGCTCGGTCGACTGCGGCGGGATCGGCGGCGGCCTGCCCTTCGGGAGCAGCGGGGGCATGTTCACCCGGGGCAGCGGAGGCGGCATCCAGCCGACGCACGCGCCCCCGGCGGACTTCATGACGGGCGGCGGGTTCTTCTTCGCGAACCCCGCGCTCTCGACCTGCCCGAACGCCCATGTGAACTTCGGGTTCAACGCGGGGCCCCGCCCCGGGAACCCGACGGACGTCAAGGGCCACCTGAACGTGATCGACCACGACTGCAACCACCACCTGGACGGCACGGACGTGACGGACTACTTCCGGTTCTCCGCCGTGGGGAACGACCCCCAGGACGTCTGCCGGATCTGGGCGGGTCCCGCGAAGTGGGACGGCGTGACGGGCTACCACTACGATGCGGTGACGTGCGACTACGGCGAGCCCGGTCGGTACGATCGGTTCCACGTCGAGGTCCGCTTCGGCAACCCGCCGAACTACCAGAACCCGGCCGTGTACGTTGCGGACAACGCCCGCGGGACGTGCCCGTCGAACATGCCGAACTGCGGGGACCTCACGGGCGGCAACATCCAGCTGCACCGGTTCTAAGCCGGTCGACGACGCAACACCAACCAACGCGGCCCTCCCGGGCGGCGGGGGGGCCGCGCCCCTTTCCTTTTCTCGGCGCCCGTCAGCGAGCCGACCGGCCCAGCGGTGGGCTTGCCACACGCCGGGGGACGCCAAGCCTTATGACCCGAGGCCCGTAGCGGGGACGATGCAGGCACCCACGTTCGAGCACCTCGGCCTCGACCCCGTCCTCGTGAAGGCGGTCGACGCGCTCGGCTACGAGGTCCCCACCCCAATCCAGAGGGAGGCGATCCCCGCAATCCTCGCGGGGCGGGACGTGATCGGCACCGCGCAGACCGGTTCGGGCAAGACCGCGGCCTTCCTCCTCCCCATTCTCCATCGCTTCCTGAAGGAACCCCACCGCGGGACCGCGGCCCTCGTCCTCTCCCCCACGCGGGAGCTCGCGGCCCAGATCGAGGCCGCCCTCCGGCCCCTCGCGAAGGGCACCCGCATCCGGGGCGCGGCCGTGTACGGGGGCGTCGGGATGGTCCCCCAGGAGCACGCCCTCCGCGGCGGGGTGGACGTCGTCGTCGCGACCCCGGGCCGCCTCCTCGACCACATGGGCCGCCGGAACGTGGACTTCCGCGGGCTCCAGGTCCTCGTCCTGGACGAGGCGGACCGCATGCTCGACATGGGGTTCCTCCCGGACGTCCGG
>VBMI01000070.1 GCA_005878955.1 Methanobacteriota archaeon
TCACCTCCACGGGTGTATTGTTGTCCGTGTATGTCCCGTTGCCCAGTTCCCCCCCACCGTTGTACCCCCAGGCCCAGACCGTGCCGTCGCTCTTCAGGGCCAGACTGTGGCTGACGCCTCCGGCAATAGCCGTCACGCCGCTGATCCCGCTCGTCTGCACGGGCGTGTTGCTGCCCGTGAACGACCCGTTGCCCAATTGCCCCTTATTGTTCTGCCCCCAGGCCCAAACCGTGCCATCGCTCTTCAACGCCAGACTATGTGCACCTCCTCCCGCAATGGCGATCACGCCGGTGAGACCGAGCACCTGCACGGGCGTGTCAAGTCCGTATGGATAGGTCGTGGTGTTCGTTCCGTTGCCCAATTGCCCGTCAAGGTTGAACCCCCAGGCCCAGACCGTGCCATCGCTCTTCAGCGCCAGACTGTGGAGCTGGCCTCCGGCAATAGCCGTCACGCCGTTGATCCCGCTCGTCTGCACGGGCGTGTTGCTGCCCGTGAACGACCCGTTGCCCAATTGCCCGGCAGAGTTGGCCCCCCAGGCCCAGACCGTGCCGTCGCTCTTCAGCGCCAGACTGTGGTGATTGAAAGCCCCTCCAGCAGCGATGGCCGTCACGCCGGTGAGTCCGCTCACCTCCACGGGCGTATTGCTGGTCGTGAACGTCCCGTTGCCCAACTGCCCGTCAACGTTGTCCCCCCAGGCCAATACGGTGCCTGAAACGGTATTGGAAAGGCCGTTTGCCACAGCGCCATCCTGAATGGCAAAGGCCGGCTTCGTAGGTGTGGTTTCGAAGGGGAGGTCGCGGTTCGTGCATGACGCGCCGAGGATCAGCAACAGGGAGAATGGGGCATAGTGGCGAACTAGGATAGCCTTTTGCAAACCAATCATTGTGCACTCCCTCGTGAGAACGACCATTCCTAAGGCGACATCACGATCAGTCTCGACCGTCGCCACTCTACACCGGGATCGTCGCGATTGTCACAAGGCGTCGCCCATGCCGGTCTGACGCGCTCAAGTCGTCGGCAGTTTGCCTCGTGACCGCGGCACTGCGCGGAAATGTAGGGCTGATGCAACGGGCTGCTATGTATCCAACGGAGCGACAAAGATCCGATTCGTCTGGGTGGGAGGGACCGAACCTACTGGGCGGATCGGATTAGGGCGACGGGGGCTCCGACTTGCTGCCCCTCCGAGCGTAGGCCGCGATCTGCAAGCGCGTATGGAGGGCCAGCTTTTCCAAGATGTTGTGGACGTGCCCTTTGATCGTGTTGGTGGCGAGATGGAGGCGCTGCGCAATCTCCTTGTTGCTCAGCCCGTCCGCAATGAGGTCGAAGACCGTCCGCTCTCGCTCGGTCATGCGGACGGCCCCGAGCACTTCGGACGGCTTCCGGCCGACTGCGAGCTTCGCAATGTGAGAGAAGAGCGTGCCTGTCAACGCGGTCGGAAGCACGTCCGTTCCGCTTGCAACCGAGCGAATCGTGCTGACAAAATCGTCGAGCGTCGCGTCCTTCGCGATGAACCCCGACACTCCCGCGTGGACGAAGTCGAGCACCTCTTCCGGCACGGGCAACAGGTCCATCACGATGATCCGCACCTCAGGCGCCGCGTGCTTGATCTCACCCACGAGGCGGTGACTGTCGTGATCTCCCAGGGCGGCGTCCAGGAGTACCAGCACCGGTTTCATCTCCCGCGCTTGCTCGAGCGCTGCGGGCGCTCGATCCACTGCGGCGACGACCTTGAGGTCGGGCTGCTCGGCCAGCATGGCGGTGATGCCGTCGCGCACCAGCCGATTGTCCTCCACCACCAAGATCGGGATTCTTTTACCCACAACTGCCCCGTTTCCACGACACTGGCTCGGCGGTCTCTGATTCGGGGAGGCGTCAAGGCGAAGGAGAAACCGACTCTGTCCTCAAACGAGTATGCAGCCCGATGACTCAGTCTACAACTGTTGCGAGTCGGAACGTCTGGTGGCCAGGGAGAGTCCTGGCCTGGACGCCCTGGCCTCCCTGTGTGCTCGTGCGGCCGACCAGGCCGATGCGCTGCACGCGGCGCTGGCGGAAGCGCGGCGCGACTACCTAGGCCGGGACACCCACAGCGCTGACAGCCGGCTGGAGCGGTTTCTCTCCCGGCTCGGGCCGGACTCGGCCACCCCACCGACGTTGAACTGACGGGCCGAGGAGCGGCGGGTCGGGCTAGCTCGCAGCGCGCTCCAGCCCGGGATCCCACTCCGCACGCTTGGCGGCGGCCTCGTAGGTGCTCTGCAAGAATTCGAGCAACGCCCCCTCCGGATCGCGCGCGGCGCGCACTGCCTCGTACGGCAGGATCCAGTCATGCATCGTCGGGTGGTAGAACGTGGCAGCCGGGCGCACCGGGGCGCCTGCTAGGCCCGCGGGCTCCTTGTAGGCGTAGGCATAAAACGCGGGCTCCGCCACGGGCCCGCCGACATTTCCGGGCCACCATCCGGCGCTGATGCACTCATGGGAGTAGGCCTCGAGCGTGACATAGTCGGGACAATTGGGGATCCCTCCGGGGTGCGGCGGCGCGCGGTGTCCCGAGAAGCGCGTGCACGCCAGGTCGAACGATCCCCACCAGAAATGGGATGGGCTCGACTTGCCAAGAAAGCGACCCCGAAACTGTTTCAGCACCCGATCCGCGAGCGCCAGGATGCGCCAGCAGCGGTGCGCCGCGTCGGGGTCGTACGACGCGTGCGCCCGGTCCGCGGTGAAGGGCGTAGCGTCGGCGATCTCCACGGGTACGGGCCAGATTTTCGCCGCGACGCCTAGCGCCGCCAACTTGGCGGTGTACTCGCGGTAGAAGTCAGCGACCGATCGCGCGGCGAGGGGGATGTGCTCGCGCGAGCCGTCACTCGTCCGCATCACCAGCCGGTGGTCCACGAAGTCGAATTCGATCTCGCAGCTGCCCTTGGAATAGGGCATCGGAGATGTGCCGAGTCCGCGGGCGGTGAGGTACAGCGTGACCTGCCACCAGTGATTTTGCATGGGCGCGAGGGCGAGGCGCGTTTTCCCGACCATCTGCGTCCAGCGATGCAACGTGGCGTAGGTGTCCGCCCATTCGCCGAGCGGCAGCTGGGGCCATGCGCTCATTTTGGTCCTCAACGATAACTCGAAATCGCCACTCATTCTTGCTCTCCGGGGCGCCGGGGGTAGGTTTTGTCTGTCCCGCCAAGGAGACCTTCCATGAAGATCACGTATTGCTCACTCGCCGCCGTCACGCTGCTTGCCACCGGGGTGCTGCGCGCGCAGGCGCCCGCAGCGCCGAAACCCGGGGCCGAGCAGCAGAAGCTCGCCTACTTCGCGGGCCGCTGGACTGAGGTAGGAGTGGTGAAGCCGGGCCCGACCGGTCCCGGCGGCCCGATGAACGTTACGTCGAACTGTGAGTGGTTTGCCGGTGGCTTCAATATCGTGTGCCGCTCAGAGGGCAAGGGTCCGAGCGGGGAGACGCGCAGTCTCGGGATCCTGGGTTACAGCACCGAGCGCAAGCGCTACACGTATTTCGGCATCGACAATGCAGGCATGGGCGGTGATATGTCGTACGGCGACCTCACGGGCGACACGTGGGTCTGGGAAGGAGAGTCGGTGATGGGGGGGAAGCCGGTGAAGGGCCACTACACCATCAAGCAGGTTTCTCCCGACAGCTACACGTGGAAGTGGGAGATGTCGTTCGCGGGTGCGCCGTGGACGCTAATGGCTGAGGGCACGGACACGCGCGCCAAATAACTCCGCAGGTGAGGCGCTACGCCGCGTTTCTCCGAGGCGTCAGCCCGCTGAACGCGAACATGCCCGACCTCAGGCGGGCGTTCGAGTCGGCCGGTTTCGCGGACGTGAGGACCGTCCTGTCGAGCGGCAACGTCGTGTTCAGCGCGGGTAGCGCAACGGAAGCGGTGCTGCCCTACCGTGCCTTTCGCCTCGATCCCGGCGCCAAGCGCGTCGTCACCTTTCTGCGCGATAAGCCGAGGTCGCAGCTCCGCCTGCCGATGGAGGTGGACGGGGCGCGCATTCTCGCCCTGAGGGGCCGAGAGGTCTTCACTGCATACGTTCGCACCCCCAAGGGACCCGTCTTCATGAGGCTGATCGAAAAGACCTTTGGCCAGGAGCAGACGACCCGCACCTGGGAGACGGTGGTGAAGGTCGCGCGAGCGTAGCGCTCATTTGACAGGAGGACCACGAATCAGTAAAGAAGACAAATATGGAAGCGCAGATCAAACTCGGCCGCATCTTCGGCATCGAGATAGGGCTTCATTATTCCTGGCTGATTATCGCGTTCCTGATCACGCTGTCGCTCGCCAGCCAATTCCAATTGACGAACGCGCAGTGGGGGAGCGGTGTGATCTGGGCAGCCGCGATACTGACAGGGGCATTCTTCTTTGCCGCAATCATCCTACACGAGTTGTCACATGCCGCCGTGGCTAAGGCCCGCGGCCTCCCCGTCAGGTCTATTACTCTGTTCGCGCTCGGCGGAGTGGCACAGATTGAGAAGGAGGCCGCCGACGCGAAGACGGAGTTCTGGATGGGGATTGCCGGCCCGATTACGAGCGCCGTTATCGGACTGGTGCTTTTGGGAATCGCAGCGGCGCTCGGATGGACTCCGGCATCCAGGACGCTGATGTCCACGCCGGATACGCCCCTTCTGGCGATGCTCGTGTGGCTCGGCTACATCAATGTCTCGCTCGCCGTCTTCAACATGATACCCGGCTTCCCGCTCGACGGTGGGCGCGTGTTGCGAGCGATCCTCTGGTGGCTCACCGGCGATGCAGCCCGCTCGACCCGAACCGCCGCGCGGACAGGCCAGGGTGTTGCGTTCGGCTTCATTGCTCTCGGTGTGATCCGGTTCTTTGCGGGGGCGGGCTTCGGCGGGCTGTGGATGGTCTTCATCGGCTGGTTTCTGCTCGATGCCGCCCGCGCCAGCTATGCACAGGTGGGGATTGGCGAGAGCTTGCGCGGGCTGCGTGTCCGCGACGTGATGGAGAGCGACTGCTCCGTTGTGGCTGGCCGCTCCAACCTCCAGACCCTCGTTGACGACCATCTTTTGCGCACCGGGCGCCGCTGCTTCATCGTCGTCGAAAACGGCCGCGTTGCCGGGTTGCTAACACCGCACGAGATCAAACAGGTCGAGCGAGCGCGCTGGCCATACACCACAGCTGAGAGTGTAATGCGTCCGCTCGAACAGCTCCGCACGGTCGGGCCCGAGGCTCCCGTCGTCGAGGCACTGGAAGTGATGGGACGTGAGAATGTCAACCAGTTGCCCGTGGTTTCCGACGGGCGTCTCCAGGGGATAATCTCACGCGGTCACGTCCTGCAGTTGCTTCAAATGCGAGCTGAACTGAACATGTGAGCGTTCTTGACCCGCGGGTCCGAGCGGGGACATGCGCGGGTTCGGGATCCTGGGTTACAGCACCCAGCGCAGGCGCTACGCGTATTACGGCATCGACAATTCGGGCATGGGCGGTGATGTCAGGCGCCCTCGCCCGGCAACGCCCGGAGCTTATCGGGGTTGCCGATGGCGTAGATGGTGCGGATGCGGTCCCCCTGAATGTCGAACACCAGCGCGGCCACCGGCGTGCCGCTCACATAGGAGATGAAGCCCGGCTGGCCGTTGATCTCGGCCGGCCGCAACACCCGGTCGCGTTGGACGAACCGCCGCGTGAAGCCGACGATAAAGCTCGCGACCGCGTCCGCCCCGTAGACGGGTTTGAGCGCAGCGCCGGGTGCCTTGCCACCGCCGTCCGCCCACAGGGTGATGTCCTCCGCCAACAGCGCGAGCAGGCCATCCATGTCCCCTGCCCCTGTCGCGCGGGCGAACCGCTCCACCAATCGCTCAGCCTGCTCGCGGCTCGCCGCGAAGCGCGCGCGGGGCGCGCCGACGTGTTTTTTCGCGCGGGCGAAGAGTTGCCGGCAGTTGGCCTCGCTCTTGTCCATGATGCGCGCGATCTCCGCGTATTCGAAGTCGAAGACCTCGTACAGCAGGAAGACCGCCCGCTCCACGGGCGAGAGGCGCTCGAGCAGCACGAGGAACGCCATCGAGAGCGACTCGGACAGCTCGATATGCCCCGACGCGTCTGGTACCTGCTCGGTCATGAGGGGCTCCGGCAGCCAAGGCCCGACGTAGGATTCCCGCTCGACGCGGGCCGAGCGCAGGTGGTTGATCGCGAGCCGAGTGACGATCGTGGCGAGATAGGCCCTCGGAGAGCGCACGTCGGCGTCGGAGGCTTCCTGCCACCGGAGATACGCCTCCTGGACTAGATCCTCCGCATCCATCGCGCTACCGAGCATCCGGTACGCAATGGCAAAGAGCAGCGGGCGGAGCTCGGTGAAGACCTCCGACGATCGCTCAGGCACGGAACGAGCGTGGTGTGCGGTTGCTGTATCCATGAGTCCCAACCCCAAGACATCCCCGACCGCTGGTTTGTGACAGCCCTGTCACAAGACGCGCCTCCCTCTTGTCTCGAGTAGGTGAAGACCGGCGACGCTCTAGATGTAAGCGCCCCGGCGCATGCGCGGTTCCGAACAGGCGAGAGGAGAGCTGAACATGGCGACCAGAAATCGATCAGCACGTCAGCGCGCGGGCACGGTCTTGATCGCGCTCGGCGGACTCGTGTTGCTGACAGGCGCGGCCGCAAAGTTCGCGCGGGTGCCCCAGGTCGCCGCTGAGCTCGGCGCCTTCGGCTTCCGGGGTGACAAGCTGGCGTTGATCGCGATCGTGGAAGTGCTGAGCGCGCTGCTGTTTCTGATCCCGCGGACGCGGTCGGCGGGCCTGCTCCTCGTCTCCGCTTTCCTGGGTGGCGCCGTCGCCACCCACCTGCAGCACGATCAGTCGGTGCTGCAGCCCGCCGTTGTCCTCGGGGTCATGTGGCTCGGTGCCTGGCTGCGCCATCCGGAGACGCTGTGGAGCGTGAGTCCTCTGGCCCACGATACGGCTGCGCTCACGCAGGAAGCGGTGTAGGACCAAAACGACAGGAGAGAACGACAGTGGACATCAAGTGGCGCGTCGTGCCGTGGCTGAGCCGGTTCGTACTGTTGGCGGCAACAATCATCTTCTCGCTAATCGCCGTGAAGTACCTCACCAATCCCGTCGCTACGGCGGCGGCCTTCAAGATCTCGCTCGGCTCGCCGGCGGCTGTGACGAACATGCGGGTCGGCTTCGGCGCGTTCCCGCTCGGTTTCGCCCTCATTACCCTGGGCTGCCTGGTTTCTGCACGGCGCCATCTCGCGGGCCTATGGTTCGTGATGACTATCATCGGTGCGGCCACGGCCGGGCGGATCCTCGGCATCGTGGTCGACGGACCGGCCCACGAAAGCTTCGCGGTGCTCCGGCCGGAGGTGGTGCTGTTGACGCTCTCCAGCGTCGGCCTCGTCCTCGAAGTACGCCAGCGCAGGCAGCGGCTGTCAGCGGAGGCACGTCCATGAGCTCGCAGGCTGCGCAGGCGCTCGCCCAGTCGTCCAGTCTCGCGGTGTTCGTGACGATGGCCATCTGGTACGTGGCACCATGGCTCAGGAGTCTGGGACGTGCCGCTGCGCTAGCCCCGCTGCTCTGGGTTCATGTGTTCCGCTACGTCGCCCTCCAGACCGTCTCGGCTCAGCACTCCGGATTCCCGATCTCCGACAGCGGGAGAAACGAGATCATATCGGGTGACGTCGGCGGCGCGATCCTGGCCGCGCTCGCCATCGTCGCGCTGCGCCGGCGAGCGCGCTGGTCGATCCCGCTGGTGTGGGTGCTCGTCGCCGAGACGGCCTTCGATACCGTCACGAACGTGATCGGAGGGATCCGAGAGCGGCTGTTCGGGGCCGCCAGCGGCGTGACCTGGTTCATCCTGAGCTTCTACGTCCCCGTGATCATCGTGAGTCTTGGCCTGCTCGTCTGGCAGTTGTACACGAGACGCGGGGAAGCGCTCACGTCTTCTGCGTGAACGAAGGAGCTCTCACGAACGCGAAGGGAGATCGTTGGTCTTTCGCCAAAGCGCAACGAGGCCGAGAGTGCCGCTGCCGATATTGATCGCGCCGGCAATCGTATTGAGTGACGCGCCCGAGCCCTGCATCACGGCGGCGAAATGATTCGCCGCGACCAGGAGATTCAAC
>VBMI01000075.1:0-24273 GCA_005878955.1 Methanobacteriota archaeon
CCGCGCCCGCGACGCCCTCCGCAGGAACGACCCGCTCCTTGCGGTCACGACCGCCCAGGACGCGGAACGGATCGCGACGGACACGCTGAACGCGCGCATCCGGGAGATCGATGAAGCGATCCCGCTCACGGAGTCGATGATCACGGAGGCCCGCAACGTCGGCGCCGATGTCTCCGAGGCCGACCGCTGGCTCGAGAAGTCGAAGGTCGCCGCGTCCGGCCGGGAGTACGTCCTCGCGGGGGAGCTCGTCAAGCGCGCGGAGCGGGCGGCGATGCAGAGCCAGCACCACCAGATCGAGAAGGCGATGGAGCTCCGGCGGCGCCAGGTCGAGAAGGCGCAGGCCCTCATCGAGGCCGTGGAGCCCCTCGTCGAGGAGGCCGAGGAGTTCGACATCGACGTCATGGAGGCCCAGACCCTCCTCCGGCAGGCCCAGGACGTCCTCGCGAAGGGGGACTACGTGAACGGCACGGTGTACGCGAGGAACGCGGCGGAGGTCGCCCGCCGGCTCGAGCCGAAGCTCGTCGAGGAGCGCGGGAAGCGGGGGATCCTGAAGCCGGAGAAGGGCGTGTGCGGCAACTGCGGCTCCACCCGCCTCACGTTCGCGGACGACGGCGCGGGCAAGTGCATCGACTGCGGGCGCGCGTTCCGCTGGCGGGTCCCCTCGACCCGGTGGGAGCGGTTCGTCGCCGCCCTCCGCGACTAGGGCTCCAGGGTCCGGAAGAAGCCGCGGAGGATGTCCGTGCGGGTCAGGATCCCCACGAGCCTTCCCTTCTCGATCACCGGTAGGCGGTGGACGCGGTTCGTGACCATGAGCTGGATCGCCCTCTCCACGTCGTCGTCGGGGCGGACCGAGGCGACCGGCTTCGTCATGATCCGCTCGATCGGCCAGTCCCCGACGTCCGCGAACGCGGTCACGGACTCGCGGGTCTGCACGACCTCCACGAAGGAGATGCCGAACGAGATCTCGGGGGGCATCAGCATCCGCAGCTCCTTGTGCTGGGTCTTCAGGGCCTCGAGGATGTTCTGCTCCTCGAGCATCCCGATCACGCGCCCCGAGGGGTCCACCACGGGGCAGCCGCCGACCTTGCTCTCCGCGAGCGCGATCGCGGCGGCCGCCACGGAGGCGTTCGGCGGGAGGGTGAAGGGGTTCGGGGCCATCACGTCGCGGACCTTCACGGATCCGCGGGAACGATCCGGGGACACTTGAGGGTTCCCCCGCGGTCCGTCCGGCCGGCGATACGCACGGCGGCAGATTGAAATCCCCGCGGGCCCTCGGCGCCTCCCGATGGTGCGCGGGGCCTCGTCCCACTTCTCCATGAGGGGGACGGATCTCGATTCGTACTACCCGCTCGCGCTCGGGGTCCTCCAGAACTTCGATTTCCTCATCGGGGACGCGCTCCGCCTCGAGGACCGCGCGCTCCTCCGGGCAATCCCCCGCTACGGAGGGGGGCCCGGGGTCGAGCTCGAGCTCCGCCGCCGGCCGAAGGGGGTCGACATCCACGTCCTCGTCGTGCCGAGCGAGGACCTCCCCGGCGACCCCGGGGTGTTCCTGATGCGGCAGGGAGCGTTCGTCGGCCTCCGGAGCGATGCCGCGAGCGACACGCTGATGAAGGACCTCCTCCCCGCGCTCCGGCGGGACGACATGCAACGGACCCGCGACCCGCGGTTCGTCCGCACCCCGACGAACATCCCCGAGTGGATCTTCTTCAACATGACCGGCGGCTCCGTCACCTGGTTCCTCGCCACCGTCCTCGCGACGGTCGGGGCGGCGTACCTGTTGTTCTGGGCGCCCGAGGGGGCGTACCGGACGAACAACCTGCTCGTCGCCGGGCTCCTGATGATCATCGCCCCGTGGTTCGGCGGGATCTTCAGCCGCACCGCCGCGAGGGGCTTCGTGGCGGGGTTCGTGACCGTCGCCCTCCCGGCCGCGGTCTACACCGTGTCCGCGCTGGGGTGGGGCCTCGGCGGCCTGTACCGGGCTCCGGGGGTCGAGGCGATCGACGTGTTCCTCGTCATGTTCCAGGGTGGCGCGGCAATCCTCGTGCCCGTCGTCCTCGGCTTTCTGTCAGGGATCCCCGCGACAATCGCGGGCATCGTGGGCGGCCGCCTCTTCCCGATTCGGATGAAGCGCGCGAGGTCCTCGGAACCTATTTGAGCGGCGAGCCTCTCCGCGGCCGCGATGCGGAAGGGGGACCTCCTCCGCCGTCCGGTGAGGGACATCGAACTCGCCGGGGTGCGGGGCGTCGCGGGCCTCGTCGCCCGGATGGAGGGTGGCGGCGGGTTCACCGCGAAGAAGGTGGGGGTGGGCGTCGAGATCCTGCGCGGGATGTTCGGGGACCGCGGGTGCACGACGTTCCTCTCGTTCCCCGCCGCCCTCGTCGCGACGGGTGTGCGGGGCGTGCTGCGCACCCTCGTCGAGCGGAAGCTCGTGGACGCGGTGATCACGACGTGCGGGACCGCGGACCACGACCTCGCCCGGACGTGGCGGGACTACTACCACGGGGACTTCGAGATGGACGACGTCCGGCTCCACCGGCTCGGGGTGAACCGCCTGGGGAACGTGCTCTTGCCGAACGAGTCGTACGGCATCGTCCTGGAGCGGAAGCTCCAACCCTGGTTGCGGGCGATGTACCGCGAACAGAAGTCGTGGTCGACGAAGGAACTGCTGTGGGAGTTTGGCCGGCGCGCCGGGAGCCGGAAATCGATCCTGTACTGGTGTTGGAAGAACAAGATCCCCATCGTCGTCCCGGCGATCACGGACGGGGCGGTAGGCTATCAGCTCTGGTCACTCTGGCAGGACCACAACGACTTCCGCATCGACGAGTTCCGGGACGAGCGGGACCTCTCCGACCTCGTGTTCACGGCGAAGCGGACCGGGGCGCTGATGATCGGCGGGGGCGTGTCGAAACACCACACGATCTGGTGGAACCAGTTCCGGGGCGGCCTCGACTCCGCAGTGTACATCACGACGGCGCCGGAGCACGACGGCTCGCTCAGCGGCGCCCGCGTCCGGGAGGGGATCTCGTGGGGCAAGGTGAAGGAGACCGCCCGCCAAGTCACAATCGAGGGCGACGCGTCCACGCTCCTCCCGATGATGGTCGCAGCGGCCCTCGAGCGCCCGCGCTAGCGCGGCACTTCTTCACGAAAACATGGAGAACCGGTCACTTGACGAGGTAGTATCCCGCGGCCTTCTCACGGGCCCGGCGCTTCGCGTAGCCCTTGGACTCGAGTTCCTGGAGGCAGGAGAGGACCATGCCCTTCGGGAGCTTCACCATCTTCGTGATCGCGTCCGCGTCGCGCATCTTGTCCTCGGTGATCATCCCGGCGGACTTCATCGCGTCGTACACCTTCGACGCGCGGTCCGACGTGTCCTCGGGCATGCCGCTCTCTCCTTCGAATCGGCGCGGTAGCCCCGAGGACTTAAATAAGGTTTCCTCGGTGTTTATTCTCCCGATGACCGGCGCGTGCAAGGACGTCCTCGCGGACCTCATCACGAAGTTCGGACGGCCCCCGATCATCCCCCGCACGATCCCGGTCGATGCGGGGAAAATCAAAGAGGAGTGGAAGGTCGCGGCGTGGGTCGCGGGCGGACTCGTCTTCGACGACACGGGGCGGGTCGCGCTCGTGAAGCACCGCGCGGACTCGGGATGGGAGGACGTGTGGGTCCCTCCCGGGGGGACGCTCGAAGATGGGGAGACCGCTGACGACGGGTTCCGCCGGGAGGTGCGGGAAGAGACGGGCCTAGAGGTGGAGGAACTGCACGTCACCCGGATCTTCAACAACGCGTACGCCGAGCCGGGCGGGAAACGATACCCGTTCTACTTCGTGCAATTCGTCGCGCGAGCCGCCGGCACCGCGCTGCACCCGGACGACTCGGAGGTCCGAGAGGCCCGCTGGTTCGACGGCCTGCCGAAGACGATGGCCTTCATCGACGACTACGCTGAAGATTACCGGACGTGGCGAGAACGGTTGCTTGAGGAAGGCGACGTGCGAAAGCACAGATGAACCGCAACCTTCTTGGAAGGTCAGCCGATGTCAATCCGGAGGGAGAATGCACCCGATCCTCCTGCTCTCCATCGCTGCGATCCTGATTCCGGCGGGGTCGCCACCTCCCCAGGCGGTCGACGCGATGCATCATGGGGGTGGCGGGTTCTCCATGTGGGGAGGCTGTCCCGGGAACCCGGGGTTGTGCGAATTCGGGCTGACGATCTCTGACCCGAACCTCATCTTCTTCCGATGGGACTTCAATGGCGACGGCCGATGGGACTCGGGAGGTGGTCCCGCGAACCCGTGGGTGGCCGAGCTTCGAATCTCATTCGCGGCTCCGGTCGCTGGCTTTCGGAGGGTCTGCGCCCAAGCCTGGGACGGCATCACCACCGTGTACGTAGCACCGTACTGGGTCCCAATCGGCCCCGTCGAATGTAAGTCTCTCCTCCTCGGAGGGGACTTTGCGATCAGCCCGAGTTCGTGGGACCGGGCCTCGACGGGGGATCTCGTCGCATCGTGGACGCTGCCCGCCGCCTTCGCCCCGGACACGCCGCTACCCAAGACTACGACGGTTGCAGGAGTTCCTGCCACGCCGATGCCCACGATGCGAATCCCCGGGCGCCCGATCGTGGCGGCCTTCGGGGTGGATCGGACCGCGCTCACCGCCGCGCTCGGACCCGGGACTCACTACGTCCGGCTGTGGGGGATCTGGGACGAGAAGCCGTTCACGGTACTGGCCGAAATCGAGTTCTCCGCCGACGGGCAAGTCACAATCACGTAGCGACCCTCCCGCGGCCGGCACGGAGAAGCGGGGCTCCGAATTTACATACATTTAAGTAAGCGTGCCGCCATTTGTCAGACAAAGCCTCCGAAAACGTCGGACAGGACGAAAGGGACGATGACGTCCGAGAGCGAGCGTGTGACGATCCGGATTCCGCCGG
This sequence comes from Methanobacteriota archaeon, assembly GCA_005878955.1. GTDB lineage: Archaea > Thermoplasmatota > Thermoplasmata > RBG-16-68-12 > RBG-16-68-12 > EA-19. The sequence goes on from VBMI01000075.1 coordinate 4,929, forward strand.
ACACGATCCAGCAGCTCCACCAACTCGTGAAGCAGGGGGAGTTCGACACGATCTCCGATGCGATCCGCGCCGCGATCGACAAGTTCATCGACCAGCAGTTCGCGCCCGACTACATCCGGAAGCTCACGATCGAACTGCCCAAGGGGAACGTCGTCGAACTCCAGCACCTCGTGAAGGGGGGCGACTCCGTCAGCGTCGAGGACGCGATCCGGAACGCGGTGCGGGAGTACGTCCGGCGGCGGGTCACGAAGGCGATCGAGAAGGCCGAGCGCTAGGGATGGCCCTCGGCGCCCGCCACGCGCGGCGGGACGGGATGCACCACCGCGGTGGCGCGGAAGCGCCCCGCAGGAAGGGATGGGAACGGCGAACGCCACGGGATGGGAAGCGAGCGTCTACTGCCCGAAGCCGAAGGTCCTCGTCATCGGGTGCGGCGGCGCGGGCGGGAACAGCGTCGGGCGGCTCCACCGCATCGGCGTCGCGGGCGCGCGGACCGCGATCGTGAACACGGACCGCGTCCACCTCGAGACGGTCCAGGCGGACAAGAAGCTCCTCATCGGCCAGAGCGTGACCCGCGGCATGGGCGCGGGCGGTCGCCCCGAGGTGGGCGAGCGGTGCGCGGACCTTGCGGACGAGGAGCTGCGGAACCTCGTCATGGGCCAGGACCTGGTGTTCCTCACGGTCGGCCTCGGCGGCGGCACCGGCACCGGGGTCGCGCCCCACGTCGCGGAGCTCGCCTCCGCGGGCGGGGCCGTCGTCATCGCGGTCGCCACGACCCCGTTCAAGGTCGAGCGCGGTCGGATCCGGAACGCCCAGCTCGGCATCCAGCGGCTCCGGCCGAACTGCGACTCCCTCATCATCCTCGACAACAACCGGCTCCTCGACCTCGTGCCGAACCTCCCGGTGGAGCGGGCGTTCAGCGTGATGGACGTGCTCGTCGCGGAGGTGATCAAGGGCGTCACGGAGGCGATCAACCTCCCCTCCCTGATCAACCTGGACTTTAACGATGTCCGCACCGTGCTCTCCGAGGGCGGGACCTCCACGATCCTGTACGGGGAGAACTCGATCGACGATCCCGACGGGGTCGTGAGCGACACGCTTTCCAACCCGCTCCTCGACGTGGACACCCGTGGGGCCCGCGCGGCCCTCATCCACATCTCCTCCGGCCCGTCCCTCTCCCTCCGGACCGCGTTCCGCGTCGTGGACGGAATCACCGCGAACATGCGCGGGGACGCGAACGTAATCTTCGGCGTGCGGGTGGACCCCCGCCATCAGGACGTCATCCGCGTGATCGCGATCCTCACGGGGCTCAAGACGCCCGCCCTCGACGTCCCGGTCGAGGCGGACCCCCCACTGGAGATTGCGAACCCGTTCGCTCCCTTCCCGAGGTCCCGATGACCCCTCCTCCTTTTTTTGTCGGAGGGAGAACACAGTAACCTCCTCCCCCTTTTTCTTTCCCGTCGGCGAGCGGATGCGCTCGACCCGGGAGTGGACGGCTACTCCGCGCGGATCGTGACGCGGCCGCCGATCCCCTGCGGCGGAAACCCCTTCCGCCACCGGACGAGGACGGCCCGCCCGTTCCCGTGCGGGGATTGCACCCGGCCCCGGATCTGGAACCCGTCCTCCCGCTTCCAGTCGACGCGGGCGCCGACGAGGGCGGCCCGGTCGACGTCGCCCTCGACCTCCACGATCGTCACGTAGTCGTGCACGACGTGCTGGCCGCGGCGGAAGGACTTGATGATCCCGGTCCGCTCCTTCGTCGCCATGGCCTTCGCGCCGAATCGCCCGCGCCATATAGCGATTGCGGTCCCGGACCCTCATCCGCGGAAGGTCGGCCGCTTGCTCAGGTGGGCGGGCAGGGGCAGGGGGCGGGAGGGCCGACCGGCGGTCTCCCGCAGGATCGCGTCCCGCAACGCGGCGGGGGACATCTCCTTCTGCTCTTTCGTCGCCCGCACCCGGACGCTCGGCGCGCCGGACTCCGCCTCCCTCTTGCCGACGACCGCGATGAACGGGACCCACTCCTTCTCCGCCCGCCGGATCGCCTTGTTGAGGGTGTCCCCCATGTCGTCCAGGTCCGCGCGGACGCCCGCGAACTCCGCCAGGAACTTCTCGCAGACGGGGAGCTGGTCCCTCGACACCGGGATCAGTCGGACCTGGACGGGCGCGAGCCAGAGCGGGAGCATCGGCGGCTTGCCCGCCTCCCGGTCGAACGCGGCCTTCTCCAGCAGCGCGTACATCACGCGCTCGATCGCACCGCTCGGGGACAGATGGAGGATGAGCGGGTGTTGCTCTTTCCCCGCCGCGTCCGTGTACGTGATCCTGAACCGCGTCGCGTTCTCCGTGTCGATCTGGTCCGTCGTCAGCGCGGCGGCCTTGAGGTTCGCGTCGACGAAGTTCCACTCGTACTTGAACGCGTAGTAGAAGAACTGGTGGGACCACCGTTCCATCAGGACCGGCTTGCCCCACCGCCTCGCGTAGGCCCCGCAGAATTCCTTGTTCTTCTCGTAGAACTCGTCCGTCACCCGCAGCCCGACCTCGAAGTCCTCCGGCATGCGGAAGCCGATGTCCGCGAGGAGCTTCCACGCGACCTCGAACCGCACCATCAGATGTTCCGTGGCCTGCGCCAGGTCCGCGCACAGGGCGTGGCAGTCCGGCATCGTGAACGCCCGGAGCCTCCGCAGGGCGGACAGCTCCCCCCGCTGCTCGGCGCGGAACGAGTACCTCGTGAGCTCGTACAACGGGAGCGGGAGCTGCTTGTACGAGATCACCATGTCGTGCGCGATCAGGAACTGGCCGAAGCAGGCGCTGAAGCGGAGGAACGCCTTCTTGTTCGGGGTCTGGACGACGTACTGGCGGGCGGGGAAGCGGTCCAGGTACGACTTGAGGGCGGGGTGCTCGAAGTCGTACATGACCGGGCTCTCGACCTCCATCGCGCCGTACTCCACGACGCGTCGGGTGACGAACTCCTCGAGGAGTCCCTTGATCAGCCGGCCCTTCGCGTAGAACCTCAGGTTCCCGGGGTCGCTCCCGGGCTCGTAGTCCACGAGCTCGAGCTCCCGCATGAGGCGGGCGTGCGGCGGTTCCTCCTTCGCCTCCCGCGACTTGGCCATCTCGTACTGCGCGAACTTCCGGAGGTTCTCGTGCCCCGCGAAGTCGAAGCCGACGACCTTCCCGCCGTCCAGCGAGAGCGCGTGGATCCCGCCATTCGGTTCGAGGACGAACCAGCTCGAGACGAGCTTCGCCTCCGCCTTCACCGCCTCCGAGACGTCCTCCCGCGCCGCGACGGTCGCGCGGATCTCCCGCGAGAGCTCGGAGAGCGGGTGGCCCTTCACGCTCACGCGGAACGACTTGTAGTACCCGAACGGGGACGAGAGGACCTGGAACCCGCTCTTCGCCAGGCGCTGGTCGAGGAGCGCGAAGATCTGTTTCGCGGGGGCCGACGCCGCGAGGGACGAGCTCAGGTGGGCGTACGGGTAGACCGCGATCCGCGTCGCCTTCACCTGGGCCGCGACCTCCTCGATGTTCCGGACGGCCTCCTTCGCGACGCCCTCGAGATCCGCCTCGTCCTCCTTCTCCGCGCTGATGAAGCAGACGAGGGCGTCCTCGATCCGGCCCTTTCGCTTCTCGGGAGGGAGGTCCTCCGCGGAGGGGAGGGCCTTCTCCCGCACCTCGTATTCGAGGAAATCGCAATGGAGGAACAGCACCCGCATCGCGGGCCTCGGAACGGACCCTCCCCATAAAAGGCCATCCTTGAAATAGCGACGCCCGGATGGAGCGACCGATGGGCGGGGAGGCTCTCGTCTGGCGGGCGCGCCACGTCGCGTGGGAGATCCGGCGCCCCCTCGTCATGGGGATCCTGAACGTCACTCCGGACTCGTTCTCGGACGGTGGGGCGCATTTCGGCGAAGAGTCGGCCGTCGCCCATGGACTGCGCCTGGCGGAGGAGGGCGCGGACCTCCTCGACATCGGCGGGGAGTCCACCCGCCCCGGGGCGCGGCCCGTGGAAGCGGAGGAGGAGTGGAGGCGGATCGGGACCGTGGTCTCGAAGATCGCGCGCAAGGATGACATCCCGATCTCGGTCGACACGTACAAGCCGGAGGTCGCGCGGAAGGCAATCCGAGCCGGTGCCGTGATCGTGAACGACGTCCACGGCCTCCGGGATCCCGAGATGGCGCGCATCGTGGGGAACTCCGCGGCGGGGGCGGTGGTCATGCACATGCAGGGGGAACCCCCCACGATGCAGCGGGAGCCCACGTACATCGACCTCGTCGCCGAGGTAATTGCGTTCCTCGACCGCCAGATCGAGAGCGCCGGGGAAAGAGGCGTGTCGCCCGAGGCACTCGTCCTCGACCCCGGCTTCGGGTTCGGGAAGACGCCCGCCCACAACACCGAGCTCCTCCGACGACTCGCAGAGGTCAGGTCCCTCGGTCGGCCCGTCCTTGCCGGCGTGTCGGGCAAGTTGTTCCTGGGGACCGCCCCGGCGGCAGACGGCCGGGATGTCTCGAAGGGTGGGTCCGCAACGGCGGTTGCCGCAATTCAACGGGGGGCGGACATCGTCCGCATGCACGATGTGGCGGGGACCGTGCGACTTCTGCGTAGGGCGAATGACCCCATGCGTACCGCCCGAGAATCTGCGAGAGCCTAGAGGCGAAGGTCGTACCTCTGCTCCGTGACCCGCTTGCCCCAAATCGTGTGCGTCTTCTCCTCCGTTTTCCGGAACCCGAACCGCGCGTAGAGCCGGCCCGCCTCCTTCAGCTCGTCCGTCGTCCACAGGAACACGCGCCGGTAGCGACGGCTCCGGCAGAAGCGCAGTGCCGACGTCAGGAGTCGCCCGCCGATCCCCCGCCCGCGGAACCCGGGGTCGACGAGGAACCACCGAAGCTGGGCGACCGTCGCCGAGCGGCCGACAATCGCGACGGAACCGATGAGCCGATCCGCCGCCTCCACCAGCCAGATCCGCTCCCGCTTCGGCCGGAACGACTCCACGAAGTCCGCGAGCCCGCCCGCGACGTACGCCTCGAACGTCGCATCGTACCCGTACTCCGCTGCGTACAGGATTCCGTGGAGCCTCGTGACCGCGCCCACGTCCCCCGCCCGGATCCGACGCCGCACGATCCACTCGGCCCGCATGCGAACTCCCGCGGCCGCCCTCGGCCGAGCGTCCAAGTAGAATGCGTCTAATCAAGCCGCGCCCCATGGGACCGGCCCCCGTGGACCTCGGGCGCGGCTCGCCGTCAAAACCTTTAAAGTCGCGGAGATATTGGTTCGCTAATGGTTTCGCGGTCCCGGATCGCGTCGATCCTCGACGACTACGAGGACATCACGATCGCGACCGTGTGCTCCCACTCCTCGCTCCAGATCTTCCACGGCGCCCGCGAGGAAGGCTTCCGGACCCTCGGCATCGCCGTCGGGAAGCAGCCCAAGTTCTACGACGCGTTCCCCCTCGCGAGGCCGGACGAGTTCCTCGTCGTCGATGCGTACAAGGACATCCCGGAGCGGGCCGCCGAGCTCGTCGGCAAGAATGTGATCACCGTCCCCCACGGGTCGTTCGTCGAGTACCTCGGCGCGGACCGGTTCGCGAGGATGGAGGTCCCGACCTTCGGGAACCGCGAGGTCCTGAAGTGGGAGACGGACCGAGAGAAGCAGCGGGAGTGGCTCACGTCCGCGGGCGTGGACATGCCCCGGAAGGTCGAGCGGCCGCAGGACATCGACCGTCCGGTGTTCGTGAAGTACTACGGCGCGAAGGGCGGCCGCGGCGCGTTCATCGCGAAGAACGAGGAGGAGTTCAAGGCCTCCGTCAAGCCCGGGATGAAGTACGCGATCCAGGAGTACATCATCGGGACGCGGTACTACATGCACTACTTCTACAGCCCGATCGTGGAGCGGGGATACCGGTTGTCCAAGGGCTCCCTCGAGATGCTCGGGATCGACCGGCGGGACGAGGCGAACATCGACGAGATGTACAAGCTCGGGGCCCAGGAGCGGCTGCGGGAGCTGGACATCTACCCGACGTTCGTGGTCACGGGGAACATGCCCGTCGTCCTGCGGGAATCCCTCCTCCCGCCCGCCCTCGAGATGGCGGAGCGGGTCGTCGAGCGCTCCCTCGACCTGTTCGGCGGGATGATCGGCCCGTTCTGCCTCGAGACGATCGTCCAGGACAACCTGAAGTTCAAGGTCTTCGAGATCAGCACCCGCATCGTCGCGGGGACGAACCTGTTCGTGGGCGGGAGCCCGTACTCGGAGCTGGCGGAGCCGGGGATGTCCACGGGCCGCCGGATCGCGCGGGAGCTCAAGCTCGCGCGGAAGGCGGGCCGCCTGATGGATGTCGTGAGCTAGCCTGAGACGAGCGGCCGCCGTGGGCGCTGGCCGGGGGACACCCTCTATCAATAGGGGGACCATTTCCCGCCAGAAACCATGCTCACCCTCGTCCTCGCGGACACGGAGCTGGAGCTCGTGCCCCGCGAACTCCAGAGGCATCCGTCGGTGCGGGCGAGCGCCCGAAAGCGCGGCCTCTCTCCAACCGCGATCCTCCTGGATTCGAGCTTCCACCACCCCGCGCTGCAGAAGGCGCCGGAGGGAGAGCGGCGCGGGAGGCCGGACATCGCCCACATCGTCATGGTCGTGGCCCTGGACTCCATCCTGAACCTGGAGGGCAAGCTCCGGATCTTCATCCACACCCGCAACGACGAGGCGATCCAGTTCGCGCCCGAGACCCGGATCCCGAAGAACTACACCCGCTTCACCGGTCTCATGGAGGACCTCTTCGCTCGGGGCGAGGTGCCCGAGGAGAAACCGCTCCTTCACATGGACCGCGGGGTGACCCTCGAGCAGCTCCTCGCGAAGCTCGGCGGCGAGGCGTGGGCGTTCGCCGACGGGGCCGTCCCGATCGACCTGAGGGCAGAGTTCCCGCGCCACGGCGAGGACCTCGTGGCGGTCATCGGGGGATTCCCGCACGGGGAGTTCCGCAGCCCGGTCGCCCGGATCTGCAAGCGGGTCGTGTCGATCCACGCGGCGCCCCTGAAGGCGTGGACGACCGCGGCGGAGGTCCTCATCGCCTACCGGTGGGCCCACCCGCTCGCTGGGAGCGCGTGATCACGGGAGCCTCCGCCCGCGCCCCTTCGGGAAGGGCGCGTCGGGGACGACGGGCTCGCCCTCCCGATATCGGGAGGCCCGCAGCGGCGACAGCGCCTCGGGTCGCTTCCCGGACGCGACGAACTCGCCGAGGAGCCGGCCGATTTCCGGCGAGAGCTTGAACCCGTGGCCGCTGAATCCCACCGCGACGTAGAGGCCTTCGGGCCCCGCCGCGTCGATGATCGGGTACGCGTCCGGGGTCACGTCGTAGAGCCCCGCCCACCCGCCGCGAGGCTGCGCACGGGCGAGGATCGGGAACCGCCGTGCGATCCTCTCTTGGAGGTCCCGCGCCGTTGCGGTCGGGATGGAATTCTCCCGCAGCTCGGGGCCCGACACCGTCCTCCGCGGGTCCGAGTTCATGAACCCCACGAGGAGGTCCTTCTCTCCCTCGGGGCGGGAGTACGTGTTGCCGTAGACATCGAAGTGGATCTTGGGAGGGGCGCCGAACCCCGGCGGCCTCCGGAGGATCGCGACCTCCCCCCGCACGAACCGGATGGGCAGGCGGACACCCGCGGACCGTGCAATCCTCGGCGTCCACGTCCCCGCGGAGAGGACGACGCGATCGGAGGCGATGCGCCCTCCGCCCCGGAGGCGGACGCCACGGACGCGTCGCCGCACGGCCTCGATTCCCTGGACACCCCGTCCTTCGACGACCACCGCGCGATGGCGGCGGGCCCCCTCCGCGAAGCCGACGGCGGTCGCGATTGGGTCGGCGTAGCCCGCGTCCGGATCGTGGAGCACCGCGGCATAGTCGCGCACATCGAGGCGAGGTTCGATCTCCACGGCCTCCTCGGGACCGAGGCGCTCCGCCGGCACCCCCTCGGACCGGAGGAGGGCGACGAGGGCCTCGAACGCCGGCAGGTCCCGTTCTCGCGCGCCGGAAAGGAAACCGGTCCGCCGGAAGTCGCACGGAAACCCGGTCTCCTCCTGGAAACGGGTGAAGAACGACAGGCTGTCCCGCGCGAGACGCACACCGACCCGGGACTCGTAGTGCCGCCGCACGATCGCCCCGCTGTGGCCGGTCGCACCCGAGGCGATGTGGCCCTTCTCGAGGAGGACGACGTCGTGACCACGGCGGGCGAGGTGGAACGCGACGCTCGTCCCCATGCACCCGCCGCCGATGACCACGACGTCCGCGCGGCGGGGAACCGGAGGCACTCCCATGCGGCGGAGAAGGCGGCGCGCGATATCGAGGTTTCCGGCCGCCGCGTCCGTGAATCGCTTTCGTGAAAAACGGGGGCAAATCATTAAGGCCGAGGGCCGCCGTGGGAAACCCGCCCGATGGCCGACACGGACCTCCTCCTCATCGTGCTCGTCGTGGTGATCGTCCTCACGATCATCACGTTCCTCGAGCTCCGGTTCTTCCGGAGCTTCGTGAAGAAACGGCAGACGCGCGAGGACCTCCCGGACCGGGCCCACAACGCGCTCCTCACGAGCAAGGCGATCGCGGAGAGCCTCCGCACCTCGGGCGTCGTGACCGCGGCCGCGGACGACGTGATCCGCGAGGCGGACGGGGCGTATCGGAGGCGGGACTACCGGGTCACGATCGAGCTCGCGGACCGGGCGAAGGACATCCTGAAGTCGGAGAAGGCGCGGCACGACAAGATGGGGGACCTGTCCCGGCTCGGACGGACGGGGTCCGGCGGCTCCGACGAGCCGACGACGAAGGAGGTCCTCCAGAAGGAGCTCCCGCCGAACTACGTCCAGGCGAAGTTCACGATCTCCCTGGCGGAGGAGCGGATCGTCGCGGCGAGGGAGGCGGGTCGTGCGACCGGGCCCGCGGAAGGGTTCCTGGCGACCGCGCGGTCGAGCTTCGATTCAAAGGACTACGACGGCGCGCTGAGGCTCGCGGTGAAGTCCCGGCGCTTGGCGGACGGCGAGGCGATCGCGGAGGCGCCCCCTCCCGCCGCGGGCGGCACTCCGCCCGTCCGCGCCGAGGTCGAGATCCCCCGCCCCGCGAACCGGGCGTGCGCGAGCTGCGGCTCCGAGCTCCTCACCGGGGACACGTTCTGCCGGAAGTGCGGCGTGAAGGTGGAGCGGCCGACCGCGTGCCCGAAGTGCGGCACCGCCCTCAAGGAGGACGACGCGTTCTGCCGGACCTGCGGGACCGCGATCTCCTGAGCGTACCCTAGAAGCTTTATCAGGGGCGCGGAGAATCCCGCGGCCCGATGGCCACGTCCGGGGACATGGAGCAGGCCCTGACCGCCCTCTACGGGGAGGACCAGGTCGCGGCGATCATCACCCTGAAGGTGGACACGAAGGAGGCGGACCGCATCGCGACGGAGATCGCGAGGTTCGACACGATCCAGGACGTCTTCCTCGTCACGGGGGACACGGACATCATCGCGAAGGCGAGGTTCCCGAACTACAAGGGGCTGAAGGACTTCGTCCTGAACAGCCTGGCCCCGATCACGGGTGTGAAGGACACCAAAACACTTATGGTGGTGACGACGTACAAGGAGAGCGGCGTCAAGAAGCCCACCAGCTGAGGCACTCGTCGTGGTCGTCGGGAGGCGGGTCGATGGACACGGAAGCGCGGCTCAAATCGATCATGGAGGTCCTCGACCAGCTCGCGGAGGACACGTCCGTCCCTAGGAACATCCGCCGCGGCGCGACGGAGGCGAAGAACCGACTGACCAAGAAAGACGACGCCTTGGATCTGCGGATCCAGTCTGCGATCATGATCATGGACGACCTCGCGAACGACCCGAACCTACCGCTTCACGGGAGGACGCAGATCTGGAACATCATCTCCGCCCTTGAGACCGTGAAGATGGTGAAGCCTTAAGACCTGCGTCCAATGCGCCCGCCGTGGCCGTTGAGGAGCTGCTTCTCTACCTTGTTGGCATTCCCGCCATCGGTTACGCGGCGGGAGCTCTGTGGGTCCGCCGCACAATGCGGAAGATCGCTGAACATCAACTTGGCTTCCTCCGTGACCCCGGGACGAGTTCCCGATTCTTCGTCTTCCTCGCGTTGTTCGCGACCCCGATCGTCTTCGGGCTTGTCGTGTTCGTCCAGGCGTCTCAGCCTTTCCTTGAAACGCCGGTGAGCGACCAGGTTCTTCGTACCCTGGGATGGACATACGCCATCGCGGCAGCCCTGACAATCCTCAGTGAGGCGTGGATCATCGTCCGATGGAAGGCAGCTTCCTTTCGAGAGATGTTCAGCAGGGTCCTCATCCTGGCGGTAGTACCTGAGATAGTCGTCGTCTGGTTTCTGAATGTCGCGACACTTGGGGTGGCGGTCATCACGCGTGATTCGACGGGGCCGCCGCTTAGTCAAGCCTCGGCGGGTGCGATCTCTCGCTCCCTGGAGATCATGATGCTCGGAGCTTTCGCGGCACCGCTGGTTGCATTCCTCGCCAGCCGAGCGCCCGTGTTGAACACCGAGACCTTCCGCAGAATCATCCTACGGGCCGTCGTGGGTAGCGTTCCTGCGGTGGTCTGCCTCGCTATCGCACTCACACAGCTTCCTCGGGCGTAGTTACTTGGCGGTCTAAGGGTAGGACAGGTTCCGTCGGGTTTGTTGGCGAAGGGGCAATCCTCTCAGACAACTTCGCGGAGGGCACCGGGCTGGAACCGTACAGCCCTTGCCAAGGCCTCGTTCGAGGCCACGGCGGTTCGTAAGATGTTCAGCCCCGCGTTCAATTGTCGATCCATCCGCCAACCGCACGCGCACATGAACACCTTCCCTGCCCTCCCTCGGCGCACTGCGCCACACGCTGGGCAGGTCTTGCTCGTATTGCGAGGGTTCACCCTGATGATGGGCACACCCTCGAGGGCGGCCTTGTACTCAATCTGGCGATGGATTTCTCCGCGTGGCCAGGAAGACAGGCGCCGGTTTAGAGCGCGAGATCGGCCGCCGGCACCAACCAATGTGAGAGACTCCACGATGATCGCCGCCTGGCACTGCCTCGCCACTCGCACGAGCATCTTTGACACACGGTGGAAACGTTGACCGACCCGGTTCCGCTCCCTAAGTCCCTCCTGCCTCAATAGCTGTCGCGCCAAGCGTTGATCGTAACGCTTTTTTCTTGCCAGGGAGCGCCTTCGTCGGAAATGGACAGCCTGGATTCTTCGGACCCCTTGAAAAGGCACTGTGATGAGCTTCGAATGATTCCCCATGACAAAGACGCCATCGAGGGAATCCTCATTCGTGTCCAACGCGATTGCCGCTCGTGGTGCATAAGGTCGCGCGGCTAGTCTCGTCATTGCAACGATAACCTTGTCCGGTACAATCGTTAGCGACCCGATCCTCCACTCGGAATCGTTCAAGAACGTGCGATGCCAGTCGCCCAAAGGCAAGGTGCACTCGAAATATTCACGTGCTCGAATTGGGACGCGAAGGCGACCCGTGACTCGGTCTAGCAGAAAGGACTGATTTCCCGCCTTAAGAATTGGCCGGCGAACATAGGGAAGGGAAGACGATCTTCCCTTCTTCAGGCGTCTTCGATGAGCCTTCAGCAAGCTCAAAGCCACCTGGAACGCGGAGCTGATGTATTGTTTCAGGACCTCATGGTCTTGACTGAAGTCCGCGTATGCGACTCGACAAAGTCGACCGAGGGACCTGATGTCACCGGCATTCGCGATTCGGATGGACTTGTTGACAATGAGCCGGAACTCTTTGAGCAACCATCCGAGTCGTGGGTTATCCGTCATGAGCGGGAACTGCAGTGAACGGTTCACCTGCATGCTCTTGCATCGGCGGCCGTGGCTTGAAGCTGCCAAAGGGGGGTGTGCGAAAGTGTCCTGCTCGATGTGAGTGCGCCGGGCGGGAATCGGACCCGCATTAGGAGCTTGGGAAGCTCCTGTCCTTCCACTAGACTACCGGCGCGCAATGTGCGGGAATCAACGTTGGGTCATGAAGGTTGTCGGTGCTTCACGCTACTTCGCGCCCTCCGAGATCGTGAGGTCCGCGACGTAGAGCGTGTTGCATCCCGGGCAGTGCACCTTGCGGGTGAGCTTCTCCCGCGCGTCCTCGACCTTGAACGTGAAGAACAGGGGGTTCCCGCACTTCGGGCAGGAGTACTGGACGGCCCCCGTCGTCATCGGGCGGGGATGGCGGGAGGCTATAATGTATTTCGTTGGAGACTCACAGGGCGGGGCCCGCCCCCGGGCCCAGGAGGTGCTCGCGAGCGACCCCAAGCGGCGGCGCCCCGAGCCCGAGCAGCGTATCGTGGAACTCCCGCAGGCTCGCCCCCGAGTGGCGGTCGAGCCAGTCCGCCCGGAGCTTCTTGATCATCAGCTTCCCGAGGGTGTAGTTCAGGTACCCGGGGTCCCACGTGCCCCGCTTCGCCTCCCGCTCCGCGGGCAGCTGGTCGAGGAACGCGTTCTCCATGAAGAACCGCGTCGCGTCCCCCCACGACCAGCCCGCCGTGTGCATCTTGATCGACGAGATGTACCGGCAGTTCCGCAGCAGCGCGTCCTGGAGCTGCGCGAGGCGAAGCCTCCCGTCGCCGAATCCCTGTTCGACCATCATCTCCTCGCAGTAGTGGGCCCAGCCCTCCGTGAATGCGTAGGAGAAGTACGCCCGCAGGACCGTGGAGGTCACCCGCTTCCGGTGGAGCATGTGAACGTAGTGCCCAGGGTAGCACTCGTGCACGCTGATGTTCCGGAGGCTCGTGTAATTCAGGTGTCGGAGCCACTCCTCCCGCTTCTCGGCGGACCACGACTCCTCGACGGGCGTCACGTAGTAGTACGCCTCCTTCGCAACGTTCTCGAAGGCGCCCGGGGAGTTCATCGCGGCCGTCGCGAACCGGTAGAACCGCGGGGTCTCGATCGCCTGGGCCCGCTCCTCGGAGGGCACGGACACGATGTCGCGGTCGATCACGTACTGCCGGATCTCCTCGAGCATCCGGCGGGTGTCCTCGATGAGGGAGTCCGCGGCGGGGTGGTCCCTCGAGATGTCCTCGACGACCTGCTGGGGTGCCTTCGCCGGGTCGATCTTCCGGGCCGCCTCCAGGAACTGGGCCCGGTTCGCGGCGAGGTCCCGCTCCCCCGCTTCCAGGAGCCGCTCGATGGGGATCGGCGCGAGGTGCTCGGAGCGGATCATCCGCTCGTACTTCCGCCGCCCGATGGCGAACGTCTTCCTCGCGCGCGGCTTGTACCGCGTCTCGAACTCGTGCTCGAGGATCTTCAGGTCGTTCACCGCCGCGGCGTTCGTCCGCTCCACGAGCCGCCGGACGGCGGGGGACGCCTTCGCGAGGTGCTCCGGCAGCTCCCGCTCGTACGCGTCGATCATGCCGCGGGCCGCCATCTCGCCCATCTCGTAGTACGTCTCCGAGAGCCTCGGCTGCGTCGCGGCCCTGAGCTCCCGCAGGAACCGGGGGACCTGGCCCTGCATCCGTGCCACGGCCCGCAATCTCCGGTCGAGGGGCGCGTAGTTCCGCATCACGTATCCGACGATGCTAAGACGATAGAGGAAGTACGAAGGCAGCGTGTTCGGCTCCCGCAGGTCCGCGAGGTCGAACCGCTCGGACAGCAGCATCCCCCGGAGCACGCCGAGTTCGAGGGCCGCCGCGGCCGGGAGGTCGCCCCGCCGCCCGACCGCGTCCAGCGCTTTGAGCTGGCGGTCGATCTGGGCGACGCGACGCCTCAGCGCCGCGGGGCCGTAGTGCGGGAGCCGGCCGTCGTAGCGGTGGAGGCCCGACCCGGCCGCGACCGTCGGGTGGAAGTCCCATCGCGAGCGGAGGACCTCCTTCGCGATCTTGGCAAGGGCCGTGGACCCGCGGGCCGTCGTCCTCTCCCCCGCCGGTGGATGCCGTCCCCGGAGAAAAACGTTCGCGCACGTCGACGCTCCTCGTCGCTGCGGCAGGTTTATGCCACCCCCTCGATTCCTCGCGCCCGATGCGGGTGACCGCGTTCACCGGGCCGCCGCGGGACAACCGCACGTATCTCGTCGTCGACGAGTCGAGCCTCGAGGCGGCGGTGATCGACCCCGCCCTCGTCGCGGACAAGGTCCTCAAGGCCCTCAAGCTCTCCGGAGCGACCGTGAAGTACGTCCTGAACACGCACGGCCACGCGGACCACACCGCGGACGACGCGAGGATGAAGGAGGCGACGGGGGCGAAGCTCGCGATCCACGAGGTCGACGCGCCCTACCTGGAGAGGAACACGAAGAACCCGTTCCCGTTCCTCGACAAACCGACGCCCCCCGCGAAGGCGGACCAGCTCCTCAAGGAGGGGACGGAGGTCCGGCTCGGGTCCACGGTCCTGGTCACGATGCACACCCCCGGCCACTCCCAGGGCTCCGCCGTGTTCTACGTCGCGAACCCGGGCGTGCTGTTCTCCGGGGACACGCTCCTGTCCGGGACGTCCGGGGTGACGGACATCCAGGGGGCGAGCCCCGCGAAGATGGGGTTCAGCCTCCGGCGGCTGTACCGCGACCTGCCCGCGGACACCCGCGTGCTGCCCGGCCACGGCCCGGAGACGACCCTCCGGCGGGAGTCGTGGATCGCGGACCTGCAGTACCCGCTGATCCGGTAGGCCCGCTCACTTCCGCCCGTTCGCGGCCCGCGGCCCCCACGCGCTCCGGAGGGGCCGGAGCTTCCGCCCTACGAGGGACGGCTCCACCCGCCGGCCCGCGCCGAGGACGATGCTCCGGTACGCCGCCTTCATCGTGAACACGACGAACAGGAAGTACGCGTACAGCACGACGAGGGTCGCGGGCCACCAGAGCTGCCAGATCGCCGCGACGATGCCCGCGCTCGCGAGGGCCCCGACGACGATCCGGGAGACGAGGGTGTGGATGACGCCCTGGGAGCCGGGGTTCGACTCGACCCCGTAGTTCGTGTGCCGGACGGAGGGCTCGAGGGTCCGGAGGGCGATCCGCCACATCCCGTACACCGCGGCGGGCAGTCCGAGCACGAGGAGGAGATGCCAGGCGCCCGTCGTGACCGCGAGGGCGATCAGCAGGACGACGTACGTGCACAGGGAGGCGACGAAGGCGCGGCCGTGCTTGAACAGCGGGAGCGAGGCGGGGAGGACGAACGTCCTCAGGGTCCGCTTCACGAGGTCCCCGCCGAACGTCACGTACTTGGGGAGGTGGCGGGAGAACCAGCCCGCGAACGCGTCGGAGCGCTTCATCAGGGTCGGCGTCAGGGCGGACATGACGATGCACAGGATCCCCGCGAACGGCGTCAGGAGCGCGCCCGCGTACGCGTTCGAGAGGTTCGGGTTCGACCGGATCGCGCGCGTCCCGACGCTCGCGTACAGGATCGCCTCCTCGTTCCGCCCGAGGAGGCTCGTGCCGATCGCCGTGGAGGAGCGCCCGCTGAACCCGATGAAGAACGCTAGCGTGGAGGTGAGGAACAGGTCGTTCAGGAAGATCAGCGGGATCGCGATGAGGATGATCGGCAGGACGACCGGGAACATCGCGGGGTCGATCATCATCCCGAAGGAGAGGAAGAACACCGCCACGAACGCGTCCCGGAGGGGCTCGAGCTTCGTCTCGAACCGCGCGACGAGCTTCGTGTCCGCGAACACCATCCCGATGAAGAACGCGCCGATGATCGCGGGGATCCGGAACGCCTCCGCGAGGGCGGCGGCGAGGAAGACGATCCCCAGGGCGAACAGGACGAAGAGCTCCTCGCTCTTGATCCGCTCGAACAGGAAGGCCGCCCGCGGGATCACGAGGAGGGCGAGGAACGCGAAGAACCCGATGAAGATGGCGACCCCGAGGAACAGCGAGACGGGGCTCACCGGGGTGGCGTCCGCGCTGATCACGAGGCCGTTCACGAGGGTGAGCAGGAACATCGCCATGAACGACTCGAGGATCACCATCCCGAGGAGGAACTCCGTCTCGTTGTTGTTCAGGCGCCGGAGCTCGATGAGGGACTTCGCCGTGATCGCGGAGCTCGACATCGAGACGACGCCCGCGAGGAAGATCGTGTCGATCAGCGGCCACCCGAGGTACGTCCCGAGGACGAACCCGGCGAACATGTTCACGCCGAGGTTCACGAGGGCGAGGACCATCGCGGCCCGCTTCGTCCGCTTCAGCTTCTCGATGCTGAACTCCAGGCCCACGAAGAACAGGAGCAGGATCAGCCCGACCCGGCTGATGTCCTGGACGAACGCGTCGTCGGTGATGAGCCCCTGGTAGCTGACGCCGCCGAGCGCGAGGCGGACGTGCGGGCCGATGAGGATCCCCGCGACGATGTACCCGATGATCACGCTGAGCCGGAAGCGCGAGGCGATCGCCGCGCCCATGAAGGCGATCAGCATGATCACGCCGACCTCGAACATCAGGGCGGTCGTCTCCGCCATGTCACGGACCTCCGGCGGCCAGCGCCCGCGCTGACGCGATTGGGAAACCTACGGCTTCTCCCATCCCGGTGCGTCGAATCCTCCGCGACCGTACAAATAGTTGCCGTCGCGCCGCGGCGCTCCGCCTTGACAAACGTTCCGTGGGCCGCGCGACCCGGAGGGGCCGGCGTTCCCACCGAGCCGTTTTATAGCGTGGGGGGTTAGGTGCCGCCGCCGTGCCGGACGACTGGCATGCCCTGACCCCCGAGGCCGCCCTCGAGCGGCTCGGGAGCGGCCCGCAGGGCCTGAGCCCCGACGAGGCGGCGCGCCGGCTCGCGGCGTCGGGCCCGAACGAGCTCGTCCGGCTCGCGGGGGTCTCCCGCCTCCGGATTTTCCTGGGCCAGTTCGCGGACGCGCTCGTGCTCATCCTCATCGTCGCGGCCGCGATCTCCGGGGCGCTCGGGTTCATCCGGGGGGATTCCGGGGAGCTCTACGACGCGATCCTGATCGCGATCATCGTCGTCCTCAACGCGCTCTTCGGGTACGTCCAGGAGTACCGCGCGGAGAAGTCCCTGGAGGCCCTCCGGAGCCTCGCCGCCCCCCGGGCCCACGTGATCCGCGGCGGGGAGCCCGCCGCGATCCCCGCGCGGGACCTCGTGCCCGGGGACGTCGTCGCCCTCGCCGCCGGCGACAAGGTCCCGGCGGACGTCCGGCTCATCGATGCCGCCAGCCTGCGGGTCAACGAGGCGGCGCTGACCGGGGAGTCCGCGGCGGTCACGAAGCGCGTGGCCCCGCTCCCCGCGAACGCGTTCCTCGCGGACCGCCGGAACATGACGTACATGGGCACGCTCGTGGACGCGGGCCGGGGCCGGGGGGTCGTCGTCGCGACCGCGATGGCGACGGAGCTCGGGAAGATCGCGGGGATGGTCCAGCAGGAGGAGAAGACGGAGACCCCCCTCCAGAGGCAGCTGGACCGCCTGGGCCGGCAGCTCGGGCTCATGATCCTCGTGATCAGCGCGGCCGTCTTCGGGATCGGGTATCTCGAGGACCCGGGCAAGGTCGAGGAGCTGTTCCTCACCGCCGTGAGCCTCGCGGTCGCCGCGATCCCGGAGGGGCTGCCCGCGGTCGTCACGATCAGCCTCGCCCTCGGGGTCCAGCGGATGGTCCGCCGGAACGCCCTCGTCCGGAAGCTGTCCGCCGTCGAGGCCCTGGGGGCGGCCACCGTCATCTGCTCGGACAAGACGGGCACCCTCACGAAGGGGGAGATGAACGTGCGCGGGATGTACGCGGGCGGGCGGGAGTTCGAGGTCGACGGGGAGGGCTTCGACCCGAGGGGCGAGGTCCGCATCGGCGGGAGCCCGGTCTCACTGGCCGACCACCCGGACCTCGAGAGGGCGCTGACGTGCGGGATGCTCTGCAACGACGCGAGCGTGCACCGGAAGGACTCCGGCTACGCGGTCGACGGGGACGCCACGGAAATCGCCCTGATCGTGGCGGGGATGCGGGCGGGCCTCGCGAAGGAACGCCTGGAGGCCGAGGCCCCGCGCGTCGCAGAGATCGCGTTCTCGTCCGAGCGGAAGAAGATGTCGACGGTGCACGCGCCGCGCGGCGCTCCTCAACGAATCGTCTACGTGAAGGGCGCCCCGGAGCGGGTGCTCGCGGGCTGCGACCGCGTCCTCGTTGGCGGCGACGTGAGGGGCCTGGACGAGTACACCCGCAAGCAGATCGGATTCCGGAACCAGGAGATGGCCACGCGGGCCCTCCGAGTCCTCGCCCTGGCGTACCGGGAGCTCCCGCCGGACGCGCCCGTCCAGGAGGAGGTCCTCGAGTCCGGACTCGTGTTCCTCGGCCTCGCGGGGATGATGGACGCCCCGCGGCGGGACGCGATCGACGCGATCCGCCGGGCGAAGAGCGCGGGGATCCGCGTCGTCATGATCACGGGGGACCACAAGCTCACCGCGATGGCGATCGCCCGCGAGATGGGGATCCTCGAGAAGGGGGACCTCGCCCTCACGGGAGAGGAGCTCGACGCGCTCTCGAAGGAGCAGCTGCGGGAGCAGGTCGAGCGGACGCGCGTGTACGCCCGCGTCTCCCCGGAGCACAAGATGCGGATCGTCGACGCGTGGCGGGCGAGGGGGCACATCGTCGCGATGACCGGGGACGGGGTGAACGACGCCCCTGCCCTGAAGCGCTCGGACCTCGGCGTCGCGATGGGGATCACGGGCACGGACGTCGCGAAGGAGAGCTCGGACATGGTCCTCACGGACGACAACTTCGCGTCGATCATCGCGGCGGTCGAGGAGGGCCGGGGGATCTACGAGAACATCCGGAAGTTCGTCGCGTACCTCCTGAGCGCGAACGCCGGGGAGGTGCTGATCATGTTCCTCGCGACGATCATCCTCGCGAGACCGGAGTACCTCCCGTTCTTCGAGCCGGTCCAGCTCCTGTGGATCAACCTCGTGACGGACGGGCTCCCCGCCCTCGCCCTCGGGGTCGACCCGTATCCGAAGGACGTGATGGACCGCCCGCCGCGGGACCCGAAGGAGAGCGTCCTGTCGAGGGACGTGCTGTTCTTCATCGTGGTCATCGCCGCAATCCTGACCGTCGGAACGTTGGGCGTGTTCCTCCTGGAGCTCCAGGAGCACTCCGGGGACGTCGCGCGGGCCCGGAGCGTGGCGTTCACGACGATCGTCTTCTTCGAACTGTTCCTCGTCTTCAGCATCCGGTCCCCGCGGGAGACGCTGTGGAAGGTCGGGGTCCTGTCGAACAAGAAGCTCCTCGTCGCGGTGGCGATCTCCGGGCTCCTCCAGATCGCCGTGATCCAGCTCCCGTATTTCGAGCCCGTGTTCGACACGCGGGCCCTGGACGCGCTCGACTGGGTCCAGACGTTCGCCGTCGGCCTCACCGCGTTCCTGTTCGTCGAGGTCTCGAAGGTCGTCCGGCGGTGGCTGCAGAAGAGGGCGGGCCGTGCTTGA
>VBMI01000075.1:24341-36260 GCA_005878955.1 Methanobacteriota archaeon
GCGGCGCAGCACGCGACCGCAATCCGCGCGGTGGCCGGACTGTGCGCCGCCCGCGTCCAGGGTGCCGAGGTCGGCTCCGGGGAGTTCACGTTCGAGCCCGGGCCTCTCCGTAGCGGGAGGTTTTCGTTCGACGTCGGGACCGCCGGGGCCGTCACCCTCGTCCTCCAAGCCTGTCTCCCCGCCGCGTTCCGCGCTGGCGACACGGAGCTCGAGATCCGCGGCGGCACGGATGTCCCGTGGTCCCCGCCCCTGGACTATTTCGGCCACGTGTTCCTCGGACTACTGCGCAAGATGGGGGGCCGCGCCGAGGTCGAGGTCGCGAGGCGGGGATACTACCCGCGCGGCGGGGGCCTCGTCCGCGTGCGCGTCGTCGGGACGGCATCGTGGAAGCCCCTGCACGTCACCGACCGCGGGGGGATCGAGCGGATCGCCGGCCGCGCCCATGCGTCGAACCTCCCGGAGGACGTCGTCGAACGGATGAAGTCCGGAGCGCTCAAGGGCCTTTCGAACTTCATGACCGTTCGCGTCCACTCGGAGACGCTCGGCGCGGACCGCGCGATGGGACCCGGCGGGGCGGTGGTGCTCTGGGCCGAGACCCCGGACACGATCCTCGGGGCCTCGTCGCTCGCGGAGAAGGGGAAGCGGGCCGAGAAGGTGGGGGCGGAGGCCGCGACCGGGCTCCTCCGAGAAATCGAGAGCCGCGCGACCCTCGACGTCTGTGCGAGCGACCAAGTCCTCGGGTACGCCGCGATGGCGTCGGGCCCCTCCGAGTTCTTCGTTCGGGAGGTCAGCGAGCACGCGCGCACGATGATGTGGCTACTGGGCTCCTTCACGGACTGCCAATTCCACGTCGTCTCCGAGGGCGGGCTTCAGCGGATCACCGTGACGCCGGGATCCGAGATTCCCTAGCCGTACATGCTCGGCCGCACGGGGCCGCTCGGCTTCTTGGCGGCCGCGTCCGTCTGGTGCTGGATCGACTTGAGCTGCATCTCGATCCGCTCCGCCTCCTCGTACAGCGGGCGCGCGTCGAGCTCCGTGTGGAGCATCAGCTTGTCGATCACCTCGATCACCCGCGCGGCCGCGCGCGCGTCGGGGTAGTCGGGGTGGGCCTCGCTCAGGAGCGTGATCACGTCGAAGTCCCGCCGGCGGCCCTCGTTCAGGAGGACGCCCGCCACGCCCGTGATTACGCCCTCCTCGAAGGGCATCACGGAGTTCTTCCGGAGGAGGTCGTTCGCCTGGTCCGTGGACCCGATCCCGTACACCTCCGACTGCCGGTCCACCGCGGACTCCGTGTCGACGATGAGGCCCTCCGGGCACACGAGGAGGTTGCACTTCTGGTCCTCCGTCCAGTCGAGCACGGTCGAGGCGATCGCCTTGATCAGGTTCGGCGGCGGCTGGAACTCGGAGATGAACACGACGAGCTGGTCCCGCCCCTCCTGCTTCGGCCCGCCGTAGATGCGGACGGGGTTCATCGGCTCGCCGTCCCTCACGAGCGAGACCGTCGGGAAGGCGACGGAGTCCATGATCCCGATCTGGACGAGGTTCAGCGCGTTGATGAGGTAGTTCGCGACGATGCTCGACACGAGACCGACGCTCGGGAAGCCGTCGATCACCGTCGCCCCGCGGAGGTCCATCCTTCGGAGCTCGTAGATCTGGATGCCGTCCATGGGCGCGGTGCGAAACCCGGCTCGGCTCTTAAAGGGATGTCATATCGCTCTCGGACCTGATACCAGGTCATGCGGGCTCGATCCGGAAGCTCGTCGTGACCCGCACGCCCGCGAGCTTGAGCATGATGTTCACGGAGCAGTATTTCTCCAGAGAGAGCTCGATCGCCCGCGCGACGTTCGCCGCTTTCGTAGGGCCCTTCAGGACATACGTGAGATGGAGGGTCTCGAGGACCGCGGGCGGGCCCTTCGCCCGGCTCGACTCGAGCTCGATGCGGAACGACTCCACGGGCTCCCGCTTCTTCCTCAGAATCTCGACGACGTCGAACGCGGTGCACCCGCCCGCCGCGAGGACGACGCTCTCGAACGGGGACGGCCCCTCGCGGGCCTCGCCCTCCGCCGGATTGTGGAACAGGAGCTTCGCGCCGGAGTAGCCGGTCGCGAGGAACTTCGTGGGCCCGACCATCTCGACAACGGACGTCCTCATCGCCATGGTCCGTCCATCGCGCCCCGCCAAAAGAACCCTCTGAAGAGAACTTCATTACCCATGGGCCGCTTCCGCGGGTCGTGCGCCCCCATGTGATCGTGAACGCGGCGATGTCGGCGGACGGGAAGATCGCGCTCCCCTCCCGGACGGGGGTCCGGATCTCGAACGACGACGACCTGGAGCGGGTCCACGCGCTGCGGGCGGAATGCGACGCGATCCTCGTCGGGGTCGGCACGGTGCTGATGGACGACCCGGACCTCACGGTGAAGCGAGGGCACGCGAAGGGCCCGAACCCGCTCCGGATCGTCCTCGACTCCGACGGCTCCACGCCGGAGGACGCGGCGGTCCTCGACGGCGCCGCCCCGACCCTGATCGCGACGAACACGAGTTGCGCGAAGACGTTCCCGAAGGCGGAGGTGATCCGGTGCGGGGACGACCAGGTGGACGTCCCGAAGCTCCTCGGCATCCTGCACGAACGCGGCGTGAAGCGGCTCCTCGTCGAGGGCGGCAGCACCGTGAATTGGACCTTCCTCCGCGCGGGCCTCGTCGACGAGCTCCTGGTCTTCACCGGCAGCATCGTCATCGGGGGCCACTCCACGCCCACCCTCGTGGGGGGCGAGGGGATCAAGCGCCTCGAGGACGCGATCCGCCTCCAGCTCCGGCGGGCGACCCCGCTCGGGGACGGCGTCCTCCTGGAGTACGCGGTGGTCCGGTGAGAGGGGACGACTCCATCGTCCGGCCCGACCACTTCGTGAGGTACCTCCGGCGGGTCGTCGGGCTCCGCCCCGCCGAGACCCGCCTCCCGACGAGGGCCGTCCTCGTGTTCGGCGGGCAGGACTTCCGGACCCTCGCGAGGATGGTGGGCGCGAAGGTCCTCCCGTGGAACCGGTCGATGGCCGTGGGGCGCGCCGGGAACCGGCGGGTCGTCGTCGCGCGGACCACGATCGGGGCCCCCGCGACCGCGATCATGATCGAGGAGATGGCGGCCCTCGGGGCCCGAGAGTTCCTGGCCTTCGGGGCGTGCGGGTCCCTCGTCCCTCGCCTGAAGATCGGCGCGATCGTCGTCCCCACGTTCGCGGCCACGGACGAGGGGACCTCCCGGCATTACGGCGGGGCGGGCCGGGCGCGGCCCGACACGGCCCTCCGGGCGGCCCTCGTGCGGGCCTGCGAGGGGCGCGGGGTCCCGTTCACGGAGGGCGGGACCTGGACGATGGACGCGGTGTACCGCGAGACGTTCGCGAGGGCCCGGGCCCTTGCGGCCCGCGGGGTCGTCGCGGTGGACATGGAGGCGTCCGCGATCTGGGCCGTCGCCCGCCATCGAGGCCTCCGCGCCGCGAGCCTGTTCGTCGTGTCCGATGAGCTCGGCGGAGACGGATGGAACCCGGGCTTCCGCGATCCCGCGTTCCTCGACGGGAAGCGGAGGGCCCTCCGGGTCCTCGTAGAGGCGCTGGCGGGGAATTCGCCGTGAACTTCGCCTGCGACCACATGCTCGGGACCCTCGCGAAGTGGCTCCGCTTCCTCGGACACGATGTCGTGTATCCCGGCCCCCTGAAGGACGACGAGCTGAAGGCGATCGCGGAGCGGGAGGGCCGGACACTCCTCACGAGGGACCGCGAGCTCTCCGGTCGCGCGGCGGGGAGCCTGTACATTGCGAGCGACGATCTTGATGAACAGCTCGTCCAGGTCCTTCGCCAGTTTCAGCTGCCGGGGGATCTCTCGATGACCCGTTGCTCCCTCTGCAACACGCCCCTCCGGCAGGTCCTGAAGGCGGACGTGCGGGGATCGGTGCCCGACGGAGTCTTCGAGCGGCAGGAGGAGTTCTGGCGGTGCGACGCCTGCGGCCGCTTCTACTGGCAGGGAACGCATTGGAACAACATGGGCGCCCGCATGCAGCAGATCCGCGCGAAAGCCGGGAGCCCGCCGGAGTAGCCACACGCGAGGTGGGCCCATCGGCGGGACTGCGTGGCAACTTTCGGTATCAGCTGAGTCCGAAGAGCGACAATCAGGACGACCGGTAGTTTTCGGTCTCAGCTGCGTCCGAAACGCGCTCTTTCCGCGTTGCGAACCTCACGCGGGCACGTAGACGGTCCGCACCGAGCGCTTGGCCCGAAGCTCTTCGAGCTTGGCGATTACTCGGTCGGCCAGGTCGGGATCCAGGAGAAGGACGGACTGCCCGACCCACTCCGCGGCGTCCGGAACAAGGCCGGGATACCGGTAGCGCTTGCGACCTCCGTTGACCACCTTGACGTCGACCCGGCCGAAGAGGAACCGATTCAGGGCGGTCCGCGCACGGACGTTCGTCTCCCGGATGTCGTAGTGGATCAACATCGCCTCGCGGAGGCCCAGTCGATTCAGGAGTTCGTCCCGCTCCTTCATGTTTCGGACCTAGCTGTGTCCGAAACATCAATCCGACTTCCGGGGGTCTCCGAAAGTACACGACACATTTCTCGTGGGGGCGGTGAAAGTGAAATGCGGGGGGCGATTGCGTAGAGCCATCCGTCTCGAAAATCTAATAAGCGACCACCGAAATAGCGTGGGGGTCTAAGGAATGCATGGAACCCTGGTGGTCGAGGACGGCACGACCGCCGAGGGCGTGTTTTTCGGTTCGAACAAGCGCGTCTTCGGAGAACTCGTCTTCAACACGAACATGACGGGCTACACGGAGGCCCTCACGGACCCGAGCTACCGCGGCCAGATCCTGATGATGACCTACCCGCTGATCGGGAACTATGGTGTGGACCCCGCCTCCATGGAGTCGAAGGAGATCCAGGTCACGGGCTTCGTCGTGAAGGAGGCGTGCCCGATGCCCGTCCACCCGAAGGCCGCCATGGGCGTGGGCCGGTTCCTCGAGGAGCAGGGGCGTCCCGGCCTGAGCGGGGTGGACACCCGGATGCTGACGATCAAGACCCGCACGCGGGGGACGATGCGGGCGGCCCTCGTGCCGGAGGGCGGGGACGTGGAGGGCGCGCAGAAGGAGGTCCGCACGATGCCGTTCCCGGACGCCCGCAACCTCGTCGCGGAGTGCAGCACCCGCGCGCCCGTCGAGTACCCGGGCCCGGAGGCCCGCACCTTCGTCGTCATCGACTGCGGCGTGAAGATGAACATCATCCGCGAGGCCCAGCGGCACGGCCGCGTCGTGCAGCTCCCCTTCGACACGACCCCCGAGGACATCGCCCGCTACAAGCCGAGCGGCGTGATCATATCGAACGGGCCGGGCGACCCCGCCCACCCCGAGATCCTCGCGACATCGGTGAAGACCGCCAGGGACATCGCCACCGAGTATCCCATCCTCGGGATCTGCCTCGGGCACCAGATCCTCGGCCTCGCCTTCGGCGGGAGGACGTACAAGCTGAAGTTCGGCCACCGCGGCGGGAACCAGCCCGTGAAGGACCTGCGGACCGGGCGGGTCCACATCACCTCGCAGAACCACGGCTTCGCGGTCGACGCGAAGTCCATGGAGGCGTCCGAGTTCGAGGTCACCCACCGGAACCTGAACGACGACACGGTCGAGGGGATGATTCACAAGGAGCTCCCCGTCTTCTCCGTGCAGTACCACCCCGAGGCGCACCCGGGCCCCTGGGACAACGCGTACATCTTCCGCGAGTTCGCCGCGATGGCACGGAGGTGACCGCGTGCCGAAGCGCGGGGACCTCCGGACGGTCATGGTCATCGGGTCCGGGCCCATCGTCATCGGGCAGGCGGCGGAGTTCGACTACTCCGGATCCCAGGCGTGCCGCTCCCTCCGGGAGGAGGGGATCCGGACGGTCCTCGTGAACTCGAACCCCGCCACGATCCAGACGGACGTCGAGATGGCGGACGCGGTGTACATCGAGCCGCTGACGGTCGAGTTCCTGGAGAAGGTCATCGCGAAGGAACGGCCGGACGGCGTCCTGAGCGGGATGGGCGGCCAGACCGGGCTGAACCTGAGCTCCGAGCTCGCGGAGACGGGGGTCCTCAAGAAATACGACGTCGAGCTCCTCGGCACCCGCCTCGAGGCGATCGTGGCGGGGGAGAACCGGGAGGCGTTCGCGGACCTGATGCGGACGATCGGCGAGCCGATCCCGAGGAGCCGTGCGGTGACCACGGTCGAGGAAGCGCGGGCCTTCGTCGAGGACCTCGGGGGCCTCCCGGTGATCGTGCGGGCCGCGTACACCCTCGGGGGGACGGGGAGCGGCATCGCCCGCCACTCCGAGGACCTGGAGCGGATCGTCTCCATCGGGCTCGCGTACTCGAGGATCAAGCAGGTCCTCGTCGAGGAGTCCGTGGAGGGCTGGGAGGAGTTCGAGTACGAGGTGATGCGGGACGCGGCGGACAACTGCATCACGATCTGCTCGATGGAGAACGTGGACCCGATGGGCCTCCACACCGGCGAATCGATCGTCGTCGCGCCCGCGCAGACCCTGAGCGACGTCGACCACCAGACCCTTCGGTCCGCGGCCTTGCGGATCATCCGCGCGCTCGGGGTCGAGGGAGGATGCAACATCCAGTTCGCCGTCCATCCGAAGACGGGGGAGTATCGGGTGATCGAGGTGAACCCGCGCGTCTCCCGGTCCTCCGCGCTCGCCTCCAAGGCGACGGGCTACCCGATCGCCCGCATCGCCGCGAAGATCGCGATCGGGCTCCGCCTCGACGAGATCCCCAACCCGGTGACGGGCAAGACGCTCGCCTCCTTCGAGCCGACCCTCGACTACATCGTCACGAAGATCCCGCGGTGGCCGTTCGACAAGTTCCCGACCGTCGACCGCCGCATCGGGACGTCGATGAAGAGCACGGGGGAGGTGATGGCGATCGGACGGACGTTCGAGGAATCCCTCCTGAAAGCCGTGCGATCTCTCGAGATCGACCGCGTCGGCCTGGAGTCGTTGCCTTGGACGGACGACGCCTTGCTCCGTGAACTGCGCGAGCCGACGGACCAGCGGCTCTTCGCGATCGCGGAAGCGTTCCGGCGTGGCATCCCCCTTGAGAAGGTCGCCGCGCTGACGCACTGGGACCCGTTCTTCCTCGAGAAGATCCGATCCCTCGTCGATTTCGAATCCCGCCTCCGAGGCCGTCGTCGTTCGCGTGCGCTCGTGGCGGAGGCGAAGCGGTTGGGCTTTGCGGACGAGGTGATCGCCGCGTTCGGGACCGGCACGGAGGAAACGGTCCGCCGGGCGAGGCCCCGGGTCGCGTATAAGATGGTCGACACGTGCGGAGGGGAGTTCGAGGCCCAGACGCCGTACTACTACTCGACGTACGAGCCGACGGGAGAATCGCGGCCGATCGCGGGCCGAAAGGTCCTGATCGTGGGTGGCGGCCCGATCCGCATTGGCCAGGGCGTCGAGTTCGACTACTGCTGCGTCCAGGGCATCTTCGCCCTCCGCGAGGAGGGCGTCGGCGCGATCATCGCGAACAACAACCCGGAGACGGTCTCGACGGACTTCGACATCTCCAGCCGCCTATACTTCGAGCCGCTGATCCTCGAGGACATCCTCAACATCATCGAAGAGGAGAGACCCGAGGGGGTGATCCTCCAGTTCGGCGGGCAGACGTCGATCAACCTCGCCGTGCCTCTCGCGAAGGCGCTCGCGCGACGGAAATCCCGCACGCGAATCCTCGGGACGCCGCCGGCCTCGATCGACCTCGCCGAGGACCGTCGAAAGTTCGCGGCCCTAATGCGCCGCCTACGGATCCTCCAGCCCGACGCGGCCTCGGGCTACAGCTTTGAGGAGGTGCGCCAGCTCGCCGGCCGGATCGGGTATCCGGTGCTGGTTCGGCCCTCGTATGTGCTCGGCGGACGCGGGATGGAGATCGTGCACTCGGAAGACGATCTCGCCCGGTTCATGGAGGCCGCGACGCGCGTCTCGAAGGACCATCCCGTCCTCGTCGATCGATACCTCGCGCACGCGACGGAGATCGACGTGGACGTCGTCGCCGACGGGCGGGACGTCCTCATCGGAGGGATCCAGGAACACATCGAGGAAGCGGGCATCCACTCGGGCGACGCGGCGTGCGTCTTGCCCGCGCAGACGCTCCCCGACCCGATCCTGGCGGACATCCGGTCCGTCACGCGACGAGTCTGCAAGGCACTCGACGTCATCGGACTCATGAACCTTCAGCTCGCGGTGAAGGACGCCGCCGTCTACGTCCTCGAGGCGAACCCGCGTGCGAGCCGGACCGTCCCGTATGTTTCGAAGGCGATCGGGATCTCCTTGGCGAAGGTCGCGACGAAGGTGATGCTCGGTCATTCCCTCCGGAGTCTCCATCTGGTGGGCGAGCCGACGATCGACCACGTCGCGGTCAAGGCGCCCGTCTTCCCGTTCCAGCGGCTCCCGGGCGTGGACGCGATCCTCGGGCCCGAGATGAAGAGCACGGGGGAGGTGATGGGGATCGATCGGTCCCTCGGCCGGGCGTACTACAAGGCGATGGTCGCCGCGGGGAATCCTCTCCCGACGAGCGGGGCGGTGTACATGACCGTGCGCGACGAGGACAAGCCGGCGATCCTGGGAGTCGCTTCCCGGTTCGTACGGTTGGGTCTGCGAATCTACGCGACGCGCGGCACGGCTCAGTTCCTCCGGGAACACGGCGTGGAGGCAACGACCGTCTATCGGATCAGCGAGAACCAATCGCCGGACGCCCTCGGACTAATGCGTCGCGGCGAGATCCGGCTCGTGATCAACACGCCCACCAATTCGACGGGGGCTCGGCGAGACGGCTACATGATGCGCCGGCTCGCCGTCGATCTGAACATCCCGTTCATCTCGACGATCCAGGCCGCCGAGGCTTCGGCGGAGGCGATCGAGGCATTTCGTTCCGGGGAACTCGATGTGGTCCCCTTGGGTTCGTTCGCCTCGACGATGCGCGTTGCGTCGGCAAGGCTTTAGGACCTGTCGTGAATCGACTCTTCGTGCAGCCGATTCGGCTCCTCGGACCGGCGATGCTCTTGGCCGGACTCGTATGCATCGGCGTTGCCGTGGCGCGAGGGGAGGCGACGGCGTTCCTGGTCCTCGTCTTCCCGGTGGTGACCGGGAGCGGCCCCCTGATCCTAGCGGGCATCCTGTTCTCGTTCCTGGGGTTCTTCGCGACGTTCACGTTCTGGCCCGGGCGACCGATCGGAGTCGCGGCCCCCGAGGAATCCGCTCCCGCCACGGACACGACCGGCCCCGCTCCAACCCGCCGATGG
The DNA here is from genome assembly GCA_005878955.1 of Methanobacteriota archaeon. Lineage (GTDB taxonomy): Archaea > Thermoplasmatota > Thermoplasmata > RBG-16-68-12 > RBG-16-68-12 > EA-19. The sequence continues at coordinate 33,652 of VBMI01000075.1, forward strand.
GGTGGGGTCGTCTTCCTTGGGCCGTTCCCGATCGTATTCGGATCGGACCCGAGGATGACTCGAACGATGCTGCTCGTGGGCATCGTGCTGTTCGTCGCTCTCCTTGGCCTGACCCTCTTCGCCCTCCTGGCCTGACGCCTATTTATTGCGATGCGTCGTTCGGCCGGTCGCATGAACATCCTCGTCGCCGATGGGCTCGACGCCGAGGCGCTGGCGCTCCTCCGCAAGGTCCACGACGTCCATGTGGAGGAGGTGGACGCCGGCCGGCTGCTTGATGCGATTCCGTCGTTCCACGCGCTGATCGTCCGGGGCCGCACGAAGGTCACGAAAGAGGTCCTCGGCCGCGGTTCGAATCTGAAGGTCGTCGGTCGTGCAGGCGTCGGCGTGGACAACATCGATGTCGAAACCGCGACGGCGCGAAAGATCGTCGTCGTCAACGCGCCGACCGCGAGCACGGTGAGCGTCGCCGAACTCGCGATCGGGCACATGATCTCCCTTGCGCGGCACCTTCCGATGGCGGACCGATCCGTGAAGGAGGGGCGATGGGAGAAGAAGGGACTCGAAGGCCGAGAGCTGTCCGGCAAGGTGTTGGGCCTCCTCGGGTCCGGACGGATCGGGGGCGAGGTCGCGAAGCGAGCGCACGCCTTCGAGATGGAGGTCATCGCGTTCGACCCGTATCTCTCCCTGCCGACCGCAGATAGCTTGGGCATTCGGCTCGTCGACAAAGAGACCCTGTTCCGCGACGCGGATTTCGTGAGCGTCCATGCGGCGTTGACGCCCGAGACGAAAGGCCTCTTGGGGCGCGAAGAGCTCGCGCTCATGAAGCGAACGGCGGTCCTGGTGAACTGTGCCCGGGGTGAGATCGTCCAGGAAGGCGCCCTCGCCGAGGCGCTCCGGTCCGGGACGATTGCCGGGGCCGCGCTCGACGTCTTCGAGAAGGAGCCCCCGGCCGGGAGCCCGCTCCTCGCCGCCCCGCACGTCGTGTTCTCGCCGCATCTCGGCGCGTCCACGGAGGAGGCGCAGGCGCGGGCAGGAGCGATCATCGCGGACCAAGTGCTCAAGGCGTTGGAAGGGAAGCGCCCGGAGTTCTGCGTGAACCCGAAGGTCTATGGCTGATCGGCGAGCGCGCGAGCCGCATTTCGGAGATCGGCCCCGTGCACCCGGCCGTATTCGCGCACCTCGGCGATGATCGCGAGGTATTGGGCATAGTCGCCGCCAAGGTGGCGCACCGCGCGACCGAGCGCCGTTTCGAATGGCTGCTCGTGGCGCGCCTTCAACGCCTCCTTGAGGATTCGCGCTCGAGTCGGGGAGTCCATCGCGCCGGCGCTCACCGCACGCGGGAATAAAGCCCGCACGGTCTCGCTCTCAGCGGGGATTCTCACACACCTTCAGGAAGTTCCGGAAAATCTCCCCGCCGAACTGCGTGTGCTCGACTTCCGGGTGGAACTGGAGGCCGAAAATGGGTTCGGACCGATGGCGCATCGCCTGGACGGAGCAGTTGGGAGAGCTCGCGAGTCCGACGAACTCCGGCGGCACCACCGTCACCTCGTCGTTGTGGGATTCCCACACCTCGAAGCGGTCCGGGAGGCCCTCGAAGAGCACGTCGGGCTCGCGGACGTTCAGGAGGGACTTCCCGAACTCCGGCACCCTGGCGGGAGCCGCCTCCCCTCCGAAGTGCTTCGCCATGAACTGGTGTCCTGCGCAGATGCCGAGGATCGGCCCGCCGAACGCATCGAGATACTCCCCGTTGCGCCCCATCTTCGAAGGGTCGACACCGACGCGCGGCGCGCCCCCGGAGAGGACGAGCCCGTCGAGATCCTGGAGGCCGCCGACGGGTGTGTCGTTCGGGACGATTTTCGTCTCGACCCCGAGGTACTTCAGGACCCGCCATTCGCGGTGGGTCCACTGCCCTCCGTTGTCGACGACGAAGACGCGCATGGGCTACTGAAAGGACGCGGCGAGAAAAAGGTTTCCATCGATCGCGGCGTCTACTCCCACTCGATCGTGGCCGGCGGCTTGTTCGAGATGTCGTACACGACCCGGTTGATTCCCGGGACCTCGTTCGTGATGCGGGTCGAGATTCGGTCGAGCACATCGTGGGGAATCTTCGAGTACGTCGCGCTCATGCCATCGATCGATTCGACCGCTCGGACGGCGACCGTGTGTCCGTAGACCCGGAGGTCGCCATGGACGCCGACGGTCTGCACCGGCAAGAGGACGGCGAAGTACTGCCAGGGCAGCGGCATGAGCCCTCGGGACGCGGCGGCCTGGATTTCGTCCTCCACGATCGCCGAGGCCTCCCGGACGAGCGCGACCCGCTCCGGCGTCGCTTCGCCGATCACTCGAACGGCGAGGGCGGGTCCCGGAAACGGCTGACGCTCGGCGACGCGAACCCCGAGCGCGCGAGCGACCGCTCGGACCTCGTCCTTGTACAGGTCCCGCAACGGCTCGACGAGCTTGAGTTTCATGTCGGCCGGCAGGCCCGCGACGTTGTGATGGGTCTTGATCCGGTCCCGCAGCTGGCCACCGCTCTCGATCCAGTCGGGAGCGATCGTCCCTTGAACGAGGTACTCCGCGCCGAACGTCTTCGCCTCCTGCTCGAACAGCTC
>VBMI01000071.1 GCA_005878955.1 Methanobacteriota archaeon
TGGTCCCCACGGACTACGTCCACCGCGTGGGGCGGACGGCGCGCATGGAGGCGGAGGGGGAGGCGATCTCCTTCGTGACCTCCGAGGAGGAGAACGACCTCCACGGGATCGAGAAGGCCCTCGGGAAGACGATCCCCCGCGTGACGCTGCCGGACTTCGACTACAAGGCGCCCCCACCGCCAAAGGTGCGGGGACATCAAGGACCGCGCTACCCACGAGAATCCCGCGGCGGGGGCGGACAACGACGCTGGCGACGCGGGCCGGGTCATCGGTGACGATTGGAGGCTGGGCGTTTTCGCGGTGGGATCGCCAGCCGGTCCCGCAGGGGGCCGAACCCTCTCCCCATGATGTCATCCCACGAGACAAGTTCCGATGTTCGTAGGATGCGAGTAAGATCCCCGAGACTCCGGCGGAGACGCAGGTCTTGAAACCGCCGCGTTGCGTGTCGCCCTATCCGTGGAATCTCTCTTCGGCGGACTGGGCCGAGGAGCTGGAGGGCCGCCGCGAACCTCACGCGGAGCTCGAGGATGTTGAATAACGGTTCGTGTGTCGTGTCTTCCGACAGTTCGGACCGGTGGATCCCATCCTGTTCGTCGAACAAGTCGATGACCCGCGACTGATCTGGGGCCCCTTCGGCCAAGATCGTCTTGAGGTCGTCGATATCCGTCTCACGAAGGGGGTACGTCTTGTAGAGAAAGATGGCGTCGCGGTCTAGCCTGACGACGCGGAGCTTGGCGAAAGGCAGGATAACGGCCTTCTTCAGAAGGGCGGGCGTGACCCGCCAGTTGTTCCACGTGGGGAATCGGACGTCAACAACATCGACGATGGAGGATGGGTTCTCGAACCGTTGATACACTTCGTTCGGATTCGCACGAAAGTCCCGGCGGCTTCTGAATCCAAGGGACGCGAGCGCGTCCGCGAAGCGATCGAACGCGTCCCGAGATTGGAATGCGAAGTCGACATCCTTCGTCGAATCCTTAATCCCGAGAAGGGCGAGGGCTGTCCCGCCGTGAGCGATGGCCCGCGTCTCGATGGCGAGGTGAGGGCTCACGTCCCGCTCCAGCCAACCGAGCAGGTCGGCGGCGGTCTTCGGCCGGACCCGGTCAGGCGCGACCGCCATACAAGCGCCCCAGATCCTTCACGAGCGCCGCGGAGATCGGGTTCTCGACGTGCCACGTCCGGGCGAGGGCCTCCGTCTCCGCCTCCACGGGCAGCGAGGATTCGAGCATCCTCTCTGGGTGAGAGTTGGGCCGGAGTTCGAGATCACGTCCCGCGAGCGCCGCCAGGAAGCCTACGCGATTCCGCGCCCCCATCCGCTCGGCCAGCTCGAGCAGGCGGTCTACACGGAGGCGGGGGTCACGGAGTAGGACCGCGGAGGCAGCCACACGTCGAGGATCGCCGCTCTTCGCCGCCCACGCGATGAGGGACTCGAGGGCGGGGAACTGCCCGTCGTCCGTCGTCAGGGGGTCGTCGTAGAACGCGAGGTTCCCTTCAAGCGTCACCGGGAATGGACCGGCGTCAATCGGCCGATCCGCGAAGATGTCGGGTCGGCCAATGAACGGCACCCCCCACTCGGTGAGAGCTCTCACGGGACCCCAGAGAATCCGGACTCCATCCCTCGACAGCTTGCGGAACAGGCCCATCTCAGCGCCTCGGAGGTAGTCGAGGCCGGCGCCCGTGGGGCGCCGGACAATCGGGGGTCGTCCGACCCCGGGCCGTTCTGTGGGAAGGCGCGTCATCCATCCGCGATGCTCGAGCTCCTCTAGGTATTGGATAACGGTCCTGGGCGAGTGCCCGGTCGCCCTGATCATTTCGGTCGTGGTGGGCGCCCCGTACGCAGCTGCGGAGAGGATGTTTAGCGCGATGTCGAGTTTCATGGTAGGTGGTCTTCCGTGTGTGGGATCGTCTCTGGCGAGTCTGCGGTGCGTGTCTGGTGGATGTCTGATGGGTGCTATTCGATCGTTTACAGGGTTTTTGGGTGCTTCTCGGGCCTTTTGAGGGCTTTGCACCGTACGAATAGCAGACCTATTTATTATACTTTTGTGTACTAAATAACTTCTTTGCGTTCGCGGCATCGCCGGCCAGGCGTCTCAAGGGGTTTCTCGGAGGGTTTAAGAACTCTCCATGTATGTGTACACATACATGGCTACGAAGACGATTTCGATCACCCGCGAGGCCTACGACCGCCTCCGCGCGCGGAAGGGACGCAACGAGAGCTTCACCGATGTAATCCTGCGGCTGACGGACCGGAAGCCCCTGGCGGCCTATGCGGGGATGCTCAGCAAGTCCTCCGTGAAGGCGATTCGGGTCGCGATCGACGAGGCTCGAAGGGAGCGCCGGGCGCTGGACGTCCACACATGATCCTCGACACGAGCTTCGTCCTGGACCTCTGGGATGAGAAGCCCGAGGCCGTCGCGAAGGCCCGCCAGGTCGACGCGCGGGATGAGCCGATCTACCTCCCGACGCCAGTCCTCTTCGAGCTGTGGGAGGGCGTCTCGCGTTCGGCGCGTCCCCGCGAGGAAGCGGCGAAAATCCGTGAATTCGCGGCGGGACACGATCTCCTTCCGTTCGGGGATGCGGACGCCCGCGAGGCTGGCCTCCTGGCCGGTCGGCTGGCCCGATCCGGACGGATGATGGGGACCGTGGACGTTCAGATCGCCGGCGTGGCGAAGGCCCGCGAGCAAACCTTGCTCGCAACGGATCGGAGATTCCGAGAACTCTCAAAGGAAATCCGCATTGAGCCGTACCCATAACCGATTCGGGTGAACAATTCAACGCCAACGGCCGACGTCCGGGGACAATCTCTGTCTACCCGGAAGGCCAGCGGAACGGTTTCGGGCCTGGACGCGGCCTGCATGGTTCTTATGGCCCCCATCGTTCCCCGCGGCGTGGATGGCGGCGTGTCCGACCCAGGTCCAACCCCCAGGATCCGCCCGCTGACCCGATGGATGCGGTGGCTCCTGTACGTGGCGAGCGTCCTCGTCTTCCTCGCGGGCCTCCAGCTCACCGTCTTCAGCGAGCAGACGGCAACGTTCTTCGCGTGGACGATTAACCCGCCGATTACGGCGGCGTTCCTCGGAGCGGCGTACTGGGCCGCGGTCCCCGTCGAGGTGATCGCCGCCCGCCAACGCACCTGGGCGGAGGCCCGCGTCGCGGTGCCCGCGATCTGGCTCTTCACGACCCTCACCCTCGTCATCACCCTCGTCCACGTCGACAAGTTCCATTTCTCGAGCCCCGTCCTGAGCGCGCAGGGAGCGGCGTGGTTCTGGCTCGCGATCTACGCGGGTGTGCCCGTCGCCATGCTCCTCATCGGTTGGCATCAAATCCGCGTGCCAGGGGGCGACCCGCCGCATGGGCGTGCGCCTCCCACATGGATGCGAATCGTGGTTATCCTCCAAGGCGGCGGGATGCTCGCTTTCGGCGTGGGACTGCTCGCGGCGCCCCTGATCGTGGGGCTCGCATGGCCATGGACGCTGACCCCCCTTACGGGGCGGGCGATCGGGGCCTGGTTCGTGGGCATCGGCTTCGCGGCGGTCCATGCGACCCGGGAGAACGATTTCTCGCGGATCCGCCCGCTGGAGGGAGGCTACGTCGTCTTCGCGGGTCTCCAGCTGGTGGCGATCGCGCGATATTCCACGGAGGTGACGTGGAGCTCTTCCGCCGCGTGGGTATACCTCGCATTCCTCCTCAGCATCCTCTTCGTCGGCCTCTTCCGGTCGTTACCTCACTGGGTAGCGGAACTGGGGCGAAGACTTCGCTTGCTCCATTGATCGTCCAGCGGCGGGCACACCGAAGCTCCTAGCCCGTTGTGATCTCGAGGAACTTGCTCAGGTAGTCCGTCAATAGCTTACGATACCCGTCTTCCGTGATCTCCGCGGGCATCCCGGCGAGGAGGTGCCGGATGTACTCGAACTGCTCTCGCGC
>VBMI01000020.1 GCA_005878955.1 Methanobacteriota archaeon
CGCCGTCAAGCTACTGCCCGTCGTCGTTCTGATGGCCACAGCGCCGGGGATCCTGGCCGAGACCACCAGGACCTTGCGCGTCGAGCTGTCGGCCGACGCGCTCCAGCGCTTCGCCGTCGAAAATCTGGCCGGTGTCATGCGCGTCACCACGGGGGACGTCAAGACCGTGGTCGCGGTGGCGACCGTTCACGCCGAGAGCGATTAGCTGGCCAAGGCCGTCACCTTCGAGCAGGTCACCGGCAAGACGGGGTTGCCGACCCTGCGCGTCCGCTACCCGCTGGACCAGGAGAGCGTGCTCCGCTACCCGGGTCGCCGTGACGGATCGGGCCTCCTCGGCTCGATGTTCGGCGGGTCCGGCACCAGCACGGAGTACGACGGCCACAGGGTGAAGATCGGCGAGACGAGCGGGGTCCTGCTCTACGCCGACGTCGACGTGCAGGTGCCCCGTCACCTGGACGACGCGACGTTTCGCAATCTGGTCGGCGCTCTCGAGGGGAAGAACCTGGAGGGCAAGATCAAATTCGACACGTCGAGCGGCGACATCACGACCTCCAGGGTGCGCGGCGACATCAAGACCGACACCGGCTCGGGCGACGTGAAGGCGAGCGACATGGGCGGGTCGTTCTCATGCGACACCGGGAGCGGCGACTGCGACCTGGCAGGGTTCGACGGCGAGACGCTTCACTGCAACGTGGGTTCGGGGGACGTGACCCTGCGGAAGGCCTCGGCCCGGCTCGTGGACGTTACCACCGGATCGGGCGACGCGCGCGTCATCGAAGGGGACCTGGCTGAGTTCCGGGCCATTACCGGGTCCGGCGACGTCCACCTGGAGAACCCGGGTGCCCGGCTGGCGCGCGTCAAGGCCGACACCGGCTCCGGCAACGTCGTTCTGCGCCTGGGTCCCGATGCCTCCTTCGAGGCCCTCGCCGACCAGGGGAGCGGCGACATCGTCGTGGGCTACAAGGATGCCCAGGCGATCGTTCGCCATAAGGAAGTGATCGGCTACCGCCGCGGCGACGCGCGCATCAAGATCGACGTCGACACCGGCAGCGGCGATCTCACCATCGAGCCGGGCGCGTAGCCAGACCTGCCGGCGCGAACGACACGAGGAGGGACCGTGGAATATACCTTTCGCGTCCTGCTGAAGAACCGCAGCTTCAGCCTGATGGCGGTGATCATCCTGGCCCTGGGCATCGGGGCGAACACGGCCATCTTCAGCGTGGTGAACGCCGTGCTTCTGCGGCCGCTGCCGTTCGACGAGCCCGAGCGTCTCGTGCAGATCTGGCACACCCCGCCGGCCGAGCACTTCCCCGGGATGAGGACGTTCTCGGTCTCGCCGGCCAACTTCCTGGACTGGAAGAGCCGGAGCCGGAGCTTCGAGAGCATGGCCGCCTTCGGCTACCGGAGCCTGAGCTTCGGCGGCCGCGGGCGACCGGAAGCGGTCGTCGCGAGCTCCGTCTCGCCGGAGTTCCTCGCCGTACTGCGGGCGCGGCCGGCGCTCGGGCGCGGCTTTCTGCCCGAAGAGAATCAGCCCGGACGCGGACAGGTGGTCCTCCTCGGTCATGACTTCTGGCGGACCCGGCTGGGCGGCGATCCGGACGTCGTCGGGCGGACGGTCGCACTCGACGGGCAGGCCTTTCTGGTCGCGGGCGTGATGGGCCCGGAGTTCCGCTTTCCGGATGAAGCGCGGGTCTGGGTCCCGCTGGCCTGGACGGACGCGGAGCGCGCCGTCCGGGGGATCCACGATTTCCTGGTGATCGGCCGCCTGAATCCCGGAGTGGAGGTCGGACGGGCGCAGGCGGGGCTGGACACGATCTCCACCCGCCTCGAACGGCAGTATCCGGAGGACGACAAGGGCTGGGGCGCGGCGGTGGTGAACCTGCGCGAGCAGATCGTCGGCGATGTGCGGCCGTCACTCATGGTGCTTCTCGGGGCCGTGTCGTTCGTCCTCTTGATCGCCTGCGCCAACGTCGCCAACCTGGTCCTGGCGAGAACGTTGGGACGGAGCAAGGAGATCGCCATCCGCAGTGCACTCGGGGCCAGCCGCGCGCGCGTGCTGCGGCAGGTGCTGTCCGAGACGCTGCTCCTGGCGGTCGCGGGCGGCGCTGTCGGCCTCCTGGCCGCGCACTGGGGCGTCGGCCTGATCGTGAACTTCCTGGCCGGGAAGCTCCCGCGCTCGCTCGAGATCGCGATCGACGCGCCGGTCCTGGCCTTCACCGTGATGATTTCGGTCATCGCGGGACTCCTGGCGGGAACGGCCTCCGCCTTGCGACTGACGCGGGCCGGCGCGGACCTGAATCATGCCCTGAAGCAGGGGCTCGGACGCGGCGGCTCCGATTCCGGCGGGCAGCGGGTGCGCGCATCGCTCGTGGTCGCCGAAGTCGCGCTGTCGCTCGTGCTCCTGTCCGGGGCGGGACTGATGATCCGGAGCCTGTGGCTTTTGCGCAGCGTCGATGCCGGCTTCGACGCGCGCGACGTGCTGACCGCCACGCTCGCCATACCGGAAAACCGGTACGCGCTTCCCTCGCAGCAGAACGGGTTCTACGAGCAGGTGCTCGAAGGGGTCCGTGCGCTGCCCGGAGTGGAAGTCGCGGGTGCCGTCGCCGACCTGCCCCTGACCGGCGGATCGACCCAGCCGATCGCCATCGAGGGTCGCGCACAGGTGCCGATGTCAGAGCAGCCGGAGGTCGCGGTCCGCGAGATCACCCCCGATTACTTGAAGACCATGCGCATCCCGGTGCTGAGCGGGCGCGATGTCGACGCGTCCGACGTCGCGGAGCGGCCGGGCGTCGTCCTGGTCAGCGAGTCCCTGGCGCGGCGCTTCTGGCCCGGCGAGAGCCCGGTCGGAAAACGATTGATCCTGACCTTCTATCCCGACAGAGTCAGGGAGGTCGTGGGGGTCGTCGGGGACGTGAAACAGAGGGGCCTGGACGTGGCCGAGCCGGTGTCGACCCTGTACGCTCCGCTGGCGCAGCAGCCCCGCCCCTACATGGCGCTCGCGGTGCGCACCACGCTGCCGCCACGCAGCCTGGTCTCCGCCGTGACGGACGCCGTGCGTCGTGTCGATCCGGAACAGCCGCTCGAAGACGTCAGAACCCTGGAGGAGATCGTCGGAGTCTCCTTATCGCACCAGCGCTTCAACATGCTGCTGCTTGCGGTGTTCGCCGGTCTGGCGATGCTGCTGGCCGCGGTCGGGATCTACAGCGTCCTGTCCTACTCCGTCAAACGCCGCGTGCGCGAGATCGGCATCCGCATGGCCCTGGGCGCGCAAACAGGCGACGTTCTCCGCATGGTCGTCCTGGAGGGCATGAAGCCCACGGCGCTGGGGCTCGCGATCGGCCTGGCCGGCTCGCTGGCCCTCGCCCCGGCGCTGGCGAGCCTGATCTACGGCGTGCGCCCCACCGACGCCGCCACCTTCGCCACCGTCTCGGCGCTCCTGGCTGGAGTGGGGTTCCTGGCGAGTCTCATCCCCGGCTATCGCGCGACGCGCGTGGATCCGATCGTCACGTTGCGGGACGAGTAGCGCAGCCGTCCCGCCCGGCCAGGAGCGGCCGCCCAGGAAGCGCCACCTGAATCCGCTACGCTCGAATCGCCGCTTGAGAACAACATCGCCTGCTCCGAGTCAGCTCGCGGTCACCTCGATCGTCGGCGAGCAATCGGCCAGGTGCACGGCGTCGGCCATCGCGACAACGACCTCGCGGGGGCCCGCGAAGGATTCTCGCGCGTGCGCGGTGCGGATGTTGTCCACCAACATCAGGTCCCCAGCCTGCCATCGCTCGCGTGTGGTGTTTGCCTCGTAAACCTCGTCGATCAACTGCACGACGTCCGCGCCGATCGGGTCGCCATTGCCAAAGCGAGTATTGAAGGGCAGCCCGTCCTCGCCGTAGATGTCCACGAGGTACTCGCGCACCTCCGGGTCCATCGTCCACTCGTTGAGGAATGCGATTTGGTTGAACCAGCACTGCTGCCCGGTGAGCGGGTGATGCACGACGGCGCTGCGGCGCTGCCAGGTGCGCAGCGCGCCGTCGGGCTGCCACTCGAACTGGATGGCATTGTTGCGGCAGTAACTCTCGACGGCGTCATGGTCGTCGGTGCCGAAAGCTTCAGCGATCGACGCCCCAATTTCGTCGTTGTATTTGCGGATGAGCAGCCAGCCCACCCGCTCAAAGCGCTCGACCAACTCGCTGGGCAGCGCGTGAAGTACGGCCGCCGAGTCGGCCACGGGGGTCTCGCCGCCGTGAGTCGGCGCAATCAGGCATGCGAACAGCATCAGGGAAGGACACTCGAGCGCGTAGCTGAGCTCGTGGTGCATGCACATGTGCTGGTTGGGCGGCCACGTCGACGCGGAGTACACGCCGTTGGAGTACCTCCGCCGGGGCGCGAAGGCCTCCCTCTCGGTCATCAGACTGCCTAGCTGCCGAAAGACGGCTTCGGTCCCAGCCACGTCGCCCAACCCTAAACCGCGAACGAGAAGCGAACCGTGCTGGACGACGGCGGCACGCAAGGCGTCGCGGTGCTCGGCCGCCCAGCGCGGCGCA
>VBMI01000021.1 GCA_005878955.1 Methanobacteriota archaeon
GAAGTTGACGAGTCCGCCTTCAAGGCGCTCGTTCGCCAAGCGGTCGCCCTCAACAGTTCTGGCAAGTCGAAACCTTCGAAGAAAGCGAAGTCCTAAGGGATCGGAGGTCGCTGGATCGTCCCCGCGAAATGACAGAACGTCTGCGGCGTCCGGCCCGGCGCCTCACGGGCGCGTCGCTGAATCTCCTTGAAGGTTTTGGGGTTTCCTGCCGCCATCGAAAAGCGGCCCCCCTGGCATCACATTTGCTCTTGTCAGAGCGGTTGTCATGCAGTGAAAGGAGGAGGCCATGATGCGTCTTCGTGCAGGCAGTCTCGCAGGAGTTTTTGTGGCGCTCGTGCTGTGCGCCGCTCCGGTCCCGGCCCGCGCCGGGGCCTCGTTCGATTTCCTGTTCAACATGGACCGCGTGAGCAACGACAATCAGTATTTCCTGAACGTCGCGGTCAGCAATTACGGCTACGACCGGGTCGTCCTCGAGCCGGTCCTGCCTCGCCTGCGGTACGTCGAGGCCGACCTTCCTGTCGTGCTCTTCCTCGCCGACGAATGCGGCCGGCCGCCCGGCTACATCGTCGATCTGCGGGCCCGGGGATTGTCGTGGGCGGTGATCTTCAACAGGGTCGATGTGCCGTATGACCGGTTGTTCGTCGGGATCAGAAACGACCCCGGTCCGCCGTATGGCAACGCGTGGGGGCACTGGAGAAGGGACCGCCGGGGCGTCAGGCTGAGCGACAGCGACATCTCAGGGCTGGTTCAGGTGCAGATCGGAGCGCGGGCCGCACGCATGAGGCCTTACGAGATGGCCCGTGCCCGCGGCCAGGGGCGACCGGTCGCGTTCGTGGTGGCCGAGGAGAGGGGCCGCCCCTATCACGGGGGCAGGAGAGGGAACGACGAGCACGAAGGCAGGGGCAGGCACAAAGATCACGGCCCGCACCGCGATCACCACGGGAATCACGACAACCACGACTGAGCGGAGACCGAATGCGCCGCGGGCGGTCCGCTCAGGTTCCTACGACCCTGAAGCCGCTGGCGCGCGCCGCGATGCCGAGCGCGGAGTCGTGCGTCGCAAACACCAGGTCCGAGGTGGAGGACTCCCGCCAGAGCATCGCGGTGGAGAGGTGGATGGCGTCGAGGGTCCCGATCGGCGTGGGAAGCGGCAGGGACGCCCGCGCCAGGATGGGGCCCGTCGGCTCCACGATCTCGATCTCCTCGAGCAGCCGGTAAACCGCCTCTCGACGCCACGACAGTTCGTGGTCGGAGATCGCACCCCGGAGCGCCGCATCATTTCTGGATTGGATTGGAATCAGCTAGTCAACCGAGTGGACGTCTTCGGTCTTCAGCAGGATGAAGGCGCACGATCCCTTCGCGGATTTTGTGGCTGCCTGGCACGTGAGAATACCCCGCCGGAACACCCGCGCATCACCTTCATCAGGGAAATTCATATTGAATCGTATGGACTTCAGTGAGCTCGCAAGAGACTTCAGCTTTTCGTCCCCGCTTGCGAAGCGGACCTCGACTGCCTTGGAGCCCGGCGCCAGGGCAACGAAGAATTCGGCCGTGCCCTCCCCCAGTGCCCCCGGTACGTCATAAGCCCGCAGAATTCCAAGACGCTGCCTCTGTTCGTCGACCTGAGCCCTGGCGGTGGCCTCGCCCACCAGGGCCACCAGGCGCTCACGGCCACCGGGCTTTGCGCCGGGCACCGCCGCTGCAAGGGCGTAGTATTCGATGGCCCGGTCCCGCTTGGCCGAGCGTTCGTAAACCTGCCCGATGTGGTCGGCAACGGCTCCATCTTGCGCCAGGTCCCATGCTGCGTTCAGGTATTTCAGCGCGGCGGACGTCTCGCCCTTGCGGAAATGCGCCCATCCAACCGTGTCCCAGCAAGAGGCAAGCAGGTTCACGTTCAGGAGATCGACCTGCTTGAGCTGGTCGAGCCGTACGTCACGCAGCTGGGCGGTGAGCATGGCGACGGCTGATTCGGCGTAGCGTTGAGCGCGATCGAGGTGAGTATTGTTCTCCACCAGCGTCGAGGCGACGCTGTACCATACAAGCGGAGACGGGGCGATCTCCACGGCGCGATCGAACGCCTCTTGCGCTTTCTCCGGCTTTTTCAGGCTGATCTGCGCCTTGCCGAGATCGACGTACAGCCGCGGGTCGTCAGACCTGACCGCGGTGGCCTTCTCCAGCTCCGGCTCCGCCTCGGCGTATTTCTTCTGCTCCACGAGCATCTCTCCGAGGTTCGATAGGGCCCACCAGTCCAGCGGAACGATCTCGATCTGCTTTCGGAATTCCCTCTCGGCGTCCTTGTAACGCCGTTGCAACCAGTAGATCCGCCCCAAATTGGTATAGGCAGAGGGACTGAATGGATTGAGCGTCACGGCCTTTTTCAGCGCCGCTTCGGCCTTATCGAGCTGGCCCAGCTCGAGGTAAGCACGACCCAGATCATTGTAGGCCGACTTGTGGTCGGGCTCCGACTTCAGGACGCGCTCGATCAGCTCGATCGAGGCTCGGTAGTCGCGGCTGTCGTAAGCGGAGCTCGCCGCTTCGAGCAATTCATCCGAATCGACGCCCGCAGTCCCCTCGGTCCCGGCGTCCCCTTTGACCTTCACAGGTATCTTCTGGTCGATATCGGCGAGCACGGCCCCCCTGAAGGCCTGGTAATCGTTCCGGCGGTCCGCCGGCAGCTCGTTCAGCTTGACCTCCATGGTGCGCGTGCCGATGAAGGTGAGGCCCTCGAGCGCGTATTTGGAGGAATACTGGGCGTAATCACGCTTCAGCTCGACCGGCAGCGGAAGCCGCGCCTCGAACTGTCTCGAAAGCTGCATCTTCAAATGGTATTCGGAGCGGGACTGTCCCAGATCGATCGGCTTGCCTTCCTCCAGGTCGTCCGGGTCTATCAGAGTGCCGGTACCGAAGGGAAGCGCGAGCCTCGGGTCCTTACCGAACCGGTTGAAGTAGTTCTGCTTGGTGATATGGAAGCGATATTCCAGGGGCGTCTGGACGTCCGTGGGCGTGGAGACTTGCACGCCTGAAATCTCGCCATCGACTCCCGAGACGGAGGCGACATACTGGATATAATCCTTCCATTGCGCCTGGGGGATGGCCCGCACCGCCAGACGCCCCATCACTTCCGCATCGCCGCGGAACGTGAGGCGGACGTCGGCGTCGAGCGTCCCCAGATCGTTGATTGCGCCCTCCACCGACGTGACCTGAGAGTTCGGAACCGCGGGCTCGGCGGGTATTTTCGACAAAACGGACTTGCCGTCGGCGGCCACCACCAGGGCCTCCTTCTTTCGCAGCGGGGCCAGCAGCATGCGGAATGGAGCGACCTCGGTGGTCGTGTCCAGCCAGATCTCCTCGTTTCCCGCCCGCAGGTAGCTGATGACATGATTGAACTGGAGGGGAGAGGGAAAGGTCGCGTCGATGTCTCGCGTGACGGAGGTCAGGGCCGACTGCACGTGCAGACCCGCGACCTCCGCCATTGCGGCCAGCAGCGTGCTCTTGTCCTTGCAGTCGCCGTACTGATTGCCGAAGACTTCCGCCGCGGCATGGGGCTGATAGCGCCCCGTGCCGAACGACAGACTGACGTAGCGGAACTCCTGCGCGACGAAGCGGTAGATCGCGCGGAGTTTGTCGGTCCCGTCGGTCAAGTCCTTGGTGAGCTCCGCCACCTTGGCCCGCATGGCGTCACTGGACGCTCGCCGGTCGCGTTCCAGATTCGCGTACCAGTCGCCGACCTCGCCCCAGCCTTGAAAGGTCGTGACCTGCACGGAGGGTTCTTCCGGCTTGTTCCCGGGCTTTCCCTTCTTTTTCTTCTTACTTGAATCGTCGTCCCGCTCGAGGTTCGCGGTCTTCCAGAAGTAGGTGCGGCGTCCGTTCGCCTCGCGCACCTCCGGCTTGAACTCGGGGCGGGACTTGACGTTCACGACCCTTGACGCCGGAACCTCGATCCGCAGTTCCTCGTTCTTGGTGATAAAGGAACGGCCGAAGCTGTACTCGGCCCAGAACTGATTGGGCGCCATGGCAGCGAACTGTTCGAACTGCAGCTCATACTCCAGGATGTCCCCGGGACGAAGACCCGGGACGATGACGTGCTTCTGGCGAATGTCGCTGTACATCGGCGCGATCCGCGAGACAGGTGCCGACATGTCCTGGATGGCGCTCGCCGGGATCTCCGCCTTGGTGCCATCCGGCTTGATGACGCGACCCTTGAACGTCAGGCGCTCGAAATCAGAGTTGTAGTCGAGTATCAACTGTCCGAGCTGCTGGAGCGCGCCCTCCGTCTGCACCAGGATCCTCGTCTGCACCGTCTTCGTGCCCGTCCCGTCTGACTC
>VBMI01000022.1 GCA_005878955.1 Methanobacteriota archaeon
CTGGTGGACGCATGTGCTCCTCCTGTTCACGTTTCTCGCGTACGTCCCCCACTCGAAGCACATGCACATCATCTTCGCAATCATCAACACGTTCTTCATGGACCTCACGCCGAAGGGCGCGCTGAAGAAGGTGGACCTCGAGAAGACAGAGACGTTCGGCGTCAACCGCGTGGAGCAGCTCTCCTGGCGGCAACTCCTCGACGGCTACGCGTGCACGGAATGCGGGCGGTGCACCGCCGCGTGCCCGGCGAACGCCACGGGCAAGCCGCTGGACCCGATGCGGATCATCACGAACATGCGGGACACCCTGGACGAGCAGGGGAGCGCGATCGTGCACGGGAAGACCGACGGCCTCCCAGACATGTTCGAGACCGTCCATTCCGAGGACGGGATCTGGGCGTGCACGACGTGCTACGCGTGCGTGTACGAGTGCCCGGTGATGAACGAGCACGTGCCGAAGATCATCGAGATGCGGCGGCACATGGTCCTCACCCAGGGCAAGATGCCCCCCGAGGCGATGGAGACGATGCGGAAGATCGAGCAGAACTACAATCCGTGGGGGATCGGGTGGGACCGCCGCGGGGACTGGGCGGAGGGGATGTGGATCCCGAAGCTTTCCGAGGGCGGGCGGTACCGCTACCTGTTCTGGGTGGGGTGCGCGGGCTCCTTCGACGACCGGAACCGGAAGGTGACGCTCGCGTTCGCGCGAATCCTGCAGCGGGCGCACGTCCCCTTCGCGATCCTCGGGCCGGAGGAGAAGTGCACGGGGGACCCCGCCCGGCGAATCGGGAACGAGTACCTGTTCCAGACCCTCGCGACGGCGAACGTCGAGACGCTGAACCGGTACGAGGTGACGAAGATCGTGACGTGCTGCCCGCACTGCTTCAACACGCTGAAGAACGAGTACCCGCAGTTCGGCGGGAAGTACGAGGTGATCCACCACACCCAGCTCCTGAAGGAGCTCCTCGACGACGGGAAGATCCGACCCACGAAGGAGATCGCGGAGCTCGTCACCCACCACGACTCGTGCTACCTCGGGCGGTACAACGACATCTTCGACGAGCCACGGGACGTCCTCAAGATGCTGCCCGGGGTGCGGACCGTGGAGATGTCCCGGTGCCGGGACAAGGGGTTCTGCTGCGGCGCGGGCGGGGCCCGGATGTGGATGGAGGAGCGGATCGGGGAGAAGGTGAACCACCGCCGCCTGACCCACGTCGAGGAGAGCGGGGCGAAGGCCGTCGCGACCGCGTGCCCGTACTGCCTGATCATGTTCGACGACGCAGCGAAGACGAAGGACCGGGAGGGCATCCGGCGGTACGACATCGCCGAACTCGTCGAGAGGTCCCTCGAGCCGTGAGCGTGCGCAGTGCCTACGAATTGCAAACTTTTAATACTACGACTTGGGGAGTGTTGGACCATGGCAAGTCTCACCCTGATCCCCATCGCGCCCGACATCGCATCGACAATCGGACGGGTCGCCCTCGGCGCCCTGTTCATCGTCCACGGCTGGCCCAAGATCAAGGACCCGAGGAAGACAATCGGGTTCGTCAAGGGGACCGGGTTCCCGGGCGGCTCCGCGTTCGCCGTCCTTTTCACCCTCCTCGAGTTCTTCGGCGACGACGATCTTCTCGAAGACGAAGCTCGGGAAGAAGCTCGTCCTCGGATACGAGCTCGACCTCGCGTACCTGGTGATTGCACTCCTCGTCCTGTTCGTCGGGCCGGGCGCGTGGTCGGTAGACCGGCTCCTCGGGCTCGGCTAGAGCGCATCAATCTTCTTCGCGAGGTCGAAGTCAAGGGCCGTGAGCCCCCCGCGGTCGTGGGTCGTCAGCGTGAGGGTGACCTTGTTCCACGTGTTGTAGATGTCCGGGTGGTGGTCCATCCCCTCCGCGAGCGCGCCCACCTGGTTGATGAACGCGAGGGCCCCCGGGAAGTCCTCGAACTTCCAGGCGCGCGCGATCGCGCTCCCCGTGCGGGTCCACTTCGGCACCTCCGCGAGGCCGGCCGCAATCTCGGCCTCGGACAGCAGCGTGCGGCGGGCCATGGCCTCCCACGGATGACGGGGATTGCCTAAAGACTTGTGCGCGCCCGGCGCGTGTCTGGCGCGTTCAACAGAATCGGAACGACCGGCCCTGCGTTCATTCAGCAAAATCGGAACGGTGGATGACCTCGGTCGCGGAATTACCGCACGATGACGACCGGCGTCTCCGCCACGAGGTCCGTCGCCCACGCGATATCGAGCCCGATCTGCAGGATGTAGCTGAAGTACGAGTACGTCCCCCGGTAGCTCGACTGGATCTCCGCCGGGAGCGGGATCTCGAACGTGAACGGCTCCCCGACCTTGATCGTGCCCATGGGGATCTCGAGGTCCGCGACCTTCGACGTCGTCGTCTCCTCCGCGTTCTGCGCCCGCGCCCACTCCCCGCCCACGAGCCGCACGTACACCCGCCGCACCCGGTGCTCCCCGAGCCGGAGGATCGTGATCCGGCACCCGATTAGCTCCCGCGCGAAGAACCGGTCCCCGTCGAGCTCGACATACACCTGCGGCCCGTCGGGCGCGCCGCCGGACCAGAACCGCACGGGCTTCGAGAACGTCCGCACGCTCTCCCGCGCGAAGTACACGTACACGGCCTGGGATGCGCGCGCGTCCGGCCACCACGGCACGTCGAGGCGGGCGTTGACGCCATACGAGACTGTGGCGTGGGTTCCCGTGTATGATGGGAGCGCATACACCGGGATCTGGAACTGGAACGGGAACCGCTGGAGGCCGGGGGGGACGACGCCCGGCCCGTGGAGCGGCACCTGCCACGCGAGCAGGTCCGCGCGGGAGCGGTACGTGACGCTCTGCTTCCCCCGCTGCCGGGTGATCACCGTCTCCTCCCGCCCGAAGACGTCGAGGGCCAGCCCCCGCGCGTCCACGGGCTTGTCCACCTGGAGGGCGACGGTCCCGGAGACGACCTCGCCGGTGTAGTACGCGTCCCGCGGGAGCTCGATCCAGATCCGGTTCGCCATTCCCCCATCCCGCCCGGGCCCGCGGGCCCTCACCGCACGAGGAACCGCGTCCCGCAATACGTGCACGTCGCGACGCCGAAGCGGTCCACGTTCACCGGCGGGGCCCCGCAGTTCGGGCAGGTCAGGGCGACGGGGCCCTGGATGCCGGCGGGGACCATCGGCTGCTGGATCGGGGGCGGCGGCGGGAGGGAGGTCCTCCGGTTCGCGCCCGACACCGCGGCGATCGCGATGGCGATGAAGATGAAGATGATGACGCACAGGGGCCCGAGGAAGACCGCGAAGCTCTCGACCGGCAACCCGAGGCCGAAGAGGAAGGCGAACATCACGAGCATGACCACGAGGAAGACGACGAGGACGACGACCCCGACGATCAGGCCCTGGGGGCGCGGGCGGGGCGGGGCCCAGTACGGAGGCGCGCCATACGCGGGCGGGGGCCCGTATGGGGCCTGCGGTTGCATGGAGGCGGGATTCACGGGAGGCATAGATGAATGCTCCTGAGGCGGACCCATGGGTCCCGGTCCCGCGGCCCGGTCAGTGGACGAGGAACCGGGTCTGGCAGTACCCGCACGTCGCGACCCCGAACCGGTCGACGCTCGCGGGCGGCGCCCCGCAGTTCGGGCACGGAATCTCGATCGAGCCTCGCGGGACCTGCGGTCCCGCCGGGAGCGGGGACTGCACCATGGGGGGCGGCGGCATCGTCTTCTGTTCACCGGGGCCCGCCATCGCCATCATGCCCCCGCCCGCGATCATCAGGACGAACCCGAGCCCCGCCATGAGGACGGGGTGGACGACCCCGGTGACCGCCGCTGCGAGGGTCCCGAACATGAACGTGGAGAATCCCGCGAAGATGAGCCCGAGGCCCGCGACGTTCGCAGGGTTCTGGCGGGACCGGACCGGCCGGACGGACGGCACGGAGGGCGGTTGGGGAAACCCCTGGGCCACGGCGGAACGAGGCGGCGCGACCCTAGATGAAGCCTCCGCCGCGGTTCGCCGGGGTGATTCGGACGCGGGACGTCAGGCGCCCTTCAGCTCCTTGACGACCGCGGGCAGGAGCTCCAGCACGTTCGCCGTGAACCCGTAGTGGGCGACCTCGAAGATCGGCGCGGTGGGGTCCGTGTTGATCGCGATGATCGTGCCCGCGTCCTTCATCCCGGAGACGTGCTGCATCGCGCCGCTGATCCCGCACGCGACGTACAGCTTCGGCCGCACGGTCTTCCCGCTCTGGCCGACCTGGCGGGTCTTCGGGAGCCACTCCATGTCCGTGAGCGGGCGGGACGCGCCGACGACGCCGCCGATGGCCCGTGCGAATTCCTCGACGAGCGCGAGGTTCTTCTTCTCCTTGATCCCGCGGCCGGCGCTCACGACGATGTCCGCCGAGGCGATGTCGATGTCCTGAACCTGCGGCTTCTCGTACCGCACGAAGCGGGCGCCGAGCTTCGACGCGTCGATCGAGACGCTCGCGTTCGTAATTGGTGCGGGCGAGGGAAGGGGGTCGGACGCCTTTCCCCCCGGGCGGACCGTGATGATGAACGGCTTCTCGCTCGAGAGCTCGACCTCCGCTACGAGCTTGTCGTTCAGGATCTTTCGATATGCGAGAGCCTGGTCCCCCTCGATGGAGAGGCCCACAACGTTCGTGACGATCGGGGACTCCCACTCCGCCGCGAGGGCGGGGGCGAGGTCGAACCCCTGGGAGGAATGCGGCAGGAGGACGACCTTCGGGTCTACGGACCGCCGCACCACCGCGAGGGCCTGCGCATATCCGCCCGGAGTGTATTCCCGGAGAAGGGGGTCCTGCACGAGGACGACCTCCGCGTGCTCGGCGACGTGGGAAGCGATTCTTTCGACGCCGCTCCCGAGGACCGCGGCTCTCAGGCCGTCCGTCCGCACCGCGAGGGCCCGCCCCAGGGCGATAAGCTCGAACGTCGCCGGGCTCAGCCGCCCCTCCCGATGCTCCGCAACGACGAGGACTCCCTCCATCGATCACCCCCGGTAGAAGCCCTTCTCCCGTAGGAGGCGGGCGAGCCGCTTCGCCTGTTCGGCTACCGGGCCCGTGAACATCTCCGCGTGGCCCTTCGCCTCGGGCGGGGAGAGCCGATGCACCCGGAACGCGTAGCCGGTCGCGAAATCCTCCCACGTCGCGGCCCCGAGGGCGGCGGGCCCGAGCTCACGGATCGGCTGGCGGGAGGCCTTCATGATCGCGGGGAGGGGCGCGTATCTCGGCGTGTTCGTCCCGAACTGGATCGTGAGGACCGCGGGCGTGTCGAGCTGCACGACCTGGATATCCCCGCCCTCGAGCTCGCGGCTCGCGGTCACCGTCGTCCCGGAGAGGTCGACCTTCGTCACGACGCTCGCGTGCGGGCGGCCGAGGGTCGCGGCAAGGAGCCCGCCGGTGAGGGAGTTGATGTGGTCGTCGCTTTGCACGCCGGTGAGGACGAGGTCGTGGGGGATCGTCTTCACCGCGGCCGCGAGGATGCGCGCGACCTTCATCGCGTCGTACGGCGCGGGGTCGTCGACCGCCACGCGGACGGCCTCGTCCGCGCCCTTCGCGAGGGCCTCCCGGAGCATCGGCTCCGTCCGCTTCGGCCCCGCCGTGATCACGGTCACCCGGCCGCCGTGCTTCTCCTTCAACCGGACCGCCTCCTCGAGGGCGTACTCGTCCGCGCCGTTCGTGCGGTAGTTCAGGGCGTCCCGCCGGATGTCCGTGCCCTCCGGGTTGATCTGGAACTGGAGGTCCGGGTTCGGGACCTGCTTCATGCACACGACGATGTTCAGGACCACGGCGGGCGTCCCGGAGATGCGGGCGCTATTTCAACGTTCTCCGCGGACCGGAGGGACGGACCGAACAATTCCGCAAGGGACATATCGCCCACGCACCGTTACGGGAACGATGCGAACGATGGTCGCGTTCGTGGCGGTGGCGGCGGTGCTCA
>VBMI01000076.1 GCA_005878955.1 Methanobacteriota archaeon
GGGAGATCCAGCGCGGGGACCTCATTGTGATTGACTTCGGCGCCCTCTTCAAGATGTACCACTCGGACGTCACCCGCACGGTCGTCGTCGGGGACGCGAGCCCTGAGCAGCGGGAGATGTACGACACCGTCCGGCGGGCCCAGGACGCGGCGATGGAGAAGCTTCGGCCGGGCGTGAAGGGGAAGAGCGTGGACGCGGCGGCGAGGCGGCTCATCGACGCGACGAAGTACAAGGGCCACTTCATCCATGGCCTCGGCCACAGCATCGGCCTCGCGACGCATGACGGCGGCGGACTGAACTCCGTCAGCGACCTCGTTCTGAAGCCCGGCATGGTCTTCACGAACGAGCCCGGCGTGTACGTCACGGGGTTCGGCGGCGTGAGGATCGAGGACGACGTCCTAATCACGCGCGCAGGTCCGGAGGTCCTATCGACGGCGCCCCGGGACCTCCTCGCTGTGGGCTAACTCCGGGACGCCGCGCCACGCGCGGCCTCGGGTCGCGCGTCCCGAAACTCGCTCTCGAGGATCGACATCCTCACGAGGTTCACGAACCGGCCCCGCTTCCACAGTTCCTCCCGACGGAGCCCCTCGACCGCGAACCCGCACCTCTTGTACAGCCGGATCGCGCGGTCGTTGTAGTCGAGCACGTCGAGGTTCACCTTGTGCAGGTGGAGGTCCCGGAACGCGTACCGCAGGACCGTCCGCACCGCGTCCGTTCCGTGCCCCTTCGACCATTGATCCTTCTCCCCGATGACGATCCCGAGGCTCGCGCGCCGGTTCGCGCGGTCGATCCCGTGGAGCCCGACGTTGCCGATGTGGTCCCCGGCGACCTCGATCGCGTAGATCTCCTCGCCGACCTTCGAGCGGTAGTCCGCGAACCACCGTTCCTCCTCGGCCATCGTGAGGGGCTCGTCCCTCGCCAGGAAGTATGTGACGTCGGGATCGTTGAACCACGCCACGCACCGGGCGAGATGGTCCCGCTCGAGGGGTCGCAGGACGACCCGGTCCCCCTCCATGGGTCCCCGGCGCATCGGGCGGGCGAACGGGCGCCTCCACTTAGAGCTACGCGTCCGCGAATGACCATGACAAATCACGGGGTCGCGGACCGACGATCGGGGCGGGGCCCCAATTCGATATCAGCCCGGATAATTAGTTGGGCCCCGCCCTTTTTCTTCGGGCGGGGCGCAAGACGCCCCTCCGGCGCCCTGCAGGCAACCTCTCCCCTCTCTTGAACTCGGAGCCTGCTGACTTCTGAACCGTGATTCTAAATATTTCAATCCCATTTGGTGTTCACCCATACCGAGACGACCTACCCACATTCTCACCAGAACCAGGGTCGCCGGGGGAGGAGGAGTGTCAGAGATTCGAATCGGGCCGCGCACTTTATATAAGGTGCCAGACCCATGAATCCCAGCGTGAGCTGCCGGCAGCTCTCCCCTCGAATAGCGCTTGCTATCCTCCTGGTCCTCACGGTTTTCGTGGCGAACCCCGCCTCGGCGGCCGCGACCGTCCAGGGGGTCTCCGTCGCCACGGACCGAACGGACTACGTGAACGTCCCCGGCTTCAACGTCGTGACGTCGACCGCGACCGTGGACTTCAACGGGAACGGGCCGCTGGACGGGGTCCGGTTCGACTGGATCGCCCCATCGGGAGGGCCGCCGTTCCGGGTCCGCTACGTCACCACCCGCTCGATCATGCCCGGCAGGGCGGCGGCGACGGACGTATGGACCGCCGACCGCGAGGGGGTCGGGTTCACGGTCCTGGCGACGATCAACACGACCGTCGGGAGCCCGCCCCCGGTCGCCTCCGCTCCCGCGACGTTCAACGTGTTCAACCGGACCTGGGGCGTGGTCGTGACGGACGTCGTCGTAACGACGTCCCCGGTGTACGAAAACGGAACCGTCGCGACCGCCCGGGCGGACCTGAAGTATGCCGGGAACTCCAGCTATCTCGCAGGGGTCCGGTTCGACTGGTACTACCCGGACTGGAGCCCCGCGTGGACGTCCACGGACCCGAACCCGCAGGCGGTCTCGAACAACACCGCATTCGCGTACGGGACCTGGACGATCGACGCCGCGGGCCGCGGGTTCCATGTGAACGCGACATACCTCGGCGGCACGCCCGTCACGAACACGACCGCGTTCGACGTCGTGGAACGGCTCGTCCTGACGGACGTCCCGGGCAACGTGGGCCCGGGGAGCCGCCTGATCCTCGATGCCTCGACGAAATGGAGGGTCTGTTTTAACATGTCCGTCGACAACGGGGGCGAGCTCGTCGTCCTCCCCGGCACGGAGCTCCGGTTCTGTCGGGGGACGGGCCTGTTCGTAAACGGGACCCTCACCGTGGATGCGCTGTCCGGCGCGCCGGCGTACTTCCTCAGCCTCACCCCGGTCGGCGTCCCGATGCGGGCGGGCGACTGGCGGGGGATCACGTTCTACGCCGCGGCGCCCGCGGACCGGTCGATCCTCTCGAACGCCGTGATCCAGGCCGTCACCGAAGGCGTGACGGTGCAGGGGACCGCGGTGCGGGTGCTCAACAGCCGGATCGCCCTCGCCACGGGGCCGGCGGTGTGGCTCCAGGCCTCCTCATCCCTCGTGGGGAATACCACGATCGGGCAGTCGGACATCGGGATCCGGGAGGACGGGTGCACCGGGGCGGTCCTCGATTCGAACGTGATCCAGGGGGCCCGGGTGGGGGTCCTCCTGGAGAACTCCGTCGGGACCCTGTCGGCGAACGATATCTCGCTCAGCGTGGACGCGGGCCTCCAGGCGGTGCAGTCCCAGGTCACGGTCGATGGCGGGTCCTTCCGCGACGACGGGAACACCGGCGTCTACCTGTCCGGGGTGCCCCAGGCCCGGCTCACGGGGGTCAGCATTTCCGGGGGGAACGACAGCATCGTCGGGGAGGACTCCCGCGGCATCGTCATCGACCTCTCGACCCTCGTCGGAGCGCGGTACCGCGCCGCGTACATGATCAACGCCACCTCGACGTTCGTGAACTCGACGCTCGCCGCACTCCAGAGGGACCTCGTCCTCGTCGCGTCGCCCACGACCCTCGTGAACAGCACGACCGCGGCCCCGAACCTCCAGTTCAACTCCGTGATCACCGTCCGGAACTTCCTCCACGTGCTCGTGGAGTCCAACCTCCCCGGCCTCGCGCGGGTCGCGAACGCCTGGGCGAACGTGACCTCGGACTCCGTCACGGTCTCCTCGCGCCGGACGACCGCGTCCGGGTGGAGCCAATGGATCCTCCTCACGGACCGGGTGATCCTCGACAGCACGCGCACGCGGTTCATCGCGAACGTCGTGGAGGTCGCCTTCGCCGGGTACGGGGTGATCTCGAGCCCGCGGTCCGTGGACATGGGCACGTCCCACGTCGAGAGGTTCCTGGTCGTCCCGGCGAACTCGAATCCAGCCTTCTTCCTCGGGATCGACGGGATGGTCCTGGTCACGATCGCCGTCCTGATGGGGACGCTCCTCATCGTGATGCCCGTGGTCCGCCGGCGCAGGCAGACGAACGGGAACGTACGCCCGCGTTCCCCCTCCGCGGTCGCCCTGGAACCCGGGACCTCGTACCTCCTCCCGGACGAGAAGCCCGACCGCGCGTTCGGGATCTTCTCCTCCCGGATCACGAACGGCGCGAAGGGCCTCGTGATCAGCCGGATCTACCCGGACGAGGCCCGGCGGCGGTACGGCCTCGCGGGCGTCCCGATCCTCTGGCTCAGCCGGGGGTACGGGAGGGAGACGGTGAACCCCACGAACCTCGGGGCCCTCGTGCACGAGATCGAGCGGTTCGCGAGCGGGAAGGAGGACCCGATCGTGCTCCTCGACGGGCTCGAGTACCTGCTCGTGCAGAACGATCCGCAGAAGATCGTCAAGTTCGTGGAGGCCCTCGCGGACACCGCGTCCGTCCACCACGCGAAGCTGCTGATCCCGTTCGACGTGAAGTCGGTGAACGAGACCCAGCGGGCCCTCATCACCCGCGACCTGCAGACCCTGTGATCGCCGCGGCGGCGCGCGTCGGCACGGTTATTACGCCGGCCGGAATTATGCGTCGCGCGTGACGCGGCTGTTCCGGACCTTCATCCAGGGGTTCGACGAGGAGATCGAGGGCGGGATCCCTCAGGGGCACGTCGTCCTCGTCGCAGGCCCGCCGGGGACGATGAAGTCCTCCCTCGCGTACAGCATCCTGTACAACAACGCGGTCGAGGAGGGCGTGCCCGGCGTGTACGTCACGATGGAGCAGGACCGGGACAGCCTCGAGTTCCAGGTGTCGAAGATGGGGCTCGACCCGAAGAAGGTCGCCGAGAAGGTCCGGGTCCAGGACCTCTCCCGCATCCGTCGCGGCGTGGAGGAGCTGCGCGGGACGGCGCGGTTCGGCACCGCGGGGGAGAAGCCGTGGCTCGACGTCCTGAAACGGCACCTCGAGGACGTGAAGGCGACGGAGGACTTCTTCCTCCTCGTCCTCGACTC
Source organism: Methanobacteriota archaeon (assembly GCA_005878955.1). Lineage (GTDB taxonomy): Archaea > Thermoplasmatota > Thermoplasmata > RBG-16-68-12 > RBG-16-68-12 > EA-19. The sequence goes on from VBMI01000076.1 coordinate 4,472, forward strand.
CCTCCCGATCCTCGAGATCATCTCGGGCCTCCGGGAGCGGCGGGTCGGCCTGTTCCACTTCTTCGGGTGGCTGAAGTCCCTGAAGGTCACGTCGTTCGTGATCTCGGAGGTCGCGCCGGAGGCCGCTTCGGTCCGGGACGAGGACTTCCTCGCGGACGGGATCCTGTCCCTCACGATGGACCGCGTGGGCGAGCTCGACGTCTACCGGCGGATCCGGTGCGTCAAGATGCGCGGGGTGAACCACAACCCCGGGATCTTCACCCTGGAGTTCCGGGACCGCGCGTTCCGCGTGACCCGCGTGATCTAGTCGGACTCCTGCCGCAGCTTCAGTACCCGGAGGAGGGCCCGCTCCTCCGCGTTGAACCTCGCGTCGAGCCCCTCGAGGGCGTCCGCCGCCAGCACCCGGATGTTCAACGGGTTCCCGCCGGAGAGGCGGTACACCTTCTCGAACTCTTCCGCCGGCATCGCCTTCGGCGCGAGCTTCCGGCACTCCTGCCTCTCCAGACCGCCCAGGGCGAGCACCCGCAGCTCCCCGGACGCCCGCAGCCGCCCCTGGTCGGCGGGCCCGCGCTCCGCGGTGAGGAGCGCCTTCCCGCCCCGGGATCGCGCAAGCTCGAGGACCATCTGCACGACCTCCGGCGGGGCGCGGTCCGCGTCGTCGAGGATGAGGATCGCGTTCTCGGCGGGCCAGTCCCGTTCGAGGAGGGACTCGACCTCGTTCAGTCTGGCGGGTGCATCGAGCAGGCGGGAGGCGAGGTCCCCCCGCCCCACGGCGCTCAGGAACGTCCCGAGCGCGCGGACGATGCCGTCGGGGCCCTCCCCCTCGCGGGCCGTGTACCACAGGCTGTGGCGCTCCGAGGCGAGGGCCTCGAGCGCCTTCGATGCGAGGGCGCTCTTCCCCATGCCCCGCGGGCCCAGGATCGCGAGCGCGGGGGCCGGGGAGGCCGCCCAGTCCACCACGGACGCGAGCTCCCGCGTGCGCCCGTAGAACGGTTCCCCGCGCGGGCGCCCCTCGTCGATGTGGGACATCGAGACCGTCGCACGGCCGGGGGCGATGCGGGCGACGTCCGCGACCCCGCCGTCGTCAAGGTTCGAGAGGACGTCCGTGAACGCAAAGGGCCCTCCCGGCAGCTTCCGGGCCTCCGCCATCGTCATCTCCCGCGTCACCCCCCGGTCGTCCTTGACGAGCACGAGGCGCCGGCCGAGATCGTTCAGCAGCGTCTGCGCCGTCGCGTGGCCCTCGTGGGAGATCAGGTACACCTTCCGCTTCCGGACCTCCCCGCGGACCCGCGCCGTGCCCTCCGTGACGCAGTTCTGGGACTGGAGGGCCTTCACCGCGCGGGACACGTGGTTCACCCGCATCCGGAGGGCGCGGGCGATCCCCTGCTGAGTGAGCGGGAACGGGGCCTCGATCGCGCCCCGCGTCGTGGACCGCTCGTAGATGTGGAGGAGGACCCGCTCGTTGATCGATAGGGTGCGGCGGTCGACCCTCTCCCCGAACTTCACCATGCGAGCCTCGTATGATTCGAGGCACGCGCTAAATAGGTTGCGGGATGCGCGAGGCTGGCTACAGGCCGAGGGACAGGAGGACCGTCGTCTCGCCGCCGTCGTCGTCCCGGATCGTCAGGAGGATCGCGTGCCCGCCGCCCGCCGCATACACGTGATGCTGGGCGCAGCCCGCGTCGAACGGGAACGTCCCGTCCGGGCTCGGCCGGAAGTCCGCCGAGGCCCCGTTGTTGTACGCGAGCGTCGTCGCGCTCGACCCGTCCCCGAAGTCCCACGTGAAGGAGAGGTCGTCGGAGCCCGCATCGGAGGCCCTGGCGGAGAGCGTGATGTCCTTCCCGACGAAGGGCGGCAGGACGTCGCTCACGGACCAGGTCCACGTGTCCGGGTGCTGCACGTTGAAGTTGTGCTGGATCCGGCCCTCGGAGCCGTCGTCGAACCGCACGAGGAGCCACACCGGGTTGTCCCCGTTCGGCTGTCCGTTCACCGGGTCGTCTTCCGGCGTGTACACGAGGGTCGCCTGGAAGTCCCCGGTCAGGTCGATCGTGACGTCGCCCGACCAGGCGGTCTGGTTGTCCGGGCTCCCGGGCATCCGGACGACGCCCGCGGTGCCGGCGACCTCGCCGTTCTGGGAGAGGGTGAGGGACACGTCGTGCCACTTCTCGCCCGCGACGCGGATCCCGAAGGCCGCGGTCGCCATCGCGTGGACCTCGAGCAGGGCGGGCGCGACGTTCGCGATCGAGAACGTCATGCCGCCGCCCCCGACCCCGCCGTCGTCGTCCATGAGCACGAGGGCCCCCGGGTACGCGAAGTCGTCCCCGTACGTGTGGGTGATCGTGAACGTGCCCGTCGCGGCGGGCGGGTCGTGGCTCGACTCGAGGGTGAGGCTCTCCATCTCGCCCGTGCCCCAGTCCACGAACGCCGTGTGCGTGTCGAGCCAGCCGGGGTCGGAGAACGTCACCGTGTACGAGGTCGGCGCGCCTTCGAACCCGCCGTCCACGACGATCGAGTCGATGTGCGGGGGCGCGTTCGCGATCAGATACGCGGCGGTCGCCGTGGCCGTCAGCTCGCTGTCCGAGACCTCGACGGTCACGCTCCCGCTCGCGTCGTCGCCGAACGTGAGCGGCGGGGAGACGGCGGAGTCCTGCCAGTCCGTGTCCCATGTGCCATCGCTGTCGAAGTCCCACCGGAACTGGAGGTGGTCGCCGTCCGGGTCCGACGAGGTGCTCGCATCGAACGTGATCGGGGTGCCCTCCACGCCGGTGTACGGCCCACCCAAAGCCGCGGTCGGCGCGTTGTTCAGCCGGAACACGTCGACGACCGGGACGTCGGAGTGGGCGTCCACGGTCCCGTCCGCGTCCGTGTCCACCTCGGCGCGCGGCATCTCGAGCCGGCCCGGCGTGAGGTGGGGGCTCTCGAGCTGGTAGCGGAACTTTTGCCCGTGGTACGGCGTCGGCGTGCTCAGGTCGGACTTGTCCGCCACGTTCGCGGCGGGGATGTCGACGACCCATTCCACGGTCTTCGAGCCGTCCGGGTTGTCGATCGTGTTCGTGGGCGCGGTGGAGTAGCTCCCGGAGACGACGGACCACCCCGAGGGGATCGTGTCTCTCACGACGACCCCGTGGGCGTCCGTGTCGGAGCTCAGGGCATCCGTCTTCACGGCGATGTTCGTCGCGGTGACGGTCACGGGGATGATCTGACCGGCGGTCGTCGGGATTTCCTTCCAGAACGGCAGCTTGCCCACGACGACCGTGGGATACGTCGCGAGGTGCGCCCACACGTCCTCCTGGGTGTTGGCGGAGTCGCTGTCATGGTACGGATGCTGGATCATGCCCTGGAGGGCGTCCGGAAAGATCTCCCCGCCGAGGACGATCTGGACGCCCGCGTGCGTGTACTGGTATCGCTCCGTGCACCACCAGACGGGGTTCGGGAGGAATCCCTGGACCGCCTCGTCGGCGTAGCTGTACGTGAGCGCGCCGCCCGGCGGGATCGTCGCGGGGGTGATTGCGCCGTCCTGGGTCGTGGGGGCACTCGGGTCCACCGCGAACTGCGCGGGACTCGGGCTCATCAGCATCGCCGGCTCGTCGACGACGACGGACGAGGGCGCGGACGCGGAGACTGCGAGGCGGTACCCGACCGGCAGCGTGACGGTGAACCCGCCGCGGTCGTAGGTGAGGTCGACCTGTGTGATCGTGACATAGCCCCGGTCATACGCTTCCCAGAGCAACATCGGGCCCGGCGGCGGTCCGCTGGGAACGAGAGCCCACGCGCCTGCGACGGACGCGAGCGCGAGCGCAGCAAGAACACCCCAGGCGAAACCCCGGCCCATTCCGCCCCCCTTTCGAATGTGTGCATATTGGGGACGGGGCCTTAAAAGCCTTCGGATGGGATTCTCAGGTCCCTCCCCTCCTATGGGGCCCGGGCCCGGCGGCGGTCCGTCACCCGCCGCTCCTTCTCCTTGAGGATCTGCTTCTCGAGGAGGTCCATGAGGCCCGCCATCGCGGCATGGAGGTCCCAGTCGTAGTGGTTCAGGTAGTACATCCGGTGCGCGGTCGTGAAGCGGGCGTGGAGGGAGTACTTCGACCGGTCGCCCTCCGCCTTGTACGCCTGCACGTGGACCGTCAGGCTGCGCGGCGTCGTGACCGTCGCGATCTTCTTCATCGCCTTTCGGATGACATCGTAGAGCGACTCGTACACGTCCGCCTGCTCGTCGAGGCCGCTGATCTGCACGAGGAGTTCCTCGCGCTCCTTCAGCCCCGCAATCAGCTCGACGAGGTCGAGCTTCGTCACGACGCCCGCGGGTTTTTCGCCCTCCGTGACGATGACGCTCGAGATGTCGTGCTTCAGCATCAGCTCCGCCGCGTGCTGGACGGACACCTCAGGCCCGACCGTGACCACGGGGTAGCGCATCACGCTCTTCACTGGGATGTCCAGGCGCACCTTCTCGCCCGCCGCGTCCCCCTGCTGCTGCCGCGTCTTCGGTCGCGCGAAGAGGTCCTGCAGGTCGCGGTGGCCCATGACCCCGGCGAGGCGCCCGTTCTTATCGACGACGGGGAGGGACCGCTCGCCGAGGCTCTGCATCGTTCGGACCGCCTGCTCGACCGACTCGTCCTCGGTCGCCGCCTGGGGGGAGGGCGTCATCACGGTCCGCACAGCGACGTCCCTCAGTTCCTCGCCCTCGGCGATCGCCCGCGCGAGGTCCGTGCGGCTCACGATGCCGACGAGCCGCTTCCGTTCGCACACGGGCAGCGCGCGGAACCCGCCCTGCAGCATCCGCTCGGCGACCGTCGGGAGGTCGTCGTCCGGCGCCACCTCGGGCGCGGGCTGGACGAGCGTCGAGACGCTGGTCTCGGGCGGGAGCGTCCGGCGCCGCATGACGCCCGTCATCGTGACGAGCCCCGCGACGACCTTCCCCCGGAGGACGGGGACCTCGTGGATCTCGTGCGTCTTCATCTTCCCGAGCGCGTCCCCGAGCGTCTCCTCGATCGTGACCGTCACGGGGTCAGAAGACATCACGTCCCGAACCCGCAGGTCCTGGAGTTTCGAGCGCCGCATTCGGGAGCACCCTTCCGGGGGGCTCCGCAAGGTCCGAACACTATTTGAGGTTTCTTTGCGTCGAGTCCGCCGCGATGATCGCCCGCGCCCGCGTCGTGTTCCGGGGCCTCGTGCAGGGCGTCTACTTCCGCGCGAACTGCCAGAGAAGCGCGGAGGAGCGCGGGCTCGCCGGGTACGTGCGGAACCAGCGGGACGGCACGGTCGAGGCGGTGTTCGAGGGAGAGAAGGCGGCGGTGGAGGAGTGCATCCAGTGGAACGCGACGCGCCAGCCCCGCGCCCGTGTGGACCGCGCCGACGTCACGTGGGGCACGGCGTCGGGCGAGTACGCGGGCTTCGAGGTCCGCCACTGAGGAAGTCCCTCGAAAGATTCTTCCGCCGGGTTCGCGAATCGGCGCGTCATGATGGGTCCGATCGACCTGGGCTTCCGGAGGGGCCTCGCGGCCCTCCTCGGTGGGATTGCGGTGTTGATCGTCGCGAACTTCGCTCTCTTGGCGGGGATTCTCGTGGGGCCGGTCGCCACTGGCGGCGCCGGCGGCTTCATGATTGCGGGCCTCGCGTTCGCGATTGGCGGAATCGTCGCGGTCCTCGTCGGCGCCGCGATGATTGCGGCTCGTCCCTCGCGACCCGCGGTCTGATTCAACCGATGCGGAGCCCGTAGGTCCGTTCCGGCAGTTCCTGGTGGATCATCGACGCCGCGCGATCCGTCAGGATTCCCTTTTCGATCCAGGTCTTCGTCTTCCGCGGCACCGTGGCGGGGCCGAGGACGGCGCCGGGCCTCCGAGGGTCGTCGATGTAGTCCGTCTCGAGCAGGAACCCCGTTCCGCCCTTCAGCGCCTCGAGGACGAGGTCTTCCTTCGCGAGGATCGACGGCACGACCCCGAGGTTGTCCTCCTGGCGGGTCAGGGGCGTGGAGTGGTGCTTCACGACCCGCTCCCGGGGGAGTCCGGCGCGGTCCGCCATCGCCGCGAACTCCGCGAACGTCTCCCGCGTCGGGTCCTCGGTATGGAGGATGACCGCGCACCCGCACTCCCGCGCGGCCCCCATCGCACATTGAAGGACCTCGTTCGAGGCCTGCCGCACGTCGCCCTCCACCGGGAAGTGGGGGCGCCCCACCTCGCCGAGGGCGACCGCCTCGTGTTCCTGGACGTGGCGGGCCGCGAGGTCGATCCCCCGCCGCAACACATCGGTCGCGCCGTCGATGCCGAGGGACTCCCGCAGCGGGAGGAGGTCGACGGGATACGGCCCGAGGGCCACGAACACGTTGACCTGCGTCGCCTCCCGGACCTGTCGGGCCATGGCGAGCGTGCGCGCGTACGCGGCCTCGTAGTCTTCCGCGCGGCGGATCGGGATGTCATCATAGGGCGAGTGCGTGAGCATGAGGGCCGTACCGCCCGCCCGCTCGAACTGCTTCGCAGCCTCGATGCCGAGCCCCGTCGGGCGGAGGTGGAAGTGGTTGTCGAAGATTGCCATTGCGCGGCCCTCGATGGACTCCCGGCTTAGAAGGCCTCCGTACCGCCAGCCCGCCAGAACGCTCGCCCAGGCCATGCCGCCTAGCTAGAACCGACATTGATAATGACCGCGAAACGGTCTTAACCCATCAGGCCCGAGCCCGGAGTCCCTGCATGGCGTCGATCTCCACCTACGTCGCAGGCCTCGACAAGGCCCTGGACGGCGGGATTCCGGAAGGCAACACGGTCCTCATCGTCGGCGGCCCCGGCACGATGAAGTCCACGTTCGCGTACAGCGTCCTCCACCGGAACGCGATGAACGGCACGCCGGGGCTCTTCGTGAGCCTGGAGCAGCCCGCCTCGGACGTCGTGCAGAAGATGGCGGCGCTGGGGATGCCCCCGTTGCCTGAGGACAAGCTGTACGTGATGGACATGTCCCAGCTCCGGCTCGCCCTCCGGGACAAGGAGAAGGAGAAGGACTGGATCAAGATCCTGTCGAAGCTCTTCGAGGAGGCGGTGAACGCCGGCGGGTACCGGCTCTTCGTCCTCGACTCACTCGAGGTCCTGTACGCAATCGTCGAGTTCAAGGAGGTGCGGCGGGAGCTGTTCCACTTTGTGGGCATGCTCAAGGAGCTGGGCTTCACGCCCCTCCTCGTGGCCGAGGTGCCCCTCGGGGCCCCCGCGCGGGAGGGCCGGCCCGAGGACTTCCTCGCGGACGGGATCATCCTGCTCGAGCAATTCCCGGTCGGCGCGATGGGCGTCCAGCTCCGGATGCGGTGCGTGAAGATGCGGGGCTCCCACCACGACCGCGGGTACTTCCTCATCGATTGGGAGGGTGGGAAGTTCCTCGCGACGAAGGCGATCCAGCAGTAGGTACGGCGATTGACCGCCGCCCGCTACCCCCTCGCCCGGGCGCGCAGCGCGCGGTTCATCTCCTCGAATCCGCGCCGGGCGTCCCGGTCCAGGCTCTTCGCGAGAAAGGGGACGAAGAGGCCGCTGAACGTCTCCCGCTGGACGAACCGCGTTCGATTCGGTCCTGTCCGGACGAGCTCGAAGATGTGCTCCCCGTCGAACAGTCCCGGGATCCCGACCCGCCCGAGCCACCGGAGCTCCCGGTTCGGCACGACGTTCTTGACCGTCGGCCGGAACGTCATCGGCTTCGTGCCGGAGGCACCGATGGTGACCTCTAGTCGCGAGCCCACCGCGGGGGTCCCGCGGATTTCGCGGATGAAGGGGTTCCATTTTGGGAACGAGGCGAAGTCCGTGAGGGCCGCCCACACGCGCTCCGCGGAGGCGTCGATGTCGATCTCGGTGCGGAGCTCCTTCATCGGCGCGTCTCAGCGGAGAAGGCCCGCCGCCTTCAGCTCTTGGGTGATCTTCTCCACCGCTTCCTCGACGTCGGAGGGCTTGCGGGCGCCCGTGCACACGAGCTTGCCGCTCCCGAACAGGAGGACGACGACCTTGGGGACGTCGATTCGGTACACGAGCCCCGGGAACTGCTCCGGCTCGTACTCGACCTTCTCCAGGCCGAGGGAGA
>VBMI01000077.1 GCA_005878955.1 Methanobacteriota archaeon
TACGATTGTCGGAGTCGAACCTCAACTCCTGTCCCCTTAGGCGGTCCACCGAGCACTCCTCCTGAAAGGCGCGTTGACGTAGCCGGTGCGGTTCTGGCGGGTATGCCCCGATCTTCCGCGGCCCTTGACCCTGCCTCAGGGGGCTGTCCGATCTACTTCCGTGCTTTCCGCTCCCGTTTCAACCGCGCCTTTTCCTGTCGCGCCTTCCGAGCCACCCGACGAGTTCCGTTCATCGGGCCCCCATGGACGACTGGTACTTCAACACACCCGTCCCCGACCGACGCCTGCCGTGCGGGCGGTCCTTCGGTTCGGGGGATCACCTTGACGACTCCCTGAGGGGGCCATGTGACCGCGGTACACCCAGCACTGCGAGCCTCGCCTCCAGGAACGGCTAGAGCAAGGTTATTAGGCTCCGCTAGGTACGCGGGGACAGGTATGACAGGAAAAACGTCAGGTACAGGGAAGTCCGCGGCGCCAACCAAAGAGCCCACCAATTGCGATTTCTGCGGGAAGCCCCTGGGAGTCTGGTTCAGCCTTGCAGACAAGGCTTACTGTTCCCCCTGTTTCCACGCTCGGTGCTGGACTCCCTTTCGAAGTGTCCCGGGCAATGCCCATTGACGCTCTCTTGGAAATGGAAGGGAAGGTGGAAGCGGGAGCAAAGTCGAGTCCGTTAGCCCCTCGTGATCAAGGTCTCCGTAGTATCAAGGGATGATTGCGGATCCCGTGAGCGTCTGCAGGAACTTGATACCGTCCACCTCGACGACGTCGCCGACGGGATCCGTTGTTGTCCTCGTGTTCATCGGCGTAGTTCCTGTGCTCGGTGGTATCATCTTCGTGCATGTTGGCGTCGGTTCCGTGCTTGGCGTAGTTTCCGTGCCCGTCGACGGCGTTCCAGTCCTTCTCCCCTCCGCGGAGCCACGTTTACCCCATGCGCATCGTCCTACTAAAGACTCGTTGGGGCTCTCGCGAATTCGCGGTCGTGCGCCTCCCGTGCGAATGGTCGGTGGACCAGGAACCAGCGACCATACGCCACGAAGGCCGCCATGAGGAGCAGGAATCCGCTCACGCCGATCGCAGAGTACTCCCTGCGTCGAGCGTGAAGGGAGATGGCGACCGCCATGATCACAGCCGGACCCGCCGCGGCCAGAGGGGGCAGCACCGGTGTCGTAGCAGCGTTTATCCTGAAGTCATGGGAAGGCAAGAATCCAACGAGGGTGTGAAATCGTCTAGTATTTCGGTGAGCACGATCTCGGCGTGGACGGTCGGGAGACCAAGGGCCCCCGAGCTCCATTCCTACCCTCAAGGTCGGGCGATAACGTACGCCCCGCTTCTGCGAACCGGCGTGAGAATCGCCAATCCCCGCCAAGGAGGCCCCTCCACAACCTCGCGGACGGTATCCACCCTTCGCCCTCCCGTCCGAACCTTTGAAGTAGTTCAATTTTGCCGCCGAACGGCCAGAGGTCAGTTTTCCGGGTCGCGGCCCACCCGTAGGTCTGGCAAGACCCAAGAATCTCGCCGCCACCCCGAATTAGGTCGTCGACGAACTCGCTAGCAGAATAGGGTTCAAGCGAGCCTCCGCGCGAGTCTCCCGAGGCCCCACCCTAGGGCTGCGAACCCCTGGGCCTCCCTCTCTTCGCAACATTCTTAGTCCTCAGAGACGGTCCGCACGGCGCGAGGGGCGTAACCATGGAGTGCAAAGCCCACAAGCTCGTCGCGGACATCGCCGTGATCTCGGAGGGCCACATCCTGATGGTGCAGTACCGCGACACGACGAGGTACGATGGGCAGACCGGGTGGTTCCTTCCGGACGATTTCTTGGAGAACCTCGAGCATCCCGATGACGCCGCCGTGAGGATAGGAAAATCGCAGCTCGGCCTCGATGTCTCGAGCGCCCGCCTTGGATTCATCGAGTCGTTCGGCGACGGGGCGTGGCACCTCATCTTCCACTACCGCGCGGACCCGGTCAGGAGGCCCGCGGTGCGGAAGGGCGACAACGTGGTAGCGATGGAGTGGTTCGACCTCCGCAGTCTCCCGCCGCCGGCCGAGGTCGCGCATCACGGCTGGTGCCTGGACACGGTGGAGCGGTTGCTGAAGGCCGGCGGCTGACCCGACGTCCTCCGGTCGCGATGTTTATGCCCACCGCGCCGCTTCGCGCGCACCGATGCCCGCGGACATCGAAATCGCGCAAGCCGCGGAGATGCGGCCCATCGTCGATGTCGCCGCGAACCTCGGACTCGATCGCGGGGACCTCCTGGTGAAAGGATCACTCCCACCCGCCAGGGGGAAGGGAAGACCCTCACGACCGTCGGGCTGGGGCAGGCCCTGAACCGAATGGGCACCCGTGCGACGGTCGCCATCCGGGAGCCGTCGCTGGGCCCGGTCTTCGGCACGAAGGGGGGAGCCGCGGGTGGCGGTCGCGCGCAGGTCCTTCCCATGGAAGAGATCAACCTGCACTTCACGGGGGACATCCACGCCGTCACCGCCGCGAACAACCTGATCGCCGCGATCCTCGACGCCCACGTGTTCCACGGGAACGAGCTGCGCATAGACACGACCCGGGTGATGCTCCCGCGCTGCGAGGACATGAACGACCGGGAGCTCCGGAACATCGTCGTGGGCCTCGGCGGGCCGAAGCACGGCGTCCCGCGGGAAGACGGGTTCATCATCACCGCCGCGAGCGAGGTGATGGCGATCCTGTGCCTCGCGGAAGGGATCGCGGACCTCAAGGAGCGCCTCGCGCGCGCCGTCGTCGCGTTCGATCGCGAGGAGAAGCCCGTCACCGTGCGCGACCTGTATGTCCACGGCGCGGCCGCGGTCCTGTTGCGGGACGCCCTCATGCCGAACCTCGTGCAGACGATCGAGGGGACGCCCGCCATCGTCCACGGCGGGCCGTTCGCGAACATCGCCCACGGGACGAACACGATCCTCGCGGACCGCCTGGCCCTCGGGACGAGCGAGGTCGTCGTGACGGAGGCGGGGTTCGGGTCCGACCTCGGAGCGGAGAAGTTCGTCGACCTCGTTTACAGGTCGAGCGGGATCGCCCCCGCGGCCGCCGTGCTCGTCGCCTCCGTCCGCGCGTTGAAGCACCACGGGGGGGCGAGGCGAAAGGACCTCACCGTGGAGAACCTGGCCGCCCTCGAAGCGGGATTCGCGAACCTCGACGCGCACCTGGGGATCCTCCAGACCCTCGGGCTGCCCGCGGTGGTCGCCGTGAACCGGTTCGCCTCGGACACGGATCGCGAGATCGACTCCGTCCTCGGACACTGCGAGGACCGCGGTGCCCCCGCGGCGGCCCACACGTTCCATGCCGACGGCGGCGAGGGAGGGGATGAGCTCGCGCGCGCCGTGCACGACGCTGCAACGCGGGGGGACGCGACGGTGCGGCCCGTGTACCGCGATCAGGACCCGTTCGAGGAGAAGGTCGCCAAGGTCGCAACCGGAATCTACGGAGCCGGCGAGGTGAAGTACGACGCGGCCGCCCTGGAGGACCTCGAGCGGCTCAGGAGCGCGGGCCTCGGCGATCTTCCGGTCTGCATCGCCAAGACGCAGCTGTCCCTCTCCGACGATGAGTCCCTCAGGGGCGCGCCGAAAGGTTGGACCCTCGAGGTGCGCGGGGTGCGGCCGAGTGCGGGGGCGGGCTTTCTCGTCGTGCTGGCGGGGGACATCGTCCGGATGCCGCTGTTCTGAGACGCGCCCGGCTTGGCGGGCCTCAGACGGGCCACTGCCATTGCGCGATGAAGACAAGGGCCATGATCAGGACGGCGAGGGCGACGACCGCCCATGGGGGGACCTTCAGGGCCTTCTCGTCTTCCTGGTCGAAATACCGGATCAGCCCCGCCGCGGAGTGGAACCCCTCGTTCTTGTCCCGCGCCATCGCCCGCGACTAGCCGTTCTGCGATATTTATAGGTTGCTTCGACGGGCGTCCGTCCCGGCCCTCCGCGACCCCGCACCAATTAACTTATACGCCGCGCCATCGATGGCTCGCTCCCTCGATGCGGTGGGGCCAGGCTTGGAACGACTCGAGAACAACACGGTGTACATCGGGAAGAAGCCGATGATGACCTACGTGCTCGCGGTCGTGAGCCAGTTCAATGTGGGATCGGAGAACGTGATCATCAAGGCCCGCGGGAAGTCGATCAGTCGCGCGGTGGACGTCGCAGAGATCGTCCGCAATCGGTATGTAACGCAGGCCCAGGTGCGGGAAATCCGTATCGGCACGGAGCGGTTGCCGGAAGAGGACGGGACCTCGACGAACGTGTCGAGCATCGAGATTTTCCTCTCCAAGTGACCCCCGCAAACTCTTTCACCGTGAAATGCTCGTCCGAGGGCGATGCCCCTCGGGCTCTTTGAGCTCGTGGTCTTGATCTTGGGCGCCGCGTTCCTCGCGGGACTCGCGGGCTCGGTGCTCGGTATCGGGGGCGGGATCTTCCTCGTCCCGTACCTCACGCTGATGCCCTTCCTCCGGCTGCCGCTGCAGGAGGCGATCGCGACGAGCCTGATCGCCGTGATCGCGACGTCCTCCGGCGCGGCGAGCGTGTACGTGCGCGACCGGCTCACGAACCTCCGCCTCGGGATCTTCCTCGAGGTCGCGACGACCTTCGGGGCGATCGTGGGCGCGTTCGTCGTCGTGTTCGTACCCTCTCAGGTCCTCGAGGTCGCGTTCGGGCTCGTCGTCCTGTACGCGTCGGTCTACATGATCCGGACGCGCGAGGGTGCGCGGGAGCGGGCGGCGATCGCCCCGGAGGAAGGGGGGATCGTGGAACGGCTGCGCCTCTCCGGATTCTACTTCGACCCCGAGGACCAGGCCGTGTACCGGTACCGGGTCGTGCGGCCCGCCGCGGGCTTCGGCGTCAGCGCCCTCGCGGGCGGGATCTCCGGACTCCTCGGGGTCGGAGGGGGCTTCATCAAGGTCCCGGCGATGAACGTCCTGATGCGGGTGCCGATGAAGGTCGCCGTCGCCACGAGCAACTTCATGATCGGGGTCACGGCGGCGGCCAGCGCGTTCATCTACTATTCCCGCGGCTTTGTGGACCCCAGCGTCGCGGCGATGGTGATTGTGGGGGTGTTCCTGGGCACCTCCTTCGGGACCCGGCTCCTCGTCCGGGCCCCCGCCCGGGCGGTCCGGTTCGCGTTCGCCGCGCTCCTCGTCGCGGTGGCGGTCGCGTTCATCGGGAGCGGAGTGGGGTGGGTCCACTGAGGGAACGCCCGCGGGACGCGCTCGAGTTCGCCCGCCGACGCGTGCAGGCGCTCCGCAAGGCGGTCGTCGCCGAGGTCGCGGACATCAACCGGGGGATCTCCCACGTCCTGCGGGGCGGGGTCCTCGTGTCCGTCGGAGTGCTCCTCGCCGGCCTCACGATCGCGGCCCTCGAGGGCTCGGGGTTCTCGTTCGAGGTCCTGGAACCGGGCCAGCTCCTTGGGCCCCTGCTGAGACTCCAGCCCGCCGCCCTCCTGAGCCTCGGGGTCCTCATCCTCATCCTCACGCCCGTGGCGCGGGTGGCCCTCAGCCTCCTCTCCTTCCTGCGGGAGCGCGACCGCCGGTATGTCGAGATCACCACCATCGTGCTCCTCAACCTCCTCGTCGGGTTCCTCCTCGGGATCGCGTGAGCACCGCTTTATGCTCGCCGCGTGGTTCCCGGTACCGATGGGCGGGCCAAGCGACGTGGTGCTCGAGACGGCGGCCTCAATCCCTTGGGACAAGCTCGGCCCGCGTCCCCTGTGCGACGGCTGCCTCGGGCGGCTCCTCGGCAAGGCGGGCCACGGCCTCACGAACCCCGAGCGGGGGCTCGCGCTGCGCGCTCGGTTCGGCGTCCCAACGGGGTGGCCCTGCTGGGTGTGCGGCGGCCTGCTCGACGAGCTCGGGAAGTTCGCGGGCCTCGTCGCGGAGAATTTCGCCCCCTGGGAGTTCCGCACCTTCCTCGTCGGATCGAAGGTGGATCCGGAGGTGTCCGCGCGGGAGGAGGCCCTCTGGACCGAGCTCGGGGCGCGGCATGCGGAGCCAATCAAGTCCGAGCTCAACCGCGAGATCGGCAAGCGGGTCGAACGGCGCCTCGGGAAGGTGGCCGAGTTCGCCCATCCCGACATCGTCGCGATCGTCGACACGGCGTTCGATTCCGTCTCGGTCCAGGTCAACCCGATCTTTATTTACGGCCGATACCGAAAGCTCGTGCGGGGAATCCCCCAGACCCGATGGCCCTGTCGCCGCTGTCAGCGGCGGTGATGGCCCAGACCGGGGGGACCGCCCACGCCCTGCACGGGTTGGGCCGGGAGGACGTGGACGCGCGCATGCTCGGGCGCGGGCGCCCTTTCATTGTGGAGATCAAGGAGCCGGTCCGGAGGACCGTGGACCTTGCCAAGGTCGCGGTTCTCGTGAACGCCTCGGGCCAGGTCGAGGTGGAGGGTCTCCGCCCCTCCGGAGGCGCCGAGGTCGTCGCCCTGAAGGAGGACCGCGCCGGAAAGGCGTACGCGGTGCGGGTCCGGTTCGCCTCTCCCGTGGACGATGGAAAGCTTAAAAGCGCGGTCGCATCTCTCGTCGGCCGACCGATTGCCCAGCGCACACCAGCCAGGGTATCCCATCGCCGCGCGGACCGGACGCGGGAACGGGTCGTGACCGGAATCGAGGTGACTCGATCGGGCGGGGCGACCGCCGACCTCCGGGTCACGGCGGAGGCGGGCACCTACGTCAAGGAGTTCGTCCACGGGGACCGGGGCCGGACGTCGCCGAGCCTCGCGGAGGCCTTGGGGGTCGCGTGCGAGGTGGTCGAGCTCGACGTCCTGGACATCCTGGACACGGAGTGAGGGCCGATGGTGAAGGCTTCGAAGGGCATCATGGAGAAGACGCGGCAGAAGTTCCGCCGCAGCCCCCGCAAGCGCGGGCTCTCCCCGATCACCCGCGCCTTCCGCCGGTTCGAGATCGGGGACAAGGCGACGATCCGGATCGACTCCTCCTTCCAGAAGGGGTGGCCCCACAACCGGTTCCACGGGCTGACGGGCACGGTCGTCGCGAAGCAGGGCCGGGCGTACGTGCTGGACGTCCGGTTCGGCGGGAAGATCAAGAAGGCGATCGTCACGCCCGAGCACCTCGAGCGGGCGTGAGGGGTGGGTCCATGGTCGAGGAGAAGCACCTCTCGCTCGCGGAGATCCGCGACCTCCTGGAGAAGGAGAAGGCCGCCCGTCCCACCCTCTCGATGGAGCAGCAGTACGCCCTCCAGCATGCGTCCCTCTTCGCCCACGTGACGCCGGAGCAGGCGCACAAGCTCGTCAAGGAGCTCATGGAGATCCCGATGATGTCCGAGTTCAACGCCGTGAAGGTCTCGGACCTCCTCCCCACCCACGCGGACGACGTGCGCGCCATCTTTGCGAAGGAGCGCTTCGCGCTTTCCAAGGAAGACATGGACCGGGTCCTCGAGATCGTGCGGCAGTATCTGTAAGGGTGGGTGCCGCCGGTGGAGGACTACGCGCGCATTCTCGACCACTTACCGCAAGGCCACCCGGACCGGTCGAAGTACCAGCGGGAACCGGTCGCGTACGCCATCGGCGAGGACGAGTTCAAGCTCTTCGAGCTCACCCCGAAGGAGGGCGCGGCGATCACCGTGGGGGACCGCGTCTACATCGGGAAGGACATCGACAAGCGGGACATCATCCTCCACGTGAAGCGCCGCGTGGGCTACGACGAGCTGACGACCGCCGCACAGAACGAACTGCCGTTCGTGGTCGGGCAGATCCTCAAGGACAAGGAGGACCGGTTCATCCGGCTCTTCAACGAGGCCCAAGCGATCACGACCAGGTTCCACATGCTCGAGCTCCTCCCGGGCCTCGGGAAGAAGACGATGTGGGCGATCCTCGAGGAGCGAAAGAAGGGCCCCTTCGCCAGCTTTGAAGACCTCGGGAAGCGGGTGGCGACCCTGCACCACCCGGAGAAGGTCGTCGCGAAGCGGATCGAAATGGAGATCGCGAACCCGGGCGAGAAGTACCACCTGTTCGTCGCGCGCTAGTCCTCGGCTCCCGCCTTCACGGCGTCCTCGAGGCGGGTGGCTTCGGTCTTCGGGATCTGGAGGGCCTTGCGCAGGGCCTCCATGAGTTCCCGCTCGCGGGCGGTCACCTGCCCGTGCTCCCACGCCTCCGAGGCGACGACCTTGTACAGCTCAAAACGGTCCTCCACCGCGTCCTCCGAGCGAGCAATCGCCTCCGCCTCCATCCGCTCGTGCTCCTCGTGGGAGATCCCCAGATGCTCCCGTAACTGGTCCAGGAGGAGCCGCTCCGTCGCGGTGACCCGCCCGTCCTTCCACGCGGTCATCAGGGCGCGGGTGTACGCCTCGAGCTTCTTCAGCCGCTCGTCCATCTCCGCGCGGCGGCGGTCGTCAATCTTCTCGAGGTCCGCCAGGTCGAGCATCTCCACCCGGAGCGCCTCCCGGACGATGTCCGAGAACGTTAGCCGGACGCTCGTCGCGCCGTCGATCTCGTCCAGGGTCATCTGTTTGATTTCCGACCCGACCCGGATCGGCACGTGGACGACGGAGAGCTGCTGTTTGATCTCCATCGCGCGGGCCCACCCCCGCGGGGCCAAGTAGTACGCGAGCATCCGCTGCCGCTGGCCCTCGATGTGGGCCTTCCGCTGCTCGAGCATCCCCTCCTTGGTCAGGTCGTCGAGGTACCGGGAGAGGTGCTTCCTCTGCGTGCCCGCGGCGAAGGCGATCGCGCGCTGGGTCAGGGCCTCGGGCAGCTCGAACCGCTCCTCCATCCCGCGAAAGTCCGAGAGGTACAGCAGAATCCTCTCTTCCGTGGTGAGCGCGAGCGGGCTGGGTTCCTTCACGAAGCTCCCGCATTCCATTCTCAGTATTTATTCAGAACCCCCGCATCCGCTGGACTCCGACGTTTCGGGTATCCCGAGGTCACCGTCTTAAGGCCCCCCGCCATCGGTCTTTCGACATGCTCTCCGCCATGGAGGTGGGGCGGCTCTTCGACGAGGAGACCCGCAAGGCAATTGCGGGTGGACTGTGCGTGCAATGCCGGGCCGCGAAGCTCCTGTGCGGGAAGCCCCGCTGCCCGATCCTCGTCCGATACGACTCGATGATGCGCACGCAGCCCCTGATCAACGGGACCGAGCTCGACGGCGCGAGCCCGCCGGGCGTCTTCGTTGGCCGCTTCGGCTATCCGAAGGTGTTCGTCGGGCCCCTCATCCCGCCGGTCCACGGGGACACGGCGATCCTGGACCGTCCCGAGGCGTGGGTGGGCCGTTCCCTCGACGAGATCGTCGGCTTCCGCGAGCAGCTCGTCCGCGGGATGCACCGGACCCACGTGCTCGATGTCGACGGCGGCGGCCGGGTCGTCGACCTCACGCGGGAGCTCGCGCTGTCCACCGCGGCGACGGACGTCGAGGCGGGGTTCGCCCGCAAGCCGCGGGGACGCCTTGTCCTCGACGAGGACGTGCAGCCCTTCGGCCCCTCCGCGCCGATCGAACGGTTCGACCTCGGGACCTACCGCGTGGACCCGAAGCTGGACCGCGCGTACGCGGACACCGACCTCCGCGCGAAGCCCGCGGTCCTCGACCTGTACCGCAACCAAGTGCCGGTGTCGAAGATCCAGCGGGCGTTCAGCGTCGGCGCGTTCGGATTAGGGAAGAGCCGCCGTTTCGTGCCGACCCGGTGGTCGATCACGGCGGTCGATGACACGATCGGCAAGGACCTCCGCGAACGAGTGAAAACGTTCCCGCTGATCGACGAGGTCCGCGTGTACGAGGCGATCGGCTTCGACGACCGCTTCCTCGTCGTCTTCCTCCCGCGTCCATGGCGGTACGAATTGATCGAGGCCTGGTACCCGAACACGCTCTGGAACCCGCTCGGACGGGAGATCGTGATGTTCGGGGACCACGAAGGCTTCGAAGGGCGGACCGAGTACGCCTCGATCGGCGGGTGCTACTACGCGGCCCGCCTCGCCGTCGCGGAGGCCCTGGACCGGGAACGGCGGCAGGCCGCCGCGGTGATCCTTCGCGAGACCCACCCCGGATACCTCATGCCCGTCGGCGTGTGGAACGTGCGCGAACACGTCCGGGAGGCCCTCCGCCGTCCGCCCCGGAGGTTCCCCGCACCCAAGGAGGCGCTGGGCCACCTGGCCACGAGGCTGGACATCCCGATCCCCCGGTGGCTGCAGACCTCCGAGGTCCTGACCCACGTCCTGTACCAGCGGGCCCTCGAGGACTTCGGGGCGAGCCCGTGAGCCCCGAGTACCCGGGACGGCCCGTGCCCGCCGCGGCGGGGGTCGTGTTCCGCGGGGATGACGTCCTCCTGGTGAAGCGCGGCGGCCCTCCCCACCAGGGCCGCTGGAGCATCCCCGGCGGGTCCATCGAGGAGGGCGAGACCGCCGGCGCCGCCGTCCGGCGGGAGGCCCTCGAGGAAACGGGGGTCCGGGTCCGCCCGGGACGGGTCCTCCTCGTCCACGACCTGATCGAACGGGACCACGAGGGGAGGGTGAGGTTTCACTATGCGATCGTGGATATCCTGTGTGAATACGAGGCGGGTGAAGCGATCCCCGGGTCGGACGCGGTGAACGCGCGATGGGTTCCCGTACGGGAGCTGCACGAGTACGACGTGTCCGAGGGCGCCCTCCGGGCGATCGCGGCGGGCCTCGAGGAGCGGACACCGTGAAGGTGCACGAGGTCGTCTGCCTGAGCGCGCTCGTCCCGAGCCGCCTCCCGGGGTTGCAGTACGCATTGAACCCGTACCGGGGCTGCCAGATCGGCTGCCGCTACTGCTACGCGCCCGCCGTCCTCCGGGACCCGCGACCGTGGGGCGGGTACGTCGAGGTGAAGCGGAACATGCCCTTCGTCCTCGCACGGGAACTGAAACGCGAGGCCCCCGGCGTCGTGGGGATCGGCACGGTGACGGACGCGTACCAGGCGGTCGAGGGCCGGTACAGGGTGACGCGGTACTGCCTCGAGACCCTCCTCCCGCACGACTGGCCCGTGTCGATCCAGACGAAGTCCAGTCTCGTCCTCCGCGACCTCGACCTGCTCGGCGGGTTCTCCCGCGCCGACGTCGGGGTGACGATCACGACCCTCGATGAGCGCACTCGCCGTGTGATCGAGCCCTTCGGGAGCCCGGCGTCGAAGCGCCTCGAGACCCTCCGCCGGCTGAATGAAGCGGGGATCGACACGTGGGCGTTCATCGGGCCGATCCTCCCGGAGGCGACGGAGCGAGGCATGGAAGACCTCGTCGCGGGAATCGCCGAAGCGGGGACGCGCAAGGTCCTCGTGGACCGGCTGCGGCTCAAGGAGGGGACGTGGGCCATGCTGGAACCGAGCCTCCGCGCCCTCGACGAGGGCCTGCCGGCCCTCTACGAGAAGGCGCTCGAAGGCCCGTACTTCGCGGACATGGAGCGGGCGATCCTCGACCTCGCGGCCCGCCACGGAATCGCGGCGGAACCCGCGTTCTGAGCCCGTTCTCGTTAGTGATAATTCGTCAGGCAACCCTTTTAACCGGGCACCTTTCATCCGGCAGTGGATGGTGGGGAAGCCGAGCGTCGGTAGTGCGTTCCGACGGGCCGTCGGCGAGCCCGTTCTGCCGGAGGTCGCGCCCCGGGCCCCGGGGTCCTCCGTCCTGCTGAACGAGCGGCGGCGGAAGGTCTTCCTGACCGTGCTCGACCGCCCGGGGATCCACCTGCGGGAGCTCGCGCGGTCGTTGGACATCCCACTCCAGAGCCTGAGCTGGCACGTCGAGATCCTGAGGAAGGCGGGCCTGCTGCTTTCGACTCGCATGGGGAAGTTCGCCGCACTCAGCGTGGCGGGCCAGGTGCGCATGGAGAGCCTGAAGGACCTCGCCCTCCTCGACATCGTCAAGAACGCCGCGATCATCCGGGTGCTCCAGCGGCGGGCCCGCACCCGCTCCCAGGTCTCCGGCGACCTGAAGGTCTACCCGCAGGCGCTGGACCCTTCCCTCCGTTCGCTGTTCATCCGAGGCCTCATCGCGAGGGATCCCGGCCGGGTGGAGTTCGAGGTCGGGCCCCGGATGCAGGAGATCATCCAGGAGTTTCGCGACTCCGCTGAGGAACGGGAGGCGAGCCTCTTCGAACTGCTCGCCCGGGACGGGTTGCAGCCCGTGCTCCTGGGGCGGGACGGGCCGAAGGTCGAGATCGAGGTGAACGGGGCCCGGAAGAGAGTCAAGATGACGGCCCAGATCGTGCCACACGTCATCCGCGTCCTTGGGAAGTAATTCCGAACAACGACGACACGTTTATCCCGGGACCCCCGCTTGCTCGGACGAAATGGCCGCGCCCCCTGGGTACCCGTACGCCGCCGTCCCCATGCCGTACATGCCCGCCGTCCTCGTCAAGCCCGAGACCGTGTCCGGGATCCGGACCTACCAGATCGGCCTTGTCCTCGACATCGTGTTCGGCCTGTTCGCCCTGATCATCGGCCTGTCCGCGGTGTCGGTTTCCCTAAGCGACCCGAACGCGGGGCTCAGCCTCGCCGCGATGATCGGGGCCGCCGCGTGCGGGCTGATGATCGTGTTCGTGATCAACTTCATCGTGAGCCTGATGTCCGTGATGAAGATGCACCAGGGCGCGGACGAGTACGGGCCCGAGCACGCGAAGTACGCCTCCCGTGGTGTGCTGTTCAAGTGGGCGGGGACCGCCCTCTCGACGATGGCCGTCGTCCTCGTCGTGTACCTCCTGCTCTTCGGGACGTTCCAGATTGCCACCGGCGGGCAGGTCCAGCCGACCGCGTTCGTTCCCCTCCTCGTGACGATCTTCTGGACGGCGGGGGTCACGTGCAAGGGCCAGATGTACCGGCACATGGTCCGGGCCCTCCAGCCGCCGGAAGTCCGGTTCCGCGCCGACCTCGCCAGCATCCTCATCCCCTGCCTCGGCCTCGCGGGGATCGCCGTTGTCGGATTCGCGACGATCCGGTTGGTCGCCCTCCTCCAGAACCCGTCCCTCATCGGACCGGGGGAGGCCGCCCAAATCACGCAGATCCTGATCGGCGGGACGTTCCTACCGCCGGGGTTCGCCCTCGTCGGCTACATCCTGTTCCTGTCCGTCTACCTTCGGACCTCTGACCGGCTGTCCCGAGGCCTGGCACAGGTCCACTCGACGATGCCGATGATGCAGATGTGGCCCGCGTATGGCCCGCCCGCGCCGGCTGCAACGCTCGCGCAATCGCCCCCCGTCTCTCCGCTGCCGACGACTCCACTCCCCCCGGCCCCGCCCACCGACGGGGCGCGGTGCCCGCAGTGCGGGCAGCCGATGCGCCCGGAGGCCGTGTTCTGCATGAACTGCGGGGCCCGTGCGCGAACCTAGGAGCGATCTCCCAGACTCCTCCGAAGAACGCTTATCGGGTGGACGGCGGCCATCGGACCCCACCTCGAACTGGGGCCGCATATCGGGCGCCCGTGGGTAAACCGAGATATCCTCTGCCGGCTTCGGGCCGGCGGGTCGAACCCATGCCAAGGCCACGGAGGTCCCGCAAGCCACCCACCGCGCGCGGCGCGCGAATGACATCCCCGGCCCTCGCACTCGCGAAGTCTGCCGCGGGGGTGGACCGCCTCTCGAACGCGGGAATCGGGCGCGGGAAGCAACTGCTCAAGAAGATCCTGAGCTCGAGGGGCCGACGCACGGTCGAGAACACGCTCGTCCCGTACAACGAGATCCTCGAGGCCGTGTACGAGGTCGCCCAGCAGGGCGAGCTCCTCTTCAACGTCCACCCGGAGACGGGGGTCCGGGACGCGGGGAACCGCGCCTATCAGAACGCGATGAGCTTCCTCACGGAACTGACCCTGAACCGGCCGTTGTATGAGGCGTTCACGCGCCTCGACGTGAAGACCAAGGACGCGGAGACCCGCCACGCGGTGTTCAAGATTCTGCGGGACTTCAAGCGAGCCGGGGTGGACAAGGACGATTCGACGCGCGCCCGCATCAAGAAGCTTAACGAGGAGATCACCGCCGTCGGGTCCGAGTTCGACCGGAACATCAATGACGACGTGCGCTCCATCGAGATCGAGGACGCGCAGGCCCTCGATGGGCTGCCCGGGGACTACATCGCCTCCCATCCGAAGAAGGACGGCACGATCCGGATCACGACGAACTACCCGGACGCCCTCCCGGTGTTCCAGTACGCGAAGAACGAGGAGGTCCGCCGGAGGCTCCAGTGGGAGTTCCTGAACCGCGGGTACCCGAAGAACATGGAGGTCCTGGACCGGCTGCTCGTCAAGCGGAACGAACTCGCCCGGCTCCTCGGGTACAAGAACTACGCGGCGTACGTCACCGAGGACAAGATGATCGGGTCGGAGACGGCCGCCGGGGAGTTCGTCGAGAAGATCTCGAAGGCGTCCGGTCCCCGGACGAAGAGGGACTACCAAGTCCTTCTCGAGCAGAAGCGCAAACAGTCGCCGTTCGCGGAGCGGCTCGAACCCTGGGACCCGTCGTTCTACATCGAGCGGGTGCGGGCGGAGAAGTACCAGTTCAGCTCCCAGGAGGCGCGGCCGTACTTCCAGTTCGAGCGGGTGAGGGACGGGATCTTCGGGATTACGGGGAGACTGTTCGGCGTGCACTACCGTCGCGTGCGCGGGGCGCCCGCGTGGCACGAGTCCGTCGAGGTGTACGACGCGTACGACGACGGCACCCGGCTGGGCCGGTTCTACCTCGACCTCCACCCGCGCCCTGGGAAATTCAATCACGCCGCCGCGTTCCCCCTCGTCGTGGGCCTGCGGGGGGTCCAGCTCCCGCAGGCCGCTCTCGTGTGCAACTTCCTGGATCCGAAGACGACGAAGGGCCCGGCCCTCATGGAGCACAACGACGTCGTGACGTTCTTCCACGAGTTCGGCCATCTGCTCCACGACATCTTCTCCGGTGGCGCGAGGTGGATGAAGACCTCGATGGGCGACATCGAGTGGGACTTCGTCGAGGCGCCCTCGCAGATGCTCGAGGAGTGGGCCCGGCGGCCGGAGGGCCTCCAGAGCTTCGCGACACACCACGAGACCGGGAAGCCCATCCCGAGGGAGATGGTCGACCGGATGGAGCGCGCGCAGGCGTTTGCACGGGGCCTCCTCGTCCGCCGTCAGATCTTCTTCGCGGCGCTATCCTTGAACTACTACAACCGGGATCCTAAGGAGATCGACACGACCGCCCTCGCGAAGAAACTGAACTCCGAATACTACCCGGTCCCGTGGTATGACGGGACGCACTTCCAGTGCAACTTCGGCCACCTGAACGGCTACTCGGCGGTGTACTACACCTACATGTGGTCCCTCGTCATCGCGAAGGACCTGTTCACGCCCTTCCAGAAAAAGAAGTCAATCATCAACCCGACCCAGGCCCGGAAATACCGCCGCACAATCCTCGAGCCCGGCAGTGCGAGGCCCGCGGCGAAGATGGTCCGCGAGTATCTGGGACGTCCCCCGAAGTTCGACGCCTTCCGTTCCTGGCTGAACGAGGGCGGCGCCCGGTGAACCTCGACGATCTGCGAAAGCATCGTTAAGTAGTCTGGAACCTCTCCCGGCGCGCCCGCTCACACGGTGCAAATAGCGGGAGGAAAGACATGGCCCTGCCATTCCTCGTGCGAACGAAGTGGTTCGAATCGGGTCGTGCCCCTCGATTCTTGCGAATGACCCTTGTCGCGGCAGCGCTTATTGCCGTGCTATTGAGCTTGCCCGTTCTCGCGACGCACGATCGGAACCATGCTTCTATGGAGGATTCGACGATCGGTTCCGCAGTGCTCGTGGCGGAGGTACGACCCGCCCTGCGCGAGCCCGTCGCGTCGGTGTCGATTGGACAACCCCCGCACATGGGACCCGCCCGTTCCGGAGCGGGAGCCGAGGCCGTGCCGGGCACGCTTTCCGTCGCCGTGAGGTCGTCGTTCGACGGGCTCGGACGACAGGAGTCGGGAAACGTTCGCCCGCCCGACCCGCAGGTCGCGGCGGGAACCTACGAGGTTGTGGAGATCGTGAACAACGCCGTCGAACCCTTCGACAAGCAGGGGAACCGGCTCTGGACGCCTCCTATGTCGTTGAGGCAGTTCTTCACATCGCAGGACACAATGTTCGACCCGCGCATCCTGTTCGATCGCATGAGCGGCCGGTGGTTCGTCTCCGCGGCGCAGTACAACGACTCCGCCGACCGGCGAGTCCCGACCCCCACGAAGATCGCCGTCTCGTTGTCGGAGAACCTTACGGCGGGCTGGCGCATCTACGACATCGTGGGCCGCGGGAGTCCGGACCAGCCGTTCACGGGGTACAACGACGACAAGTTCGTCGTGACGTGGAACTCGTACTCGTTGTCCCAAGATCGCTGGACGGGGACCGAATACGCAGTAGTGAACAAGGCCCAGATGATCGCGGGGGCCCCCAGCCCCGCCACGGTCTTCTTCAATTCGGACAACTCGGTGCTGGGCTTGCAGCCGGTCGAGTCCCTCAGCTCGACCCCAATCGAATTCATGGTCGGCCGGGCGTGGAAGACGGGGACTGAAATCAAGTACTACGCGATCAGCGGTGTTCCGGGCGTGAGCTCGGTGTCTGTGGCGAAGGTCCTCGTGCCGATCCGAGTCAACTTCGGGTCTACGGACGCGGAGCAGCCGACGACGGACATCGACATCGACACCAACCGCGGGCGAGTGCGGGTCATCGACGCCGCCTGGGCCCTGGACCGACTCTGGTTCACCGTGAACAGCTGGTGCCGCCCACCGGGCGACTCCACCAACCGGTCCTGTCTCCGGATGACCGCCTTCGACACCACGGTTCCCGCACAACCCGTGATGACCCAAGAGTTCGACCATTCGGAGGTCGGCAGGGACGTGTTCTACGGAGCCCTTTCGATGGACGACCGAGGAGACCTCGGCGTCGTCTACGGCTACTCCTCCGAGACGGACTTCCCGTCCCTGGCCGTGACCGGCCAGTCGACGACGGACCCACCCAACACCCTGAAGCCCCCCGCCACGGTCGTCGTCAGCTCGGCCGTCGACGCGGTTCCGGACTACTACCCGTGGAACAACTCGAATCGGTATGGCGACTACTTCGGCGCGGGCACTGACCCCGTGGACCGGAGCGTGGTCTGGGGCGTCGGGGAGTACCAGCCGACGCCGGCATGGGGCACGTGGATCTCCTCGTTCCGGATCGAAGACTGCTCGCTCACCGCAGACCCCGCGTCGATGAGCCTGGTCCAGGGGTCGAGCGGGACCTCGACCATCGGCGTGACGAGCCTCGGCGGGTTCACGCGCCCCGTGTCCCTCTCGACATCCGTGAGCCCGGCGGGCCCCGGGGTCACCCTGAGCTCGACGTACGTTACACCGCCGCCCGGCGGCGTCGCCCCGGTGACTCTCACCATTTCGACGGACGGGACGACCCCGACCGGATCCTACACCGTGACGGTCTCGGGGTCCAGCGGGATCCTGTCCGCTACCACAACGATTCACGTGGACGTTTTCGCTCCGGGAGGTGGCGGTGGCGGGAGCGTCGCCTTCGGAACCGCCATCACGATGGAGGATGGCAGCGAGGTCCCGGTACAGAACCTTGCCGTGGGGGACCGATTGCTCGGCTTTGACACGGAGACCGGAACGTTCACCGTGTCCCTGATCACATCGATCGAAGCCGTCGAGACCTCGAACATGCTCGTCATCAACACGGAAGCGGGGACGCCGCTGCGGGTCGATGCGAATCCGCACCAGACCCTCTGGGTGAATAGCGCGGGCGGCGAGGTCGGCTGGAAGCCCGTCACGGAGATCGTCCTCGGAGACTCCCTCTTCACTGTTGACGGGTGGGTCCACGTGACGAGCATCGAGTTCGCCTCCGAAGGCCGGCACGTGATGTTCGACATCATCGCGACCTCTCCGTATTTCGCCTCCGGCTACCTCGACCCGCCCATCAAGAAATAGGCGCGAGGCCAAGGCGTCCGGCGGGCGGGCCTGCACACCGGCCCTAGGCGTCTCCGAGCACCGCCCGTGCCCGGAGGGTGATCCACTTACTGCGAGCGTGGGCCCGTTCGACGGCGAACGGACGCACGCCCGGCTGGCGGGAGTAGTTCGCTCCCCGCGCGAGATCCGGGGCAGGAGGTCTCGCCCCGGTCTCATCCGCGGGTCGTCCCCGTACCCGAGGCGGGCGAGCGTCTCGAGCCCTACGAGGACATCGTAGTAATAGTGGACCGGATAGTGCACTCTCTCCCACGCGGCATATCGCCGGCGTCCTTCGCGGAGCAGGCGGCGCTCAAGATAGAACTCGGCCCCGCGGTCGACCGCGCGCTTCCATTTGCGGGTCCAGCTACGCCGTCCGATCGCAGCGTACGCGGCCAGGGCCTCCCAGCAGTCGAGCGTCCCCTTCGAACGGCCGAAGCAGTCCCACCCCCCGTCTTCGAGTTGCTGGTCGGCGAGCCAGTCGAGCGAGCTCTTCACCCGTTGATCCTCCCCGAGCCCGAAGAGGATCATCATCCGCGCCGTGTTGCCCACGAAGCAGAAGTGGGGCTCGCCACCTTGGCGGTTGAATGGTCCGTCCGAGCCCCCGTAGTCCGCCAGCATGAGGTCCACCGCGCGACGAACCTTCGGGTGGCGGACGGTGAGGCCAAGTTCGGCTAATACGAGGAGCATCCAGTTCGTGGCGCGGTACTTCGGGCGGTACAAGGTCTTGCGGCTCACCCAGAAGCCGCGGGGCTTCTGCTCGCGAAGGATCTCCGCGGCCCAACCGCGGCGGGGAACGTCCCGGAGCGCCGCCCGCGCCTCGCCGGAGTCCGGTGAGAGGCCCTGCATGTCGACCAGATAGCGGAAGCGGGCCGCGGGTTGATCGCGGTCTGCGAGCCAAGCATCGAGCTCGAAACGGGGCACGGCCCACCGGTACCTGTCGATGC
Organism: Methanobacteriota archaeon; assembly: GCA_005878955.1. Taxonomy (GTDB): domain Archaea; phylum Thermoplasmatota; class Thermoplasmata; order RBG-16-68-12; family RBG-16-68-12; genus EA-19. Next base: position 18,818 of record VBMI01000077.1, read on the forward strand.
CCATTAAAGCCTTGAGACGAAGATCGGGGGTGGCGACCCGGATCCGCCGACGAGTTCGTTGGCGTAGATCAACCGAGTGCGGAATCCCCGCGGCATAGACTTATCCGCCCCGCGCTTTCTTCCGGGACGTGGTGTCGAAGACGAAGGTCGTCGTGGCGGGGGCGGCGCGCACCCCGATCGGCAAGTTTAGGGGCGCGTTCACGGAGATGCCGGCCCCGCGCCTGGCCACGTTCGCGGTCCGGGAGGCCATCCGCCGAGCGAGCATCGAGCCGAAGGACGTCACCGAGTTGTTCTTTGGATCCGTGATCCAGGCGGGGCTCTACCAGAACTGCGCGCGCCAGGTCGTCATCTTCTCTGGGATCCCGGAGAGCGTGAGCGGCACGACGGTGAACATGGTGTGCGGCAGCGGGATGAAGGCGATCGTCGAAGGGGTCCGCGCGATCGAGGACGACCCGGAGGCGATCATCGTGGCGGGAGGCGTGGAGAACATGACCCGCGCCCCGTACTTGATGCCCCGGGCGCGCCAGGGATTCAACCTCGGCCACGCGGAGGTCCTCGACTCGATGATCACGGACGGCCTCTGGGACATCTACAACGACTTCCATATGGCGATCGGCGGGGAGATCATCGCGGAGAGGCTCGGCCTTACGCGAGAGATGTGCGACGAGTACGCCCTCCGCTCCCAGACGCTCGCGAACAAGGCGACCGACTCGGGAAGGTTCGCGAAGGAAATCGTCCCGGTCGAGGTCGAGGCCCGCGGGAAGAAGGTCAATGTGGACCGC
>VBMI01000044.1 GCA_005878955.1 Methanobacteriota archaeon
CTCAAGACGCCCGATTCCATGACGACCGATTCGTACCGGGCGTTCAAGGAATCGGGGGGCCGCGTCGACCCCGTCGTTGCAGCCGGCAACCCGGAGGCGCGCTTCCGCGGCTATTCCCGCGTGGGCGATTGGCTGGCCGAGTTCGCCGGCTACGTGACCGACCTCGAGGCCGGCGGGCCCGACCGCATGCCGCACCTGACGATCATGCGCCTTCCGAGCGATCACACCCATGGCCTGAGCCCCGCCGGACCGACGCCGCAGTTTTTCGTCGCCGAAAACGACTACGCCATCGGCGAGCTGGTCGAGGCGGTGTCGCGCAGCCGTTACTGGAAGGACACGGCGATCTTCATCCTCGAAGATGATTCGCAGAACGGTCCCGACCACGTGGACATGCATCGCTCGCCCGCGTTCGTCATCAGCGCCTACAACCGGCCCGGCGCCCTGATCCACGAATTCCACACGACCGTCAGCATGGTACGCACCCTGGAAATCCTTCTCGGTCTGCCGCCCATGAATCAACTGGATGCCGCGGCCCCGCCGATCGACATCTTTCGTGACCAGGCCGACGCGCGGCCGTATGAGGCGGTCATGCCGGAGGTCGCGCTCGACAACCTGATGGTGCCAAAGGCCCCCGAGGCGCGGACCGCCTTCTGGATGAAACGCACTCGAGAGCAGAATTTCCAGAGACCCGACCAGGCGGATGCGGATGCGCTCAACCGTATCATCTGGTTTTCGGTGCGCGGCGACACCTATCCCGAGCGTCTCATCGCGCATCTGCCCGCCTTCGATCTCATGCAGGTGGGCCTGCGGCAGGAGGCCGACGAGGACGGGAACGAAATAGCGGAGCGACGGGCGGGTCGCTGCTGCACGGAGCGGGGACGCGTTCCCGGGCGAGGAGATCCGCAGGGGAATCGGCCAGGCCGACGAGATGGGTGATCGCTAGTAGCTCCTGAAGACGGAGGCGTTCGTGCCGGTGAAGGAGGTGCGGCCGAGGCTCAGGTAGAACGCGTCATGGCCGTCGTCGGAACGGCCGTAGACCAGGTAGGCCGGACCCAGGAAGGTGTCGACGCCGGCGCCCACGGTCCCGCTGTAGATGAGGTTGTCGAGACGCGCCTCGGAGCGGGTGGCCCAGGCGTTCCCCGCTTCGACCCAGCCACCCAGGTAGACGCCGCGGCCGAATCGCCCGGACAGTCCTCCCGACCTGGCGTAGTAGCCCAGGCGCGCCACGCCGAAGAGAGGCCCCCGGAGCTGGCCCTCCTTGAATCCCGACAGAGAGCCGAACCCTCCCACCAGGAAGTCGTCGTAGAAGGGGACCTCGGTGCCGAGGTTGGTGCCGCCATCGAGCGCCACATAGACCCGATGCCGCCCCCGGTGGAACACCTGCGAGAACGATCCCGCCATCTTGTCGTACGAGACATCGGCGCCGAGGGATCGGCGCGACAGGAACAGGTCCACGAGACCGTACCGGCCCTGCGCCGGGAAGTAGGGGTTGTCCAATCGGTCGATCACCACCCGCCCGGTCAGGCCTCCGGTCGCGATGTCGAACTCGGGGAGGCTGCTGGTCCCGACCGCGGCGGCCGCCTTCACGCGCCCGCGGACGACGCCGACCCGCACCTCACCGTACCGGTCGAGCTCGGCCCCCGCGTCGAGCGCCACCGTCGTCCCCTGCGGCTCGTACTCGGCGATCCGCTGGTCGCCGTCGTAGAGGTTGACGAACTGACCGAACAGGGAGACGCTCGGTGCGACGAAGAAGGCCCCCGAAAAATCGAGCGGCTGGTGGAACTCCGAGAACAGGCTGCGATTGCGGCCGATCTTGATGTCGCTGCGCCACTCGGCCCCGAGCGCGTCCATCCGTGTCCGGGTGTATCGGGCCCGGACGCCGTAGTCGCTGTCGCCCTCGAGATCGTTCACGAACGTCAGGCCGAAGCGGAGGTAGTTCGGGCCCCAGGGTTTCTCCTCGGCGTGGATCAGGAGATCGGTGCCGTCCGTCCTGGACAGGCGGTAATCGACCTTTTCGAAGTCGCCGAGACCATAGAGGCGGGACAGATCCGCTTGCAGGAGCTCGAGGTCGAGGGTCGCGCCGGGCCGGGTCCTGATCCTCCCTTCGAGGATCCGCCGGTCGACGCGGCTCGCTCCCTCGATCCGGACCGAGTCGATCCGCGTCGGGACGGCGGCGGGCGCGCCACGCACCTCCCTGAGGCGGGCCTCGTACTCGTCGGGCGGCAGGGAGTAGCGGCTCAGGACGCCCGCCTGGGCGCGAGTCGCTTCCTCGCCGCGCCGGAGCGCCTCGGCGCCGGCCGCGAAATTGGACGCCGAGACGGCCCCCAGGTCGGGCCGGATCAGAAGGTCGGCGCGCAGGGTCTGCTCCGTCACGTTGTCCTGCGTCAGCATATCGGCGACCTGCCGCGTCACGTCCGCCACAGTCTTCAGCGACTCCACCGGATCGAACGGGGTGGTCACGTCGACCGCGATGACGACGTCGGCGCCCATGTTCCACGCGACGTCCACCGGGAGGTTGCGGACCAGCCCGCCGTCGACGAGATGGCGGCCGTCGATGTCCGCGGGCGCGAGGGTGCCCGGGAGACTCATGCTGGCGCGCAGAGCCTCGGCGAGGTCGCCCCTGGAGAGCACCACCATCGAGCCGTCGGCGAGATCGGCCGCCACCGCCCGGAACGGGATCGGCAGGCGGTCGAAGTCGTCGATGGAGGCCGCACGGGCGGTCAGCGACTTGAACAGGAACCCGATCTTCTGCCCGGCGATGAGCCCCCGGGGGAGGAGGATCCTGCCGCTCTTGAGGCCGAGCTCGAGGTCGAGGAAGGCGCTGCTGTCGTCCTGTTTCCGTCGGTAGGGCAGGTCGGGGCGCGGCGGACGGTCGTCGAAGAGAGAGATCCAGTCGACCCGCTCCATCTCCCGCGCGATCTCGTCGGGGGACATCCCGGAGGCGTAGAGGCCCCCGACGACCGCCCCGATGCTGGTGCCGGCGATGACGTCGATCGGGACCCGCAGCTCCTCCAGGACCTTGAGGACGCCGATGTGCGCCAGGCCCCGCGCGCCGCCTCCGCTCAGCGCCAGCCCGAACCGGGCCCTCGCCGGGCCGGGCGGTGCTACGAACGCGGGCGCTGCGGCGGCGGGGGCCGCTGATTCAAGCGTCGCGGGCGGCTTGCCGCCCGGCTCTTCCTTCGCCATGACAGGGCCGCCCGAAAATCCGGCCCAATAAGCGAGCAGCGCCGCGCCCAGCGCGCCCGCCGCTACGGTCCTTCTCAGGAGTGGATGGGCTCCTCGAATGCGCATCCTTCATTCATTGTCGCAGAAACGCGTCGTTCCCGCGCGCAATGAACGAACGATGACCGGTGACTAAAACGTCTGGATGAACGCGAGGGCATTGATCCCCGGGTTCCGATAGTAGAGTCTCGCGTTGGAGACGTGATAGAGCGTGACACCGATGCGCATCCCGTTTCTGAGGGCACTCGACACGTCCAGGCTGGAGCGGAACTCGATCGGACCGCCGAGGTCGATGTCTCCATTCCGGTCATAGGCCCCTACCGCGAATCCGGGAGTGAGCCGCCATCTCCGTGTGAGGTCCAAATCGGTCCGGAAGCCCGCATAGGCGAAGAAGGCCTCCTTGGAGGTGCCGGTGATTCCGAATGTCGGAATGAGGCAAAACCGTCCAGACTCGCGTGGTCTCCAGGACCGCGACTCGAGGCGATATTCGAGCCCGAACCCGCCGGAAGAATGCGAGTGGCCCATGTTGAACGTGCCCACGCCTATGCTGAACGAGCCGGCATGTTGGGACTGCGTGTCCCGGGCTTGAACCGGGGCTCCTGCAACGGAGAGCGCGAGAGCGATCAGAATGGTCGACCCTGTTCGCACGATGACCCCCTCACACGTTCCACTCTCTTCACACCGCGTGCCAACGGCGCCACGTCGAATTCCGCTGAACAAGGCGCTGACCAAGCATCAGTTATGAGCGATGGTCCTGCCGTCCGGTCGAGAGCTTCAGTTGTCTGGAATTGAACAATTGTGGGAAAACGATCAGCAATCAGTGGTCGCCGGGACTCTCCTCGAGCCTGGGGAGGTCAGTGCGACATTCCCGCCCCGAGTCCACCCGGGCTGGCAGGTGGGTGTAACATCATGTCCATCGAGGTGCCGCGATGAGCAATCTTTCTTCTACGGCCGAATTCGAATTGTGCGTCAGCGAACCTGCCGCCAAGCCGACCCTCCAGGTCCTCCCCGGACGCTTGACCGACCTCGGCGGTCTCCCGATCCGACGGATCCTTCCCCGGAGTCAGCGACGGACGGTCGGACCCTGGTGCTTCCTGGATTCCTACGGCCC
>VBMI01000045.1 GCA_005878955.1 Methanobacteriota archaeon
CTTGAGGACGGCCGGACCGTCTCCGGACTCCTGCATACACCGCGCCAGGCGGTCGCCTGCTTGGCGCTCGCCCATGGAGCGGGCGCCGGCATGACTCACCCGTTCCTCTCGGCCCTCGCCGCCGGGCTTGCCGAGCGAAGGATCGCCACGCTGCGCTATCAGTTCCCCTTCATGGAGCGAGGATCGAGGCGGCCGGATCCGCCCGCGCTCGCCCAGGCGACCGTCCGCACCGTCCTCGTCCTGGCACGGCGCCTGGTCCCACGGATCCCGCTCTTCGCGGGAGGCAAGTCGTTCGGCGGCCGCATGACCTCCCAGGCACAGGCCGAATCGCCGCTGCCCGGCGTCCGCGGTCTCGTCTTCCTGGGGTTTCCGTTGCATCCACCCGGACGTCCATCGGACGAGCGTGGCCGGCATCTCTTCGACGTGCAGGTCCCGATGCTCTTCCTGCAGGGAACGCGTGACGATCTCGCGAGCCTGCTTCTGCTGCGCCCCCTGATCGAGCGGCTCGGCGCGCGCGCGACGCTCGAGCTCATCGCCGACGCGGACCACTCCTTCCACGTTCCCGCCCGGACCGGACGCAGCAACGAAGAGGTCTTTACCGGGATGCTGGAGAGGCTGGTGGCGTGGATGGAGATCGTCGGTGGGTGTACGGAACCATGAAACCATCTCGCGCGGATCGCCGATCTGGCTCTCCGTGTCGCGCCCGGCTTGAGCCCAGACAGGATCGCGCTGCGATGCCCTGGCGTTTGATCAGAGAGGAGGTTGGTGGAGCTAACTGGCTGATGGCGCGCGACTTTTCGTCGTAAGTGTCAGTTGCGCCCTCATCACTGAAGGGGTTGGCCGATATTGGCTGCCTCACCGATGTCGGTCGGGCGCGGGCGAAGCGTCACGCACCCCGCCTCGTCGCTACACACCGCAGGAATCTCCTCGCCGGCATCTACGAGGTAGACAGCCCGCCGCCGAGCCGGGCGGCGGAGCGGCTTCTAGAATTCGTCCACCTTCGCCGGAAGGTGATTCCGGCCCGCCGTCTCTCAGCCGCCGCACTCCTGCGGAAGGGCGCAAGGAGGGAAGATGCCTCGCTTGAACTCCTTGAATTCGTACAGCGGCTGGCCGCATATCTCTTCCTCCGCGGTCGCGTCGCGCAGGCTCACGAAATTGCCGGCCTCGTCCAGCTTCTTCATCATCGACTTCGAGAGCATGGTGTATCCGATCAAAGGATGGCCGCAAACGATGGGATCCGTGGACAGAATGGTGACGCACGGCCCAAAGAGCGCGAAGTTGGCCGGCGGGCACGACGTGTCGGCCTGGACGAACACGCCGACGTCACTTGAGCTGGAGGCCGCAGAGGCCGTCATGAGCCCGCATCCGATCGCGCATACCAACACGACGGAAACGACAGCAAGGCTTTTCATGTGGGGACCCCTCCTGGACGAAAAGTACGGACGCGCCACGCCGCCGTCAACCTGGAAATCGCCGCGCCATGGAGATTGTCGGGGTGGGCGGGTGACCGAGCACCCTGCGGCGGACGTAGCATGACGCATTCTCGATGAGCGACTGGTCCAGGGACGACACACATCCGCTTCCCACGTCCGGGCCGGGCCCCGGCCGGCCCGGAACCGCGCCTGGACACGCGACGTAGCGCTTGACAGGCACGGAGCCGCCCTCCCTCGGGAATGGAGATTCTGGAGCGCGTAGTGTAGATCAACTGGAATGCTCCCGCTCCCGAGCGGGAGCGAGGCCACGCCCGCGGGCTTGAGGGAGTTGCTGGTCGCGGGGACTCGTGGCGCGGGCGTGGCCGGCAAGGCGGTGCCGCCGATCCTGCCTGGTCTTGCCTGCGAAGTTGGGGCGCTACTTCTGGTCGCGCTCGTCTGCCCCTTCCTGGCGCACGCCGGCCGCCGGCGCGGTGCCACGCGGGGTTGATCGACCGTCAGCGGGAGCGGGGAGGTTGACGCGGAAGGGGTAGCGATATTCCCGGACCTCGCCGTCCGACGCGAACTCCCTGAGGACGAGGCGGTGGCCGCCGGCTTCCGTGAAGCGGGAGCCCGGGACGCCGACCCTCGCGCCTCCCAGGTCGTCCAGAAGAAGCGGCCCGCGCTCGACCCTCATCAGCACATCTTCGGAGGGGCCCCGGACCTCGACCTCGTAGACGGCGCCCGCGCTGGGCGGCACCAGGAAGGAGAGCCTCACTTCCGGCAACCCGGCGGATGGAGAAGGCGCGGCGATGGTGACGACCCCTTGAGCGGAGCCCGACCCGAGATCCAGATCGAGGACGGCCGATCCTGCCGAGAGGCTGCCCGGCGTCGGGTGATCCGCACGACTCCGAAAATACAGATAACCCGCCGCGCCAGCCGCAATGAGGACGGTGGTCGCCAGAGACACGACAACGACCGGAGGACGGCGCTCCCCGCCCGGCGGGGAGGATGGGGCAGGTTCCGCCCGGCCCGGCACGCCGGGATCCGGGTCAAGGCAGGTCGTGGTCGTCATCGGCCAATCCACCGCCCGACTATCTCATCTTCGAGCAGCAGGTGGTGGAGGCGGCGGGAGTCGAACCCGCGTCCGGAAGAGATCAGCGTGGGACGTCTACGTGCGTAGCCACCTCGGTTGCTCTCGCCGGCCGCCCCCCGAAGTGGCAAAGAAGCGGCCAGCCAGCCCGGTCGTTTTCGCCTTAAGGCTTCGGGCGGGCCTTCAGGCTATCCCGCTGTGCGACGCCCATCCGAACCCCCGCGGGAAAAAGGGCCCGGTGGACGGGCTGCTTTAAGCAGCCAGCGCTAACTGTGAGTTGGCGCTTGGTTTGGTTCCACCTGTTTTACGAGGAGTGGGCCTCGGCACGCTGCCCCAGCCTCAACAGTCCCGTCGAAACCGTTTCGCCCCCACATGTCTGGTCTGTTGTGTCTGGACGCACCGCAAATATAGCACCGCGCTTCCGGGCGGGTCAAGGAATCGCCATCCAGGCAACCGGTCAGTCGCCGGGCGGAGTGGTGCCGGGGACGACGGACGGCGCGGTCGGAGCCGGCGTGGGAGACGGCCCTTCCGGAGAGGCGTCGGGGGACGCAGCGGCGGATGGGCCGGGACGCTGTCTCGAGAGGAGCGGGGTATTGTCGATCCAGCGGAGGGCGTCGGCCAGAACGGCGAAGAAGCCGTCACGCACCTCGTGGAACTGACGGTCCCCTCCGGCGACCGGGACGTACTTGTGGGGGCCGCGCGGCACCGCGGACAGGTCCTTGGCGGCCGAGGCCTGGTCGATCGTTCCTTCCATCAGGACGACCGGAATCGGTGCCATCCGGCGCAGCTGGTCCTCGACGTCGAAGCCCTCCCCGGGAGGGCTGTCCATCTTGAGCTGGATGCCGACACGGAACCTCGTCGCGCCCTTCTTGTCCGGGGCGATGAGGACGGCGCCTCGCGCATCCGAGGCCCCGATCTGGTTCAGGACGTACGGGATCATCTCGGCGCCCCAGGCGAAGCCGATCAGGATCACCGGGGTCTCCCTCGGCCGGCCGGCGCGCTCGTTCGCGAACGCGCGGAACTGCGCCAGATCATCCGCCAGCTCGTTCACCGGGATGAGACCGTCAAAGAAGGTGGTGCCGTCGATGCCGAGGACGAGACGGCCGGTCGAGGCCAGGTACGATGCGGTGTCCTGCTGCAGGGGACGCCAGCCCCACTCGCCCGAGAAGAAAATGACGGGAGATTTCTTCGTCTCCCCCACCTTCGGGGCGTACAGATTCGTCACGAGCCGCGGGTGGAGATCCGACTTGAAGATCTTCTGCTCGGGGTCCTGTCGCACCACCGCCGCGCGCGGTGCGGCATTCGCGAGAAGCGCTGTGGCCGCGCAGAAGAGCGCGAGGACCGGTCGGTCGGCCATCGACCCTACGGATAGATGCCGCGGATGCGCGTCGCCTCCGCCACGCGGCCGACGGCCAATATGTAGGCCGCGATGCGCATGCCGACGTTGAACTTGTTTGCGATCCCCAGGACCTCGTCGAAGGCGCGCGTCATGACTTTCTCGAGGTGG
>VBMI01000099.1 GCA_005878955.1 Methanobacteriota archaeon
CGTGAACCTCGGCTTCTATCACGGCGCGGAGATCCGGGACACGGCGGGTCTGCTCGAGGGCACCGGGAAGGGGATGCGGCACGTCAAGGTCGCGAAGGGCGCGGCGATTCCCCGGAGGGCGCTCGCGACCCTCGTCCAGAAGGCGGCGGCGCTGGACGGACGCTCCGCGGTTCCTCACTGAAGCACGATGTGGAACGTGGCCGATATCGTGGGCCCCGTCGCGGGGACGACGTCGAGGTCCACACGCCAGGTCCCCGGCGCGGACATCAGCGACGTGTCGACAAAGTAATGGTTTCCGTGGGGCCCGTCCATGCGAATCGTCTGCGGGGTCGGTGTGCCGTCGAGCAGGGTGAGCGTGAGGTTCGCGGACCGGGTGCCGCCGAGCCCCACACCGGTCGTCGCGTTGGACAGCAATACCTGGAACGTGTAGCTGCCGGGGACCGTCGGGAACGGGTCCACCTCGAGGTCGAAGCGGACCCCGTCCGACGTCGCTTGGAGGGCGAAGAGGTTCGTCGCGGGGGCCGTCGCGGGCGGCGTGCTCGCCGTGAGGAGCGCGGCGATCAGCAGGACGACGGCACCGATAACGGCCTCGATCCGGACGTTCTCCGCCAGCGAGCCCATCGATCGCGGGAGGGCGTCCGGCATGGACGATGCGGGCAGGACCCGGTACCGGTTGTACGCCCCGAGGGACACCATCGGGATGAAGAGAGCAATCTTTCCGAGCAGGGTCCACCCGTACCCCGTCCCGAGGAGGGCGGTGACGGTCCCCACGAGTAGGAGGCCGAGGACGACGCCCGCCCCGAGCACGAGCGCGACGGCGTACCCCGCGAGTTGGGAGAACCGGGCGTACACCCCGCGGGCCAACCGGAGGCCTTCGGGGGCCCGCAGCCACCGCCGGAGGCGGACGATCCCTAGGAGCCCTCCCACCCATGTGTAGACACCGATCTGGTGGACAAGGTCCATCCCGGCGCCAAGGATGGAGACGGCGGTCGCCGCCGCGTGGGACCCCGCAGTCCCCGCGAACACCGCGAACAGGCCAAGGATCAGGGCCGCCAAGAGCGGGAGGAGGGCCCGCTCCGCGTCCGCCTCGCGCTCCATGGGGGCGCGGTCCTCCCCAGGGGTCCACGGTCTCGCCCTCGCAATCGCGAGAGAAAGCACCGCCGCCAACGCGAGCCCGAGAAGGGCGCGCGCGATCAGGGTGAGGGAGAACGCGGACCCGATGACGACCGGAACGACCTCGGGTGGGGCCTCCGTCACCGCGTGGACCCACCACCCGCCCGCGGCCGCCGCGAACAGAAGCGCGCCGAGCCGGGCCCACAGGAGGAGGGCGGCAAATCCCGACTCGAACGCGGAATCGCCAGCGTTCTCGAGATCCCGGCCCGCCGGGATCCACGCGACGATTGCGAGCACGGTCCCGCCAAATGCGATCGCGAGCGAGAGGAAGGCCACGAACCGGAGGAACACCTCTGCAAGGGAGATTGGCGGGTACGACGTGCTTCCGCCGGGGAAGGTTCCCGGGAGGGACCCGTCCGGATTCTGCACCATGAAGTAGAACGAGCCCGACGTCCAGTGGCCGTCCACCGCGTCCTCGACGATCCACTGGACCGTGTACACGCCGGGACCGATGGGCGCGAGGCCGATCGTGACGATCCGCGGGTCGATCGGCGAGATCGTCGCTTTGCCCATCTCCTCCCGTACGCCCGAGGCGTTCGTGACTCGAAGCGTCTGCGTGCCGGGTTGGACCGCCTCGGAGAGCGTGACGGAGACGCCCGTCGGCGCGGTGGGAAAGATGCCGTTCGCAGGTGGGGACGAGGAGATGTACACGGCATGCGCCTCGGCGGGAGACGCGCTGATGACCAGCATGACGAGGAGCGCCAGCACCGCCGGAGCGAAGACCCAGTGCCTCATGCGTGATCGCGTCCGCTACGTCGCGTCCGTGCAACCAGCGCCAGAGCCACGAGGCCAACCCCGAGGCCTGCGACGCCGATGCCGGTCGCAAGGGTGTTCTGGATCCGGAGGCCCGCGTTCTCGAGTCGGAGCTCCGCAATCGAATCGTTCAGGTCGGACGCCGTCGGGTCTGTCGTCGGGAACTGCACGGTCGAGGCCGCGTCGACTGGGTCCAGGTCCACGGTCACGTTGACGGTCGTCGTGTTCAGCGTACCGACGAGGTGCACGGAGTACTGGCCGGAGCGCGTCGGGATGACGTCGAACGTGTACCACCCGGGTTGTCCGAACTGCGGCTCGAGCGGCGGGCCCATCGAGGCGGAGCCGTACACGAGGGTCGAAGTCAGGGTCGCCTGGGCGACTGTCACCCAGATCGTCGTTCCGTTCGGAAGATGGTCCATGATCCCGACGTCGAGTCCGTTCAGCACGCCAGCAATCGCGGGTTCGACCTTCCAACCGACGATGAGCTCGTACTCGCCCACGATGACGTGCTCATGACCTCGTGCGGGGGCCGCCCAACCGAGGGTCGACACGATCGTGAGGGCCGCAAGACAGATCAGCGCGCGGGACACGGTTCGTGACACAGGGTCCACCGGTCCAGTCCGACGCCGCGGCGCCTCATGGATGTTGTGGCACAATGCAAAACCGTGGACCGCTCCCCCAGCGCCAAAAAATTGCTTCTGTCTCTGTGATTGAGACGTTCTCGTTCATCTTGATTGTGGCACGAACGCGAGCCGGACCTTGCCCCACGTCGCCTGGCCTCCGCGGCTGGACCGCGTCAGTCACCGCGCGGCGAGCATCTCGCGGGTGAGCCCCAGGAACGCGTCGTCGACGTTCTCACCGGTCTTCGCGGAGGACTTCATCGTCCGGACGTCACGGCTCCCGAGCACCGTTCCGATCTCCCGCTCGTGGACCTCGACCTTCTCTCGAAGGTCCGCCTTGTTACCGAGCGCGACCACGGGGACCCTCCCGACCTCCTCCCGGACCCCGTCGATCCATGGGGCCAGGTCGTCGAGGCTCCGGCGGTGCGTGAGGTCGAACACGCCGAGGACCCCCGCCGCGCCCTTGAAGTACGCCTCCTGGAACAGGTCGAGGAACGTGCGCTTGCCCGTGATGTCGAGGATCACGAGGTCGACCTGCACGGGCCCCAGCGGGGAGTCCGCGAGGTCGATCGTCCTCTTCGTCGCGACCGCGCCGAGGGTGCGGACGTACGCGTCGTCGAACATGCCGGTCACGAAGCGGCGGATCAAGGAGGTCTTCCCGACACCCTCTTCGCCGACGAGGCAGAGCTTCTTTTTGACAATCGTGGGGTGAAGCGGCGCTTTCGAGGTCGCCGCGTCCGGGGGCGGGCCCATGCCATGGAGACACACGAGCGGGGTCGAATAAGCCTTCCGCCCCCTGTCTCGCGCCGTGGAACCAGGGGAGGGGGAAAGGTGGGGAACCGCGGTCCCGGAAACCCCTCGAGGTCGACCCAGGTCCGAGCAGTCGGTCGGTCT
>VBMI01000100.1 GCA_005878955.1 Methanobacteriota archaeon
CGACGTCCCTTCATAGAGCTCCGTGATCCGCTGGTCCCGGTACAGCTTCTCCACGACGTAGTCCTTGATGAAGCCGTACCCGCCGTGAATCTGGACTGCCGCATCCACGGCCCTGTGCGCGGCCTCGCTCGCGAACAGCTTCGCCGCGCTCGATTCGTACGTGTGCCGCACCCCGCGGTCCTTCATCCACGCCGCCCGGTACGTGAGCAGACGCGCGGCCTCGATCTCCGTGGCCATGTCCGCGAGCTTCCACTGCGTGGCCTCGAACTCGGAGATCTTCGAGCCGAACGCCTCCCGCTCCTGGGAGTACTTGAGGGACTCCTCGAGGGCGCGCTGGGCGATCCCGAGGGCCTGCGCCGCGATTCCGATCCGCCCGCCATCGAGGGTCGCGAGGGCGATGTTGAACCCCTTCCCCTGCGTGCCGAGGAGCGCGTCCTTCGGGATCCGGCACCCGTCGAACCCGAGGCTCATCGTGTCGCTCGCCCGGATCCCCATCTTGCTGTCCTTCTTCAGGCGGGAGAACCCGGGGGCGTCCGTGGGGACGAGGAACGCGGAGATGTCGTGCTTCTCCGACCCCGTGCGGGCGTAAACAACGATGAGGTCCGCGTCGTGCGCGTTCGTCACGAACTGCTTCGTGCCGTTCAGGACCCAGTGCGCCCCCTCGCGCTTCGCCGTCGTTCGCATGGCGGCCGCGTCGGACCCGCTCCCGGGCTCCGTGAGCGCGTACGCCCCGAGCTTCTGCCCCTTCGCGAGCGGCACGAGCCACTCCCTCTTCTGGGCGTCGCTCCCGAACTTGAGGATCGGGTCGCACACGAGCCCGTTGTTCACCGCCGCAATGACGCCCGCGCTCGCGTCCACGCGACTGAGCTCCTCGATCACGATCGCGTAGCAGATGGAGTCGAGGCCCGCCCCGCCCCACTTCTCTGGCACGAAGACGCCGAGGAGGCCAAGCCCCGCCATCTTCTCGGCCCAGTGGTGGGGGACCTCCTGGCTCTCGTCGTACTTTTGGGACTCCGGGGCGATCTCCCGCTCGGCGAAATCGCGGACCATCTTGCGGGTGATCTCGTGGGTCTCGGAGGGCGCGAAGTCCACGGTCCGTCGAAGGACCGCGGGGGACTTAAAGGTTCAGCCGCGCTCGGAGACTTCGGACCCAGGTGATACCGAAGCGGGTCGCCAACCCGAAGCGTTCATCCCCCCGTCTCGCATCCGACACGCGATGCCGGGCCTCGAGATCGTCCCCCTCGAAACCTCGGGGGCGGAGGAGTTCTGGCGAGCGTTCCTTGCGGGCCGCACGGACGTCCCCACGAGGGACGTCAAGGTCCACCTCGACCGCTACCTCGCGCTCTCACCTGAGGAGCAGGGATCGTACTTCGCGTTCAAGGAGAACGGGACGATCGTCGGCACGGTCCGCCTCGCGGGCAACGCCATCGGCGGGTTCTCCCTGCTCCCGGACGCGCGCGCATGGACCCGCGACGCGATCCTCCTCGCGACCACCCCGCTCATCGCGGGCGGGGCGGACCGGATTGTCGCGAGCCTGGAGGATTCGTACCTTGCGGACTTCGAGAAGGTCGGCTTCACGGAGCGGTTCTCTCGTATCCGGATGGAGGCGCCCGCGACGAAGACGGACCCGCCCGAGGTGCCGATGTCCCACCCGGAGACGATCGAGGTCGAGGACGTCATGCGGCTCCTGATGGCCGTGTACGAGGGCCACATCGAACAGCAGTTCGGGATGCACACCGGGACCGAGTCGGAATGGCGGGCGTACGTCACGGGGATCTGGAAGGGGGACAGCGGGACGTACCTCCCCGTCGCCTCGTGGGCCGCGCGGGACGCCGCGGGCCTCATGGGGGTCGCCCTCACCACGCACTGGATGGGGAGCCCGCTCCTCTCGGAGCTCGGCGTGCGGCGGGACGCCCGCCGCCAAGGGCTCGGGCGGGCCCTTGTCGTCCAGACGATGAACGCGCTCGTGGATCTCGGCTACGACCGCCTGGGGCTGTACGTGACCGTGGGCAACAGCCCCGCCCTCGCCCTGTACACGAGCCTCGGGTTCACGCAAGTCGGCGGGCGGTCGGTCAGCGCGGTGCGGGAGCTGTAGCCGTTATCACACGTGAGTCTGTCTCGCGAATCCTCAAATAACCAGTTCCAGGATGGAAACCGTCGAGCGGGATTCCATGACGGTGACCTCCCCCGAGCAAGTCGTGACCCTCGTCCTGAGCATCTTCTGCGGCGTCCTCGGCGTGTTCCTTCTCACGCACAAGGGCGTCCGGATGATGAAGGGCGGGCTCCTGTACCGGATCAGCGTCGGCCTCGCGGCGATCGGCATCGTCCTCTCCCTGAACGCGGGCACGAAGCTGTTCGGGCTCGACCCGTCGATCGCGGACGTATTTCTGATCGTCGCGCTCGTCGTCCTCTTCTACATCGGGTACTCGGCGTGGCTGAGCGCCCACCACCTGCACGAACAAGCGTGAGGCCCTTCCGTGACGCCGGACCCGGGCGAAGTGTACGGCCGCATCCTCGCGGACATGAAGATGATCTGGGGGGAGATGGCCTCCGCGATGCTCCGGAAGCGGCTGCGGGACGTCAGCGCGGATGCAGCCCGCCTGACGGCGGACCAGCTCCGCGCCGTGGTCCACCTCCTCGAGGAGAAGACGCTCCCCTCCGTGCTCGGTCCCGAGGGCGCGGAGTTGAAAGCGAGGCTCTGGATGTCCTGGGTCGGGAACGGCCAGGCGTAGCGGCTACGGTCCCGGGCTACCAGGGCCGCGAGCCCAGCGTCGGCCGCACGGTGACCTTGTGCCCCATCCGGACGACCTCGACGTCCACCGCGTCGCCAATCCGCTTCTCGCGGATCGCCTCGACGAGGTCCCCCACGGAGGCCACCGGCTTGTCCCCGACGGACGTGATCACGTCACCGACCTCGAGGCCCGCGGACGCCGCCGGTCCCTTCTCCGTGATCTCCCCGACGAAGACGCCGCGGGAAACCGTCAGCGCGTAGTACGCCGCGAGCCGGCGGTTCACGTCGTAGCCCGAGACCCCGAGCCAGGCCCTCTGGACCCGCCCCTGCTGGAGGATCTCCTTCGCGACCTTGAGGGCCGCGTTCGCCGGGATCGCGAACCCGATGCCCTCGGCGTACGGGATCGTCACCGTGTTGATCGCGACGACCTTCCCTTGGAGGTCCACGAGGGGCCCCCCGCTGTTCCCCGGGTTCACCGCGGCGTCCGTCTGGATCACCTTGAGGCCGCCGTTCCCGAGGTCCACGCTCCGACGGAGCGAGCTCACGACCCCGGAGGTCACCGTGGGCCCGCCCGAGAGCCCGAGCGGGTTCCCGATCGCGAGGACGGGCTGCCCGACCTTCAACCGGTCGGAGTCACCGAACTCCGCCGGACGCACGCCGTCCCCCTCGACCTTGACGACCGCGACGTCCGTGTCCTCGTCGCTGCCGACGACGGACCCGGGCAGGACCCTGCCGTCCGGGAACGTCACGAGGATCCGCTCCGCCTCCGTGACGACGTGGTGGTTCGTGAGAATGTGGCCGTCCTTGTCCATCACGATCCCGGACCCGAAGCCCCTCCGAGGCCAGGGCCCCCAAGGGCCGCGACCCGGGTAGGGCGCCCCCGCGACCCCGACGTTCACCGTGCTCTCCCACGCGCGCTCGACCGCCTTCGTGTACGCATCTTGGAGTTCGCTGATCATTGCGATACCTGCGTTGGGAATGCCCGCCGTGCGCTTTGTTGACCGGGTTCGCCCACAGCGAGTCACGGCCCGATCTCCCGCGCTTTCGGTTTCCGCGCGGGCATCAGCCGTTCGCGATGTCGGTCCAGTCAGTCACATCCCACGAATGCGACGGCGGGACCTGCTCGCAAAAACCGTTCCACAACGCACAATTAAATCCTGTTATCATCCTCGATTTCGCCATCCAAGGAGGAGGGCCAACAATGAACTGGAAACCACTGGGAATATCTCTTGTGTCTGCGATCTTGATCGCTCTAGTGTCGGCGGTGCCCGCGCTCGCCGCGAACGTCCATCTCAAAGGGGGCGCCCACGCGGAGCCGGCGTTCGTCGACAACGGCCTCACGCTGAGCGCGAGCGGGGAGCTCGCCGGCCTCGGGTACGGCGACGTGAGCGTGACCCTCACCGCAGTGGGGAACCCGACCGCGACGTGCACGAATCCCGGAAGCGACACGCACGAG
>VBMI01000101.1 GCA_005878955.1 Methanobacteriota archaeon
GGACGCCCTGATCGTCGAGTTCTTCCGCGTCCTGGACCGAGCGAAGGCGGTGCGGTCGAACATCGTGGAGAAGTATCGAGTCGCGGAGCAGCGGATCGCGATCGCACGGGCGATCGAGGGCTCCATCGGAGTGAAGTCCGCCGCGTTCGCGCTCACGGAGACCCCGACGCTGGACCTGAAGACGAAGAACGTGATGGGGATCCTCGTGCCGAAGATCGAGGCGAAGGCGGTCCGGAAAACGATCGACAAGCGGGGCTACGGGATCGTCGGGACGAGCCCCCGGATCGACGAGGCCGCAGAGGCGTACGAGGACCTCGTCGAGAACGTCATCACCGCCGCGGAGATCGAGACGACGATGCGGCGGCTCATCGAGGAGATCGAGAAGGTGAAGCGCCGCGTGAACGCCCTGGAGTTCCGCGTGATCCCCGAGCTGCGGTCGACGGAGGCGTTCATCCGCCAGCGACTGGAGGAGATGGAGCGGGACAACTTCATGCGGCTCAAGCGGTTCAAGGCGATGTAGTGTTCGAACGGCTCGAGCGGCTCGTCGAGGACAACGAGGTCCGGGCGCAGCTCCTGATCTGGTTCTGGCTGATCTCCCTCGGAGTCCTGCTGATCGGGTTCGGCGTGATCGCGTGGCGGGCGTTCGCCCCTCCCTGAGTCCCGGGCTCAAAGGCTTATAGACGCGCCCGCATCCAATGCGGGAGCCGGGCCATGTCCACCGCCCTGAGCGTCGCATACGACGTCCTCCTCACCGCGGGGGTCGCCCTGCTCGGCATCGGGTTCTTCTGGAAGGACGGGCGGGCCCACCTCGTCCGCGCGGCGGGATGGTCCGTCTTCGGCGTGTTCTGGATCCTCCACGTCCCCGAGTACGCGGACCAGCAGGACGTCCTGAACGCGCTCGGGGCTGCGGTCGCGCTCCCGGTATTCCTGTTCCTCGCGTGCCACGAGTGGCTGAGCTACCTCTGGCGGGAGGAGTACGAGCCCCTGAGGTTCGCCTGCGGCGCGGCGTTCTTCGCGGCGGCGGTGTACTACGCGTTCGCCCGCGTTCCCGAGCTCGCGGCGGTCCTCGTCCAGGCGGTCGCGAACCAGACCGCCGCGATCTTGAACTGGATGGGCTACGGGTTCGTCACGGGGTCCCCCGAATGCGGCGGGCTCGCGCTCTCGGCGTGCCCAAACGGGGAGGCGGTCACCGTGGGCCTGTTCCGCGTCCCGGTCCAGCCCGGGGACGACCCCGTCGTGAACATCGTCCTCGCCTGCGCGGCCCTCCAGGCGTACGCGGTCGCCGCGAGCCTCATGCTGAGCACCCGGGACCCGTGGAGGCGGAAGGCGGTCGCGCTGGCGATCGTCCTCCCGGTCACGTATGTGATGAACCTCGTGAGGAACGTCGTGGTCATCTATTTCTTCGGGATCCGCGGGGACCCGTTCGAGCTCGTCCACAACTGGTACGGCAAGACGCTGAGCCTCGCGGTCCTCCTCGTCCTCGTGTTCGTCGCGTTCAAGCTCCTGCCGGAGCTGTACCTGAACATCAACGGCCTGTTCGAGCTGCCGTGGAGGAAGCGTCCGCATCACGACTACACGGCCTTCGTCGGTCGGCTCTCAAAGAAGAAGCCGGCTGGGCCTACGACGCCCGCCCCGGGAACGGCCACCACCCGTTCCGGAACCGGCGGCGACGGACGAACTCCTCCGTCATCCCCTTGAGGTCGGAGACGTCGTCCCGGTCGCCGGACCACACCTTGAGCCGCGCCCCGAGCGCGGTCTCGATCTCGGAGAGGAAGGCGGCGAGGTCCTTCCGGGCCCACGGCGGGGCCGTCCCCGCGAAGATCGCCGCGATGAAGCAATGGATGCCGCGCTCGACGAGGACCTTCCGGTCGCCGAACTCGAACTGCTTGAGGTCCTCGTGCTCCTCCCGGAAGGAGTCCCGGACGAAGAGCATGATTGCGGTGAGCATCCCGGCGAGGATGTCCTCGTCGCGATCCGCCCGGAGCCGGCGGGTATTGTGCATGATCAGCCGCCCCTCCCGCCCGATGATGAACACGTCCTCGAGCGTGTGCGGGAACCGGAGGTACACCTGCCACACCAGGAGGAGGGCGACGGCGGCCAGGATGGCGCCTGCGCCGGACCACGGCCACAGGACCTGGGCCCAGATCGTCGGCTGGTACAGGAAGACTCGGAAGGACGACGAGTCGTGCAGGCCGTCCGGGTCCGTCGCGTTCACCTGGATTGTCCCGGAGTTCGCCTCGGCGGGGAAGTCGAGGACGAGCATGTAGCCGTACACGCTCGAGTGGGGGCCGTTGACGGTGTACGTCAGGGTCTCGACGGCATTGTCCACGTCCATGACGTACTGCCGCAGGTCGATCACCCGCACCCGCCCGCCGGAAAGGTCGAGGTCCTCCAACGCCCGCGCGAACACGGGCCCGTCGTCGACGGGGTCCACCAGCACCACGGCGGACGCGACGACGAAGGCGCCGGCCGGGTCGGCCGCGCGGATCTCCACGACCTCCTGACCGAACCAGTTCGACGCGGCGTGGAACATCGCGAGGGAGTTCGTGCCGATATCGACCCGGACGTTCACGCCCTTGGCCACATAGGAAAGCGCGCCTCCCGGGTTGTCCGGGTCGAGGAAGTAGTCGCTGAGGCGGAAGGCGGAAAGGGTCGTGTCCTCGTCGAACTCGACCTTCGGGAGAGGACGCGTCAGCACGGGCGGCGTGTTGTCCGAGACATGGACGAAGATCCGGGGGTGGTCCCCGGGCTGAGTGTCGTTCACGTAGAGCGTGGCTGGAGGGTTGAAGGGGGGATTCCCGGTGAGTGCGAACCGCGGGTACAGGAACGTCGCGACGAACCCGTGGACCTGGATGAACCGGGTGGGCGACGCCTCCAAGGTCACCGCCTCGAGCGGTGTGTCAACATCGGCGATGTAGGGCCCGAGGTCCAGCGTGTATGGGGTATCGAAGCGGACAGAGATGTCGTCGCCCCACGTCAGGGTCGGCGGGTCGTTCACCGGGTCCACGGTGACGGCGATCGAGTACTCGATGAAGGCGCCCATGGAGTCCGTTGCTCGGAAAGTCACCCGCTCCGTCCCGAACCAATCCTTGTCGGGCCGGACGTCGACCTGCCAGAAGCTCGCGTTGTTCCAGATCGAGACGTTGATGTTCCGGTACCCGTAGCTGAAGAACAGGTCGTCCCCCTCGTCGTCCGCGAAGTAGTCCGCCAGGGTCCGGGGGAACGCGCGCCGGAGGAGCTGGTCCTCTTGGAGGTTCAGGTCGGGCAGCGGATAGACGACATGCGGCGGGCTGTTCGACGTCACCGTGACGATGATCACGGTCTGTGCAGTGTACTCGCCGTCCGAGACGATGAGCCGGAGGAAGATCGTCCGGCCGAGGTCCTCGGACCCGTACGTGAGCGTCAGGTTCAGCCCAGACGCACCCACGTGCGCCGGGTCGCTGGTCGTCAGGGTCAGCCCCGCCGGCGGGGTGTCGACATCCACGATGTACGGCTCGGCATCGAACGGGAACGCCGTGCCCGCCTTTACATGCAAGTTCGGTACGGAGTCGAAGTGGGGCGGGTCGTTCACCGGAGCGAGCGAAATCGTGAGCGCTTGGGAGGACTTCGCGCCCGTCGCATCCTCCAGCCACAGCCGAGCACCATTCGAACCGAAGGCGTCCGGCAGGCCCGAGAACACGAGACGGTGGTTCCCGGTGATGTTCTCCCCCCAGACCGTGTACAGGGCCGGGTCCTTTCCCGTGAGGAACCACTTCAGGGTCGCGAGGGTGTCCGTGCCGTCCGGCTGATTGGCGGCGTATGAGGTAAGGTTCAGTTCCCAAGTGTCGTCCTCCGTCCGGGACTGCGCCGGGATCGTCCCCGTGATGACTGGGATTCCGTACGAAGTGACGTTAACGACCGCGGACTCGGAGAGGCTTCCGTGGCGGGCGGTCACCGTGACGAGCCCCGGGTCGCCGGGAACCTTGAGGACCGCGGTCCCCGGGCTCTGCTCTTCGAATGTGCCCGCGGTCACGGACCAGATTGTCGCGCTCAGGGCGACCACGTTCGAGTCCGTGTCGAAGCCGCTGAGGGTGAACGGGACCTGCGAGCCGGGATCCGCATCCGCGAAGGCCGGGCTCAGGTCGAGCCGGGCGAGGGCTCCGGGAAGGACCGTGACGCTCGCGTTCGCGAGGATCGTCCCGCCGGGCTCGCGCACCCGCACGATCCACGAGCCCGCGGTGTGTGGGCTGTAGACGCCGGCGGCGGTGATCGCACCCGCAGGGTCCGTCGTCTCCCACGTTGCATTGAACCCAACGGGGTGGCCCCAGCGGTCGAAGCCATGCGTCGTGA
>VBMI01000078.1 GCA_005878955.1 Methanobacteriota archaeon
TGACGGCCATGTGGCCCACACCGCCCAGGCCCATGACGGCGACTTGGTCGCCTGGCTTGCAGCCGAATTGTCGCAGGGGCGAGTATGTCGTGATTCCCGCGCACATCAGCGGCGCGGCGCGCGAGGGATCCAGCCCCTTCGGGATTCGAAACACGTAGCGCTCGTCGACGACCATGCTCGCCGAATACCCTCCATAGGTCCGAGCCTTCCGGTCCTGCTCGAGGCTGTCAAACGTGAACGTGGCACCTTTTTCGCAGAACATCTCGTGGCCGGCGCGGCATTGCGCGCAGGCGCGGCACGAATCGACGAAGCAGCCCACCCCGATGAGGTCGCCCTCGCGATAGCGGGATGCGCTGGCCCCTTGCGAGACGACCCGGCCGACAATCTCGTGGCCTGGTACGATCGGGAACTGCGTGTTCCCCCAGTCGTCGTTCACCTTGTGCACGTCGCTGTGGCAAATGCCACAATAGAGAATTTCAATCTCGATGTCGTGCGGTCCCGGTTCGCGTCGCTCGATTGTCATGGGCGCAACCGGCGCCTTGGCGGCGCGGGCGCCATAGGCAGGAGTCTTCTGGGTCATGGCCAAGGGAGAACCGCGCCCGGGTAAGACTCTTGTGCACCTGGGCTGGGGGATCCGCTCAAACGAGGGCGGCGCTTCAATAGAACGCATCCAGTAAAGCAGAAGGCCGAGCGCCCCCTCAGGGCCGTCGACATGGCCGAGCCGATCATCCCCGAGGCGCCTCCTGCGACCGGAACCCCGCGACTCCGGTTCGTGGTCCAGAAACACTGGGCTCGGAACCTCCACTATGACTTCCGACTGGAAATTGGCACGGCCCTCGTCTCGTGGGCGGTGCCGAAGGGGCCATCCAAAGATCCGGAGGTGAAGCGCCTCGCGATTCGTGTTGACGACCACCCGCTCGACTACCTTCTGTTCGAGGGATCCCTCCCTGAAGGTGACTACGGAGCCGGCGAGGTCATAGTCTGGGACTATGGCGAATTTGCGGTGGTCGGACCTGGTGAACAGGACGCGGCAGGAGCGCTCAACGACGGCGTCGTGCGATTCACTTTGTATGGCAGAAAACTCCGAGGACAATGGACAATCATAAAGACGAGAATGGGACAGGGAAAACGCGAGAATTGGCTCTTGCAGAAGATGCGTGACGAATTCGCTCAGGCGGGTTACGACCCTGAAACCGAGCCGGCTTCCGCATTGTCCGGCAACGTCCCACGAAGTCCGCGTTGACGTCTTTCGCTTCGCGCTGTAGATTTTTTCCCCCTCACGAGAGCAGCGGGCTCGGAGACGGTGGACGAATACTGCGGGCCGCGTGATCCTAGGCTGACGCCGATTCCAGTCGTTAAGACAGCGACGGGCCCTGCCCCATCGAGCACGTGGAACTCCTATCGCTCGGGCGGAGGCGATGGGCGGCGGACGAACGGCGTCTGTTGATGGAGCGAGAGCTTCCAAGCGTCGCCGTGGCGGGAGTACACGCTCGTCATCAGCGCCTCGTACATGGGCCGCTCCGGTCGGCTCGCGATCGCGCGGTACGTCACGATCGCGCTACGGTCGCCCACGGGCAGCACGCGGGCGTCCTCGATGCGATAGTCCGTCCAGGGTCGTTCTGCCGCGATCGCAGCGACGCTCTCCCGTTTCGTCATCACCGTGCCCGGGAAAACCATCAGCGCGTCATCGGTCATGAGGTCGTCGTAGAACCTTGCCCCGTTGACGGAGCAGAGCGCGTCCCAGCCGCGTCGCTCCAGGTCCAGAAGGTCTTGACGCAGCGCGTCCCGGTCAGTCATCTCCTCAGGTCCCTTCCCAGTCTGTTTCATTCCGAATCACGCTCGGCGGAAGGTGAGGGATGCAGAGTTGATGCAGTATCGCAACCCTGTCGGCCGGGGGCCGTCGTCGAACACGTGCCCCAGGTGAGAGCCGCACCTGGCGCACGTGACCTCGATCCGGCGCATGAACAGGCTGCGATCCGCCGTCTCAAGCACGCTCTCCTTCTGGGCCGGCGCCGAGAAACTCGGCCAGCCCGTACCGGAGTCGAACTTCGTCTCGGAGGCGAACAGCGTCTGCCCGCAGACGACGCACGCGTAGACCCCGGGATCGTGGTTGTCCCAGTACTCCCCAGTGAAGGGTCGCTCGGTCGACTTGTTGACGCAAACCTCGTATTGCAACGGCGTCAGCTCGCGCCGGAGCTTCTCCTTGTCGAGGGTCTCCACGAGAAGGAACGCGCCCCCGGAGGACTTAAGGTTTTGGCCGGCGAAAGCGTCGGAGCCCCCCGAGCCTCACCCACTCCGTGACGACGGCGGGATACCACAGTATTTGAACTAATGTTTAAATAACAATACGGTTATACGCCGGTGCCGAGAGTGCAACCATGATCGAAAAACTGACCCACGTGCCCATCGTCGTGAGCGACCAGGAGGAGGCTCTCCGGTTCTACACGGGCGTCCTCGGGTTTGAGAAGCGCGCGGACTACCAACAACCCGGCAACCCCCGCTGGCTCACCGTCGCGCCCAAGGGGACGGACATCGAGCTGATCCTCGTCGAAGGCGAGTACAAGCTCGATCCCCGCGCCCCAGCGGCGGCGGACAGCGGCGGCAACCATTGGGTCTTCAAGACAAACGACTGCCGGAAGGACTTCGAGGTCCTCAAGGCGCGCGGCGTGAAGTTCAAGGACTCCGCCCCCGTCGAAAACTGGTACGGTATCGCCGCGTACTTCACGGACCCGTTCGGGAACCACATCTCCCTGCTCCAGCCGAGTCCCACGCCCCCAAGGAAGGGCTGAGGCACCCGGACTGGCCCCGGGGCCCCGCGAAAGTCCGCCACGAACGTTCTCGCGGCCATCGCGCCCGGTGAGGAAGTCGTCACTGGCGGGGAGGACACTTCACATCGGGAGACGCGCTACACAACATATTTATAACGCGGTTATATGGGAAAGGTTGGGCGCGGGCCGAGGGCCTTGTAGGGGCCCGCGTTCGGAGTGTCGCGCATGGTCACGAAGGCGGAGCTCGAAGAGAGGATGGCCGCCGCGGGGGAGTACAAGCACGGCTTCGTCGCGGACATCGAGGAGGAGTTCGCTCCGAAGGGCCTCAACGAGGATATCGTGCGGTACATCTCCGATAAGAAGGGCGAGCCGGAGTGGCTCCTCCAGTGGCGGCTCCGCGCGTACCGGAACTGGCTCACGATGAAGGAGCCGAAGTGGGCGAACATCCACTACGGCCCGATCGACTACCAGGACACGTACTACTACGCGGCACCGAAGAAGAAGCCGGCGAGCTTCAGCGAGGTCGACCCGGAGATCCGGGCGATGTACGACCGGCTCGGCATCCCCCTGGTGGAGCGGGACAAGCTCGCAGGCGTCGCCGTGGACGCCGTCTTCGACAGCGTCTCCGTCGCAACGACGTTCAAGGAGAAGCTGAACGAACTTGGGATCATCTTCTCGTCCTTCTCCGACGCCGTGAGGGAGCACCCGGACCTCGTCCGGAAGTGGCTCGGCTCCGTCGTGCCGTTCAACGACAACTTCTTCGCGGCCTTGAACTCCGCCGTGTTCAGCGACGGCTCGTTCGCGTATGTGCCTCCCGGCGTGCGGTGCCCGATGGAGCTGTCCACGTATTTCCGGATCAATGCCGCGTCCACGGGGCAGTTCGAGCGGACCCTGATCATCGCGGACAAGGGGGCATATGTATCATATTTAGAGGGATGCACCGCCCCGATGCGGGACGAGAACCAGCTCCACGCCGCGGTGGTCGAGCTCGTCGCCCTGGACGACGGCGAGGTGAAGTACTCGACGATCCAGAACTGGTACCCCGGCGACAAGGACGGGAAGGGCGGGATCTACAACTTCGTCACGAAGCGCGGGAAGGCCCTCGGGAGGAACTCGAAGATCTCGTGGACGCAGGTCGAGACCGGGAGCGCGATCACCTGGAAGTACCCGAGTTGCATCCTCCAAGGGGACAACTCCGTGGGGGAGTTCTACTCCGTCGCCGTCGTGAACAACCACCAGCAGGCGGACACGGGCACGAAGATGCTCCACATCGGGAAGAACACCCGCAGCACGATTATCTCGAAGGGGATTAGCGCGGGCCTCGGGCAGAACACGTACCGCGGGCGGGTCCAGATTCACAAGGGCGCGGTGAACGCGCGGAACTACTCCCAGTGCGACTCCCTCCTGATCGGGGACCGGTGCGGGGCCCACACGTTCCCGGACATCGAGGTGAACGAGCCCACGGCGCAGCTCGAGCACGAGGCCTCGACGTCCAAGATCGGGGACGACCAGCTGTTCTACTGCCAGCAGCGCGGGATCACGCCGGAGGACGCCACGAACATGATCGTGAACGGCTTCTGCAAGAAGGTCTTCCTGAACCTCCCGATGGAGTTCGCGGTGGAGGCCCAGAAGCTCCTCGCGGTGAGCCTCAACCTCGAGGGCACGGTCGGTTGAGCCGACCCTGAGGTGGAGGAAAGGTACAATGGCGCTGCTCGAAGTCAAGGGGTTGCGCGCGAAGGTCGGCGACAAGGAGATCCTCCGGGGGGTCGACCTCACCGTGAACCTCGGAGAGGTCCACGCGATCATGGGCCCGAACGGGTCCGGGAAGAGCACCCTCGCGAACGTCCTCGCGGGTCGCGTGAACTACGAGGTCATCGGCGGCAAGGTGCTGTACGACGGCAAGGACCTCCTCGCGATGAAGCCGGAGCTCCGGGCGCGGGAGGGCCTCTTCCTCGCGTTCCAGTACCCCGTGGAGATCCCCGGCGTGGGGAACGCCTACTTCCTGAAGTCTGCGCTGAACTCGATCCGGAGGCACCGCGGCCAGGAGGAGCTCGACGCGATGGACTTCATGGGCATCGTGACCCAGAAGATGAAGCTCCTCGGGCTCGACGAGAGCTTCCTCGGCCGGTCCCTGAACGACGGGTTCTCGGGCGGCGAGAAGAAGCGGAACGAGATCTTCCAGATGGCGGTGCTCGAACCCCGCCTCGCCGTCTTGGACGAGACGGACTCGGGCCTCGACATCGACGCGCTCCGGATCGTGGCGAACGGCGTGAACTCGATGCGGGGGAAGGACCGCGCGATCGTCGTCGTGACGCACTACCAGCGGATCCTGAACTACATCACCCCGGACTTCGTCCACGTGCTCGTGAACGGGCGGATCGCGAAGTCCGGCGGGAGGGACCTCGCCCTCGAGCTCGAGAAGCGGGGGTACGGGTGGGTCGAGGAGAGCGTCTCGGGCGCCTCCGCCGCGATCTCACGAGGGAGGACGGGACGTGACGGACGCCGCGGACCCCCGCCAGCCGTACCTCGCGGACTTCCCCCGGCTCGAGCGGGAATTCTACAAGGACGACCCCGCGTGGCTGCGGGACACCCGCCGGAACGCGCTCGCAAGGTTCCAGGAGCTGGGGTTCCCCACCCTGAAGGACGAGATGTGGAAGTACACGAACGTCGCCCCGATCGCGCGGACCCGGTTCACGCCCGCGATCGCCATCCCAGGGAACGGGCTCCCCCCGGAGAAGCTCGAGCCCGTCGTGTTCGGGAAGTACGAAGGGAGCGAGCTCGTGTTCGTGAACGGCCGCTTCTCCCGCGCCCTGTCGTCCCTCCGGAACGTGCCCGACGGGGCATCCGTGGGGAGCCTCGCCCAGGCCCTCCGGGAGGAGCCCGCGGCCCTCGAGCCCCACCTCGCCAAAACCGCCCCCTTCGACGCGAACCCGTTCACCGCCCTCAACACCGCGTTCCTCCAGGACGGCGCGTTCATCCGGGTCCCGAACGGGAAGGTCGTCGAGGACCCGATTCACCTCCTCTTCGTCTCGACCTCCCAGCCGGAGCCCGCGGTCGCCTACCCTCGGAACCTCATCGTCCTCGAGGACGGGGCCCGCCTCACGGTCACGGAGAGCTACGCGGGGCTCGACGCGGGCGTGTACTTCACGAACGCGGTCACGGAGGCGGTCGTCGGGGAGGGCGCAGCCCTCGACCACTACAAGCTCCAGCGGGAGAGCGAGCGGGCGTTCCACGTCGCGACCTTGGAGATCGAGCAGGGCCGGGCGAGCAGCGTCTCGGACAACTCGATCGCCCTCGGGGGCGGGCTCGTCCGGAACGACGTGAACCAGCGGTTCACCGCGGAGGGCGGGGACCTCTCGATGAACGGGCTCTACTCCGTCACCGGGCAGCAGCACGTCGACAACCACACCCGCATCGAGCACCTGACGCCGAACTGCGCGAGCCGGGAGCTGTACAAGGGCATCCTCGACGGCCGGGCCCGCGGCGTCTTCTACGGGAACATCATCGTCCACAAGGGGGCGCAGAAGACGAACGCGGTCCAGACGAACAAGAACCTGCTGCTCTCCAAGGAGGCCCTCGTGGACAGCATCCCCGGCCTCCAGATCCTCGCGAACGACGTGAAGTGCCGGCACGGGTCCACGACGGGACAGCTCGACGAGGACGCCGTGTTCTACCTGCGGTCGCGCGGGATCGACCCGGAGACCGCGCGGAGCGTCCTCACGTACGCGTTCGCCCGCGAGGTCGTCGACCGGATCCAGGTGCCCGCGATGCGGGCGACCCTCGGCGTGCTGCTCGTGTCGCGGTTGCCGAACAGCGAGGCGGTGCGGGAGGCCTTATGAGCCCCTTTCCGGATATCGCGGGCCAGGGGAGGCGCGGGACGGACCCATGGCGGACCTGAAGGCGCTGTACCAGGAGGTGATCCTGGACCACAGCAAGAACCCGCGGAACTTCCACAGCCTCCCGGACGCGGACCGGACCGCCGTGGGCCGCAACCCGCTGTGCGGGGACCAGTTCACCGTGTACCTCCGGATGGACGGCGACACGATCGTCGACATCGGGTTCGAGGGCCAGGGGTGCGCGATCTCGAAGTCGTCCGCCTCGATGATGACCCAGGCGGTGAAGGGGAAGACCGGCGTCGAGGCGGAGGGGCTCTTCGACCGGTTCCACGAGCTCGTCACCGGGAAGCCCGCGGAGCCGGAAGCGCTCGGGAAGCTCGCGGTCTTCTCGGGTGTGTCCGAGTTCCCGATCCGGGTCAAGTGCGCGAGCCTCGCGTGGCACACCCTGAAGGCGGCCCTCGAGGCGAAGGGCGCGATCTCAATGGAGTGAGGGGATGAGACCGACGCACGGCCGGAGGATTCATGGGGAAGGGTTCGTATCGCCGGGGCGCACCGGGTAGGGGACAGCGATGGCGACGAAGACGGAACTCCTGATGGACGTGGGGAAGGTCCGGGAGGACTTCCCGATCCTGAAGCGGACGGTCCACGGCAAGCCGCTCGTGTACCTCGACAGCGCCGCGACCTCCCAGAAGCCGAGGCAGGTGATCGACGCCGTCTCCGACTTCTTCAGCCGGTACAACGCGAACGTCCACCGGGCGATCTATGAGCTCGGGGAGGAGGCGACGCGGGAGTACGAGGGCGCGCGGGAGAAGGTCGCGGGGTTCATCCACGCCCGCTCCCCGAACGAGGTCGCGTTCACGAAGTCGACGACGGAGAGCCTGAACGCGATCGCGTACGGCTGGGGGCTCAAGGGGAAGCTGCGGGAGGGGGACGAGATCGTCTCCACGGTGATGGAGCACCACTCGAACCACGTCCCATGGTTCTTCGTCCAGGACCTGAAGGGCGTGAAGCTGAAGTGGGTCGGGATGACGGACGACGGCCTCCTGAAGATGGAGGACTACGACACGATGATCACGAAGCGGACGAAGGTCGTCACGGTCACGCAGTGCTCGAACGTCCTCGGGACGATCAACCCGGTCCAGGAGATCGCGAAGCGGGCCCACGAGGCCGGGGCGATCTGCGTCGTCGACGCGGCCCAGAGCGTCCCTCACATGCCCGTCGACGTCCAGAAGATCGGGTGCGACTTCCTCGCGTTCAGCGGGCACAAGATGCTCGGGCCGACGGGGATCGGCGTCCTCTATGGGACAGAGGAGCGGCTGAACGAGATGGAGCCCCTGATGGGCGGGGGCGAGATGGTCCGCGAGGTCCACCTCGGGTCCGCGAAGTGGAACGACATCCCGTTCAAGTTCGAGGGCGGGACCCCGAACATGGCGGGCGCCATCGGCCTCGGCGTCGCCGTGGACTACCTGGACGGGATCGGGATGGACCGCGTCCGGCGGCACGAGAAGGAGCTCACTAAATACGCCCTCGAGGCCCTGTCCGACGTGAAGGGGTTCCACGGGTTCGGGCTCGACGACGTGGAGCGGCGGGGGGGCGTGATCTCGTTCACCCTCGGGGACGTCCACCCGCACGACATCGCGTCGATCCTCGACGTCGAGGGGATCGCGATCCGCTCCGGCCACCACTGCGCGCAGCCCCTCATGGAGCGCCTGAACGTCCCCGCGACCGCGCGGGCGTCGTTCTACGTGTACAACACGCCCGAGGAAGTCGACCGCCTCGCGGCGGGCCTCCGGAAGGTGTTGGACGTCTTCGCGTAGGCGCCCCGCCACGGTTCGAGCGGGCTCGAAGGCGGATTCGATGGAGCCGAAATCCCCCGCGGGAGCCGAGGTTTCACCGTCGGGCGATTCGGCCGTCGTCCAGATCATGAAGGCGGTCGTCGACTCGATCAAGCGACACGGCGCGGGGGCGTACCCCGAGGAGGGGTGCGGCTTCCTGATTGGACCGGACGCGGCCCCGCGGCGGATCGACGAGTTCCGCGCCGCGACGAACATCGAGACCGAGGGCCGCGCCCTGCGCTACCGCGTGGACCCGAGGGAGACCCTCGCGGTGACGAAGGCCCTCTCGGGAACGGGACGGGAGATCCTTGGGTTCTACCACTCGCACCCCGACCACCCGGCGCGACCGTCTGTCACAGACCTCGAACGCGGGTTCACATGGTACACGTACGTGATCGTCGCGGTGGAGAAAGGGAGGCCCGTGGACCTGCGGGCGTGGGGCCTCGAGGAGCGGGAGGAGCGGCGGGCGTTCCGGGAGGTCGGGATTGAACTGGTCTAGGCGGGGGAGCGGGGAACCGTTCTCCATCACGCCGGAGGAACTCAAGGCGAAGCTCGACCGCGGGGACGCCGTCGTGCTCGTCGACGTGCGGGAGCCGGCCGAGTGGGCCGTGAACCGCATCGAGGGCGCGACGCACATCCCCCTGATGACCCTCCCTCAGCGGGCGCGAGAGCTCGATCCCGAGAAGGAGGTCGTCGCGTACTGCAAGATGGGCTCCCGCTCCGAGCAGGCGGTCCTGTTCCTCCGCCGCCTCGGCTTCGGGAAGGCGAAGAACCTCGAGGGCGGGATCGACGCCTGGATCGCGCAGGTCGACCCGAGCCTGCCGAATTACGAGGAATAGAATCGTCCGGGGGAACCGCGGGGGAACGTCTAAATAATCGGGGACGGGTTCGCGGCCCGTCCGATGCCGATCACCCTGCGGTTCATCTTCATCTCCGAGGCGGACAAGCCCACGGTGACCCTGAAGATCCCGGAGGACATGCTCTTCCAGGAGGCGTTCGTCCTCGCCGCGAAGCGTCAGGGCAAGGACGCGGGGATCCTCACCGCGACGTACCCGGGCGGCTCGCCGATCGCGGGCGGGACCGTGGGCGAGGTCTCGGAGAAGTCCACGAACATCCACGTGATCGACCCGAGCATCGTCGGCGGGCTTCCCGCGCTCGATTCTGGAGCCCTCACGGTTTAAGCCAACCGCCGCCCTCTTGTCGGCTCCGATGCCCCTCCGGATCCGGGACTACGGCGAGGCCCACCTCAAGACGGACGACGACCTCTTCTACTTCCTCCAGTGCGCGACGGTCGCGACGCCGAAGGACCCCGGGTGGGGAGACCGGGCGGCAGAGGAGGTGTACGCCCTCGACCGATTCGCCGAGTACCTGCGGTTCCTCGAGAAGGACGAGTGGTTCGCCCTCCGGGCCACGAGCGCGTCGAAGACCCGGTGGACGGGGAAGGTCCGCCGCGGCGGGAGGGAGTGGGACGTCGAGCTCGTCCTGAAGGACGCGTACCCGCACGTCCCGCCCGCGTGCCGGATCCCCGAGCTCATGCACTACACGGACCGCAAGGTGGACGACGCGAGCCTCGGCCTCCGGATCTGCGACATGCACATGGAGAAGAACTACTGGTGGGACGAGCACGCCTCCTTGGCGCTGTACCTGAAGCGGGAGGTGTCGTACTGGGTCCAGAGCGTCGTGAAGGACATGCGCGGGAAGGGCTGGCTGTGACGGAGCGCTACGCCCGCCTCCGCCTGTTCGGGCACGCGGACCTGACGAAGCTCGCGGACAAGCGCGTGGCGATCGTCGGCGTCGGGGGCCTCGGTGCCCTCAGCGCGGAGATCCTCGCCCGCCTCGGCGTCGGGGAGCTCGTCCTCTTCGACTACGACACGATCGAGGAGGCGAACCTGAACCGCCTCGTGTACCGGACCGACCAGGTCGGGGAGAAGAAGGTGGAGGCGATTCGCGCCCACCTCCGCGCTGCGAACCCGGACGTCCGGGTGACCCCGCACCCCTTCGACGTGACGGACGGCGAGGGGCTCGAGGCCCTGTCCGCCGAGGTCCCCCGGTGCGACCTCGTCCTCGGGTGCGTGGACTCCTTCGCCGTCCGGTTGTTCCTGAACGCGAAGTGCGTGGCGCTGCGGGTCCCGCTCATCGACGGCGGGGCCTCCGAGGACGGCATCAACGGCAGCGTCCACGTGGTGATCCCCGGGAAGACCGCGTGCTACCGGTGCAACCGCCCGGCGCTCCGGGACCCCTCCGCGGGGCGGGTGACCCGCCGCGACGACTCGGGCGCGTGCCACTTCACGTCCCTCCCCACGACGATGGCGATCGTCTCGAGCCTCCAGTGCCAGGAGGCGCTGAAGGTCCTCCTCGGGTTCGGGAGCGTCGCCCCGTACCTGATGTACTTCGGCCTCGAGGGCCGCCTCGAGCGGGTGGACTGGAAGCGGGACCCCCGGTGCGGCACGTGCGGGCGGAGGCGGGGATGACCGGCCCCGCGCACGTGAAGCGATCCGCGTGGCGGGCCGCGATGCACCACGCGGCCGACGTCGCCCGCGCTTCCGGACGGGAGGCGATCGGGTGGCTCCTCGGGTTCTTCGAGGGGGACGAGCCGTACGTCCTCGACGCGGTCCCGGCGACCCGATACCAGCACCAGAGCCGGTACGGCGCGGTCGCGGACCCCGCGGAGGAGGCAGAGATCGCCATGCAGTACCCGCGGAACGTCGGGATCGTGGGGCTGTATCACTCCCACCCGTTCCGGGACGAGACCCGCCACGCGATCTTCCACAGCACGACGGACGACGCAACGCTGAAGAGCCGGGCGAGCCGCCGGGAGAACTACCTCTCCCTCGTCACGGACGGGCGGTCCGCGGAATGCTTCGTGCACCGGGAGGGTGGGCCCGTCGAGGTGTCCCCCGCGATCGAGGAGGACCTGTCGATGGCCGGTCATCTCCGGAAGTTCACGGCATCCGTCTCGCCCTCCGTGTCCTTGACGCTCGCGAAGACGGACCTCGCGGGGGTCGTCGCGGCCCTCGAGCGCCGCGTCTCCTCCGACCTCGACCGCGTCCTGCGATCCGCGTCCGTGGGGAGTGCCTCGGTCCGCCTCGACGGGTTCGGCGGGGAGGCCCACCGGAACCGGCTCCTGATCGAGCCCGAGGGGGCGGGCTACGGGGTGGAGCTCTCCCTCCACCTTGAGCCCCTCGTGTTCGTCGCGGGGAAGGACGACGCGGAGGTCCTGCGGGCGATGCGGAACGAGATCCTCGACGACGTCTTGTTCCTCCTCTGGCGGGGGTTCGACCCCGCGTCCGTCTCCCTCGAGGGGGCCGAGCGGTTCGAGGCGAACCTCGGGACCCTCCGCGTCCACGAGGGGAGCCTGCTGCCCAAGAAGCTGTACCGGGCGCCGAAGCGGGCGACCGTGCTACGGCGCCGCGCGTAGGGGCGCGCCGCACTTCCCGCAGAACGCGTCCTCCTCCTCCGGCCGGGCCCCGCACTTCGGGCACCGGAGGGAGGCGGGGGTCCCGCACCGCCCGCAGAAGTGGTCCCCCTTCAGGAGGGCCGCCCCGCACTTCGCGCAGAACTCGGAGACCTCGGAGGAGAGCCCTTGGGCCCGGAGCTCGTAGCAATCCTGGCACGTGTTCTCGACGACGCCGTCGATCTCGACCTCGACGTACGCCGGCTTCGACCGGCCGCAAACGACGCAGGCCTTCGCCCGCCGCTTCGTCGCCTCCACGATCCGCAGCTCGGGCCGGTTCGGAGGGGGCGGCGGCGCGGGCTCGACGGGGAAGCCGAGGTCGTCCTCGTCACCGGATTCCATCGAGAAACACCAGCCCGGGCCGCCCTATAAGGATGGCCTCAGACCCTCTTCTTCGAGCCCGGCCCCTTGTCCAGGAGGATGCCCTTCACGCGGGGCTTCGCGCCCGGCTGTTCCTCCTCGAGGTACGAGACGTATCCGGACCCGACGTTGAAGTGGATGACCTTCACCTTCTCGTCGATGTCGAGCATCGCCTTGCCGCTCTTCCGCTTCACGGGAATCCCGCCGTTGGATTCCCTTGGACCATACTTAAAACGTCGCCCACGGCTGTCACAAGTGATAAGCGGGGGACGCGTCCTCCCGGGGCGTCCGACCCGCCGCGGGTTGGGAGGCGTTCGCCAACCATTTTGGCAAGGCCTTAATAGCGCGGAATGCGGAATTAACCATGGGCATGTGGAGTCCACGATGACGGTCACCTTAGAGCAACTCGCGAAAGCGGTCGAACGGCGGCTGGCGCTGTCCCACGACGAGGCATACGGGATCGCCGGCCGGGTGATGAACTACTTCGGGTTCGAGAGCTTCATCATCGACAACGCGATCGACCCGGAGGACCGGAAGATGTTCTACACCCTGCACGACGCGGGGATCCTCCGTTCCTCGTGGGAGACCGTCCTTCTCCTGAGCGGGCGGAACTGGAGGATCTTCTACTGGGAGATCAACGCGGCGGACATCGACCGCATCGCGGGGGCGACGGAGGAGGCCCGCCCGGAGGAGCCCGTGTACCGGGAGCTCCCGGAGGAAGCGTGGACCCACTCCCAGCCGACCCCCTGAGCCCGGTCACTCCCGCCATCCCTCGGAGCCGATGAGCGGGACGAACGCGCACGGCGTCCCCTCCTTCGTCTCCCACTTCGACTCGGATGTGCGGCGCGCGGTGACGAGGACCTGCGAGAGACGGGACCGCCCGATGGGCGCGACGATCCGGCCGCCGACCTTGGTCTGGTCCCTCCATGGGTTCGGGATTCTCGGCGCCCCCGCGGTGGCCATGACGCAGTCGTAGGGCGCCCGCGGCGGGTAGCCCCTCGTGCCGTCCCCGACGACGACCTCCACCCGGTACCCACACGTCGCGAGGTTCGCCCGCCCGAGCTCGGCGAGCTCGGGATGCCGCTCGATCGACACGACGCGGTCCGGGCCCACGATCTCTGCGAGAAGCGCGGCGTTGTACCCGGACCCAGTCCCGACCTCGAGGACCGCCTCGCCCTCCCGGAGGGCCGCCTCCTCGAGCATGATCGCGATCATGGAGGGGGCCGAGATCGTCTGCCCCCCACCAATGGGGAGGGGCACGTCCTCGTAGGCGGATCGCCGGAGGTCCTCCGGCACGAACCGCTCCCTCGGGACTGCCAGGAACGCCCGCCGGACCGCGGCGGACTCCACGTACCCCCACTTCCCGAGGCGCTCGACGAGGTCCTTCCGCTCCCGCTCCGAGTCGGGTCCCATCGGGGTTGACACGGCCCGCGCGCTACTTGAATCTGGCCCTCACGGGAAGGCCGCGAGGAGGGCGGTCGCGAGGACGAGGGTCGCGATCGTTGCCGGAAACCCCGCCCGGAACCAGTCCTTGAACGAGATCTCGACTCCCTGGCGGGAGGCGGCCTGGACGACGATCACGTTCGCCGCCGCGCCGAGGATCGTCGCGTTCCCCGCGAGGGTCGAGCTCGCGGCGAGGGTGAGCCACAGCCGGCGGTTCGTGGCGAGGGGTGCGAGGAGGAGGACCGCGGGCACGTTCGACACGAGGTTCGACAGGACCGCGGTCAGGCCCGAGAGCCACCAGACGCCGCCCGCGCTCCCGCCGGAGAGGGCGGTGAACCCCCCCTCGATCGAGTCGGCGAGGCCCGAGGACTGGACGCCCGCGATCACCACGAAGAGCCCGATGAAGAACAGGAGAATCGACCAGTCCACCTTCCCGAGGATCCCCCGTCCCGAGGCCCCGCGGTTGACGAGCGGCAGCCCGAAGAGGACGACGCTCCCGCCCGTGAGCGCGATCGCGGGGAGCCACGTGGGGGTGCTCGCGAAGAACCCGACGACCGCGACGAGGAGGACCCCGAGGGTGAACGCGAGCCCCGGCTTGTGGATCGGGACGAGGGAATCGTGGGGCGGGCGGCTCGTGATCGCGTCCGCCAGCCGGTGGCGGAACGCCAGCCGGACGACGCCGATCGCGACGGCGAGGCAGGCCGCGGTGATCGGGGCCATGATCAGCGCGTAGTCCAGGAATGGGATTCCGCTGTGGATCCCGATATACGCGTTCTGCGGGTTCCCGACCTCCGTCGCGACGCTCCCGACGTTCACCGCGATGCCCTCCCCGACGAGGAACGGCACGGGGTCGACCCC
>VBMI01000102.1 GCA_005878955.1 Methanobacteriota archaeon
ACTTCGTCTCCACCACGGGCTTCGAGCAGTGGCTCCTCGTCACGGACCGGGTCTATCGCCAGTCGAGCACGGCGACGGACAACCGGACGGACGTCACGATCACATACGGCACGGAGACCTTCGTGAACAACCCGCGGGTCGTGGACATGGCCACCACCCACTCCGAGACGTTCGTGATGGTGGACAGCACCGCACCGACCTCCGCTGCGGACCCCCTCCCGCCATACGAGAACACGTGGACCTTCACGGTCTCCTACACCGCCTCGGATGGCGGTGGGCTCGGCCTGGGGAATATCACGCTCTACTACAAGCGGAACGGGAGCGGGTGGACCCTCTTCGCGACCCAGCCCGCGGGGAACTTCGGGTTCTTCGCGTTCACGGCACCGGGGGACGGAACGTACGAGTTCGCGACGGTCGCGACGGACCGCGCGGGGAACGTCGAGTCCGGCCCCGGAGGCGGCGGGGGGGCGAACGACACGTGGACGATCGTGGACACGGTCCGCCCAGGCTCCCACGTGAACCCGCTCCCGACGTACCGCACGACCGGCAGCTTCCTCGTCACGTGGGCCCCGGACTCCGGGGTCACGGACATCCAGCGGTACGAGATCACGTACAACAACGGAGGCGGCTGGATCGTCTGGCTCGCGTCGACGACCCAGACCTCCGGGACGTTCACCGCCCCCACGAACGGACTGTACCAGTTCCGGTCGAGGGCGACGGACTACGCGGGGAACGTCGAGCTCCCGCCCGCAGGGAACGACACGTGGACGATCGTGGACACGGAGCCCCCGTTCACGTCCACGAGGCCCCTCCCGCGGTGGCAGACCTCCCCGAGCTTCCTCGTCCAGTGGCAGCGGGAGTCCGATGACGTCGCGACGTACCGCATCCAGGTCCGGGACAACGGCGGGGCGTGGACGGACTGGACAATCACGACCGTCGCGATCACGTCCGGGACGTACACCGGCGCCCAGGACGGGCACAGGTACGAGTTCCGGTCGATCGGGACGGACTACGCGGGGAACGTGCAGACGCCGTCGCCCACGAACCAGTCGTGGACGATCGTGGATCTGAGCCCGCCAGACTCCAGGGTCGCGGGCCTCCCGCAGTACGAGACCTCGGCGTTCTTCGCGATCACGTGGGGGCCCGTTTCCGGGACCACGGACATCGTGTCGTACACCGTCGAGGTCAGCGACAACGCCGGTGGGTGGACGCAGGTCCCCGGCGCGGTGGGCACGACGGCCACCTCCGCGAGTTTCTTCGGGACCGACGGGCATCGGTACGCCTTCCGTTCGCTCGCGGTGGACCGGGCGGGGAACGTCGAGCCCGCGCCCGGTGGGAACGATACGTGGACGATACTGGACCTGACCCGGCCTTCGGTCGTCACCGGCTCGCCCCGTGGCGCGGGGACGAACCTCACGCCGTCGATCACTGTGACGTTCAGCGAACCGATGGACCGGACGTCGGCCGAGCAGGCATTCTCGATCACGCCGGACATGAACGGGGTCTTCACGTGGCGCTCCGACTCCCGCGTGATGACGTTCACGCCCGCCCGCGACCTCCTTGCGGGCACGGACTACTTCGTGTCCATCGACTCCAGCGCGCGCGACGTGGCGGGGAACTCGATGAGCGGCCCGTACACCTTCCCGTTCGCGACCGCCGCGGGCTCGCCGGTCGGCGGTCTCGGCGACTGGATCTGGATCATCGGGATCCTGATCGCCGCGGTCCTCGGCGGGTCCCTCCTCTTCCTCTTCATGCGCCAGCGGGGCGCCGTGAAACCTGCGCCCGCCGCGACCGGGCGGCCAGCGGAAGAGTCCGTGATCGACGACGTGTTCCTGCTGTACAACGACGGGCTCCTGATCAAGCACGAGACGCGGCGGCTCAAGCCCGACGTGGACTCGGACATCCTCAGCGGGATGCTCACCGCGGTCCAGGCGTTCGTCAAGGACTCCTTCCGCTCGGAGGACGCGGAGCTGAACGAGATGACGTTCGGCCAGATGCACATCCTCCTCGGTCGGGGGAAGTGGCTGATCCTCGCGGCGATCATCGGTGGCGACAACGTGGACTCCTTCACGAACCAGATCAAGCGGTGCATCGAGGACATGGAAACCCACCAGTGGGACCAGCTCGAGTCGTGGAACGGGGACATGGTGATCGCGAAGGTCCTGGGCCCGTACGTGAAGAAGCTGATCCGCGGGGAGTACAGGCAGGTCCCTGCATAGGCGGCCACGGAGCCTGTTCGCGCGAGCCCTACGGACTCGCCTGAGGGCACGGGCTCGTCGGTCGATATTGGTCGTCCGACAGCCCGCGGCCGAAACCCTTAGACCCCCACGATCACATTCCGCGTGCTGCGAGAATGCGGGGGAATCTTGGGACGAGCAGGCACTCCCCGTGGCGGGGGAGAGCGCGGGACCCGCGGGGGCGGTTCAATCCCTCCCAAGTCGCCTCTCGAATCCTGTTCTCACTGGTGCTGGTCGCGGGCGTCGTGAATGCGGCCTCCGGCGGTCGCGAACCCGCGAACCTGACCTCCGGGACCGATCAGCAGTTTTCGCCCTTCAAGCCGTGCGTCCCCCCGCTGGGCCTCGGGTACAACCGGTGGACGAACGCGCGTCCTCCGGGCGGCCCCTCGGCGCGCTGGTCGCATGCGATGGCGTACGACGTCCAATCGGAGCGGACGATACTCTATGGAGGTCAGCCCTCAACCGGACCCATGAGCAACGAGACATGGGCCTATGATTTCGCAACAAACGGCTGGCAGGACATGAATCCGTCCGCGCGGCCTTCGGGGCGCGAGCATCCGGGTATCGCCTACGATGCGCAGTCGGACCGTTTGATCCTTTTCGGCGGCGGAAACCATCTCACGAGCGTCTACAGCAACGAGACTTGGGCGTACGATTTCGAGACGAACACCTGGACGAACATGAGCCCGCCGAGTCCGCCTTCGCGAAGGTACGATTTCGGAATGGTCTACGACAGTCGGGCAGATCGAGTGATTCTGTTCGGCGGGGCTGGCCCGACACAGAACAACGAGACATGGGCGTACGACTTCGAGACGAATGCCTGGACGCGTCTCACACCGACACGAAGCCCGGCGCCGCGCCAGGCGCACAGCATGGCGTATGACTCCGAGTCTGACCGCGTCCTCCTGTTTGGCGGCGCCTACACCCGGGACAACGAGACGTGGGCCTACGACTTCAACGCGAACGCCTGGACTCGGATGAACCCGCCCACGCATCCCACGGGTCGGTGGGGGGCAAGGATGGCGTACGACCCCCGCGCCGATCGCGTAGTTCTCTTCGGCGGGTGGGACGGGTCATACAGCGATGAGACGTGGGCGTACGACTTCAACGCGAATTCGTGGACGAATCTGAACCCCCCCTCGACCCCGGGCGGCCTGGAGGCTCCCGGGCTCGTGTACGATTCGTGCTCGCGCCGTCTCGTCCTGTTCGGCGGATTCCGAGGGCCATCCAACCCGCAGCCGTACAGCAATGAGACGTGGTGGTATCGTTTCCAAGGAGCTCCGCCCGTCATCTTCCAGTAGCCAATAATCCGCGAAAGGTCTTATCCCGCCCCGACATCCGAATCCGGGGACCTCGCCGTGGCGCAGGAACACGGGTTCTACGTGGGTGGGAAGTGGACCAACCCCAAGGGCCGCAAGCGGTTCGACACGATCAACCCCGCGACTCGTGAGGTTCTCGCGACGTTCCCCCTTGGGACCATGGAGGATACGGACGCCGCCGTACGTTCGGCGCGCGCCGCGTTCGGAGCGTGGCGCAGGACACCCGCCCCGCGACGGGGGGAAATGCTCCTCGAGGCCGCACGGATCCTCCGGCGACGCAAGGAGGAGCTCGGCCGCCTCGTGACCACGGAGATGGGGAAGGTGATCGCGGAGGGCCGCGGGGATGTCCAGGAGGCGATCGACTTCTTCGAGTACGCGGCGGGCGAGGGGCGCCGGATGTTCGGGGAGACCGTCCCCTCGGAGCTCCCGGACAAGATGTGCCTGACGCTCCGAATGCCGGTCGGCCCGGTTGGCCTCGTGACCCCTTGGAACTTCCCCATTGCGATCCCGAGTTGGAAGTCCGGAGCCGCCCTCATCGCGGGCTGCCCGATCGTCTTCAAGCCCTCCTCGCTCACGCCGTTGTGCGGGGCGAAGTTCGTCGAGGTCCTCGAGGAGGCGGGGTTCCCGCCCGGGACGGTCAACATGGTCACCGGGAGCGGGTCGGTCGTCGGCGACGGCATCGTGGCCCACCCCGACATCCGCGCGGTCTCGTTCACCGGAGGGGTCGACACGGGAAAGCACGTCTACGAAGCGGCCGCGAA
>VBMI01000103.1:0-1876 GCA_005878955.1 Methanobacteriota archaeon
CGATCTCCGCAATCGTGGGGCCCGATCTCGAGGGCGTCGTCCGTTCGATCGGATCCCCCGCCGCGACGTCCCCCTCCCGGACGACGCGGAAGTAGAAACCGGACCGCCCGCTCGCGAGGAACCGTTCCTCGATGTCCTCCCGCCCGAACCGGATCCCGAGCTTGAAGCACGGGAAGCGGGGGTTCGTGGCCTCGAGGACCGCGGTGCCGACCTGGTACCGGTCGCCCACACGCACGTCCGCTTCGAGGATGCCCTCCGTCGTGAGGTTCTCCCCGAACATCCCCCACGGGAGGTCCATCGCCGGGAGCTCCCGCCGCCAGAACGCGTAGTGCTCGCTCGGGTATCCATAGACCGCCTTCATCGGGGCCCCATGGACGCGGGGGTCGCCCACCGCATCCCCCTGGAGCCCGCCCGCGCGGACGCGAATCCGGCCCGCCACGGGCTCCTTGAAGATCGCGGTGGACACGGTCCGCCCCTTGTACGGCACCGGCTTCGGGAGGCCGACGTTCACGGACAGGATCTTCAGAAACGGCCACCTCTCCAAAGCGAAAGCGCCGCTTCGGGAGAAATAGATGCCGAGTCGCATATCGCAACGAGAAGGGAGCTACTTCGCGATTCCGTCCGAAGCGATTGCCTCGTAGAAAGCGGAGCCCGCACGCCTCTTTCGTTCCACCTTCAGGGACCGGCCCGAATTCAATAGCCATCCCTCGAAAGTTGGCAAGAACTCCCGGGCGAAGCCCGAATCGAATCCCAGTCCCGGGCCGAGGCCGACCGCATGACCGCCCTCGAGGTGGAATACGATGCCGCTAGCCGAACCTGCGCCTATTTCCGCCTTCCGGATGTCCTGGAAGGGAATCTTCTCGGGAAGCCTCCGCCCCTCCCGCCATCGAATCTGAACCACGGACCCCTCGACGCGCACGCCCGTTGGTGCATTGCGAGCGTGGTCGTACTCTACGAGAGGCCAGACCATCGAAAGGATCAGAGCCACGGCGAAGACGATGAGAAAGTTCCGTAGCCCATTGGGCGTCGATATGCCGACCCAGACTGCAATCGAAGAAAAGATCCCAAGCATCAGCCCCGTCGCGAGGACGTCGAAACGCCTCCAGTGGCGCCAGTAGTCCACAACGTGCCAGTCCGCCATCGCCACCGCTAACGTTTGCAGCGAAACTCGACACGTGAACCTTTCCTTGGAAACCCCAGCGACAAACCTCTCGTCAACTTTTTCGACGACCCACGGCGCGTCGAGGTCTCAAGGCCATGCAATCAAGGCGCGGAGCCCGAGGCCCACGAGGAGGAGCACCCCCGTCGCGAGGGTGGCCATGATCATCCCCGCGTTCGAGGGGATTAGGGCGTGGGGGTCCGCCCCCGCCTTCTGGAGCCCGGCCACGGGCTTCCACGCGAGGGGGAGAGCGAAGAGGGCGAGGAGGGCCCACGGCGTCAGGCCGGCGAGGACGACCCCGAGGACGAGGACGAGATACGCGGCCCCGATGATCCCGCCGAACACGGTCGTCGCCCGCGGGACGCCGAGCCGCACGACGAGGGTCCGCTTCCCGACCGCGCTGTCCGCGGGGATGTCCGGGACCTCGTTGATCCACAGGATCCCCGCCACGAGGAGACCGAGGGTGATCGAGAGGACGACGACCGCGGGGTTGAACGCCCGCGCGAGCACGAAATACGTCCCGAGGACGGTGACGGGCCCGAACTCGATCCCGACCGCGATCTCGCCGACGCCGTGGTGCGCGAGGCGCAGCGGCGGTCCCACGTACGAGTACGCGACCGCCACGCCGAAGACCCCGAGCCACAACAGGGGCAGGCCGACCTGCATCACCAGGTAGATCCCGATGAGAGAGCCGAGCCCGAGGAACGTGAGGGCGAC
>VBMI01000103.1:1888-5532 GCA_005878955.1 Methanobacteriota archaeon
GTTCGCGTCGTTCCCGCTCCGGAAGTCCCACGCGTCGTTCGCCATGTTCGCCCCGAGGTGGATGAAGGCGACGCCGACGAGGCAGAGGAGGAAGGACGGAAGGCTGAAGGCGGACTGAATCTGCCAGGCGGCGAGCGCCCCGACGAGGACGGGGACGATCGATGCGACCAGGAAGGGCGCCCGCAGGGCCTGGAACCATAGGCGGCCCACGGGGACCGCGGTCGGGGGGCCGAGGGGGCGGGTGCGCCCCATGAAGCCGACCTGCTTCCCGTCCCGGACCACGGGGTACACGGCGAGGACCGCCTGGAACGTCGAGCCGTCCTTCCGCATGAGGGTGACCTCTTCCTCGAATTTCCCGTTGACGGAGGCCTCCTTGAGGAGGCGCGGGACGAGGGTGGGCACGTTCCTCGGGACGTGGAACATCCCGACGTTCATCCTCCCGAGGACCTCCTGGCGGGTCCAGCCGAAGAGCGCCTCCGCGTCCGCCTCGTACTTCTCGACGGTGCCGTTCATGTCGCAGACGATGACGGAAGTCTCCTGCGTGAACGGCTTCGCCGCCGCGGCCATCGGGCTCCCTCCCGCCTACGCCTTCTTCGGCGGGGCCAAGGGCCGCGTCCGTCCCATGAAGCCGATCTGCTTCCCGTCCCGGAACATCGGGCGGACCGTGAGGATCGCCGGGAACCTCCCGCCGTCCTTCCGCTGGAGGGTCACCTGCTCCTCGAAGATCCCCTTCTCCACCGCTTCGCGGAGGAGCCGCGGGACGAGGGTCGGTACGTTCTCCGGCGGGTGAAACGACGCCACGCTCATCTTTCCAATCACCTCGCTCGGGGTCCATCCGAACAGGTCCGCCGCGTCCGCGGCGTACTGCGTGACGGTCCCCTGCATGTCGCACGTGATCACGGAAATCTCCTTGAGGAACTCCTGGCTCGGCATGGCGGTCCCGTCCAGGAACACGGCGCAGGCCTATAAGTCAAAATAGGTTTACAGGGCAACCGGTACCATGCGGCGGGTCGAGCTCACGGTCCCCCTCGCGCTCATCGAGGACCTCGGAATCCTGAGCGCCCGGTTCTTCCGCCACAACGACTCCGTCGAGGTGTTGCAGTCCCTATCCGTCCGCCCGCCAATCGTCGCCCTCTTCGTTCGAGTGCGGCGGCGGGGGCGGTTCAAGGATCCGGAGACGGTCCGGCGGGAGGCCCGCGGGATCGCGCGGCGGTACCGCCTCGAGCGGTTCGAGGTGCTCTCCGCGGACCCGAAGCGGGGCGAGTACGTCGCGTGGATCGAGTGGCGGCTCCCCGCCTCCCTGCGGAAGGGACTGTCCGACCTGACGGGAATCGTCCCGCTCGAACTCTCGAAAACGGGCCGGAGGGAGGCGAAGGCGGTCCTCCTCGCCTCGGAGGCCGCGTTGCCAAGGCTGCGGGAGGTGCTCGACGGCCTCGGGGCCGGGTACACGGTGAGGACGGTGCAGTCCGCCCCCGCCACGACCCTGCGGCCCCTCGCGGCCCTGACGGCCCGCCAACGGGACTTCCTCGCCCTCGCGCACCGCCTCGGGTACTACGAGTCCCCCGCGAAGGTCTCCCTGGAACGTATCGCGGGACTCGTGGGGATCTCCAAGCAGGCCCTCTCGAGGCACCTGAGGACCGCAGAACGGAAGATCCTCGGGACCGCACTGAGGAATGCCTAATCGGACTCGAGATCGGAGAAGACGCGCCGAATGGCGGCGCGCGTCGTGATGGCCTTCGGAACCCGCTCCCGGAAGTCGCGGTCCCCGGTCACGAGGAACTCGCAGCCGGAACGCTCGAAGCCGATGAGGACGGGCAGGTCGTCCTCGTCGGGAAGCCGGCCCCGTGCGGCCACCACGAGACCCGGCGGCGGGTCCCTCTCGATCGTCACCCATCGCGCGAGAAGGGCCATCGCGCCCTCCGGCTCCACGCCCGAGAGGCCTAGGCGGGGGCGGGAGAGCACGTCCCGGACCTCCTCCCGCACATACTCGTTCGTCACCAGCTCGCAGACGCCGAGGCGGGCGAGGTCGAGAAGCAAGCTCTCGTTCCCCTCGAACAGGAGGCCGCTGACGAGGGTGTTCGCGTCCACGAAGAACCTCGCCATGGGGCAACGTCCTCATTGGTAGAATCGTGGATCGTCGCGCCGCTGGCGCTAACGGGCGGCTTGGCCGTACCGTTTCTTCCACGCCTTCCGTCCCGCCTCGTCCACAAGCTCCCGCACCCGCGCCCGGGTCAGGCCGCTCTTCTTGACCTTCCGGCGGAGGGTGTCAAGCAGCTCGTCTTCCTCCCGGAGACGGCGGATCACGACGGCCTTCCCGAGGAGGGCGACCTCGACGTATTCGCTCCCCTTCAGCCCGAGGGCCTTCCGGATCCTCTTCGGGAGCGTGAGCTGACCGGCGGAGCTGACCTTGCCGATGTACGACTCCACGACCGCACATAAGGAATCCTTAGATTTAAAGGGTCCGTCAAACGCGGGCTCGGGTTGTGTCCAGTCCGGAGGCCCCCCTCGCGGCTCTCTCGAAGCACCTCCGCGCCAAGAAGCGGAAAGTTCTGGTATCTGTGCGCACATTCATTGACTCCGATGACGAAGAGAGTCAGCCTCTCCGACGAGGCCTACGAAGTCCTCCGGCGGCACAAGCTCGGGACCGAGAGTTATTCGGACGCCGTCCTCCGTCTCGCGCGCAAAGGCGGGAGACTCTCGGAGGTCATCGGCCTCCATCCCGAGCTCCGTGGCAAGACGGGCTTCGCACGCTCGGTGCGGGAGAACCGCCGCCGGATTGACGCCAGGTTGGGCGCGCGGTGAAAGTGCCTGGATACGACGTTCCTCATCGACATCGTCGAACACCCCGACGAGACGAGGGGGCTCGCGGAAGACTTGGAAGGCCGTGGGGACGTCCTCGCGACCACGGTGTTCAACATATGGGAGGCCCTCCTGGGCGCGCATTCCGTCCGGAATCCGGACCACGGCCAAAAGCTCCTCGACCTCTACGCA
This sequence comes from Methanobacteriota archaeon, assembly GCA_005878955.1. Lineage (GTDB taxonomy): Archaea > Thermoplasmatota > Thermoplasmata > RBG-16-68-12 > RBG-16-68-12 > EA-19. The sequence continues at coordinate 4,880 of VBMI01000103.1, forward strand.
AAGGTCCTCGCCCGGCTCGTCCTTCTTCCCATGACCCTCGACGACGCCTCGAAGGCGGCGGAACTCGGGGGGAAGCTCCGGCGCCGGGGCCGAGACGTGGTCGCGGACGCCCTCACAGCCGCGATCGCCCTCCGGGCAGGGTGCGATGGAATCGTCACCCGCAACGTATCGCATTTCAGCGATCTCGCGGCCTTGACGGGGCTGACGGTGGTCAAGTACTGAGTCAGTCCGTCGGCGGCGGTGGGAGCCGCATTGTGTTCTCCGGCGAGGGCGGCGGGGGAATCGGGCGCGCGGGAGCGTGTACCCGCCGGGGCATGTGGATCCGCGGGCGTGGGCGCGCGGCGGGCACCGCCGGGGGGACGTACACGGGGACGCCCGCCACCGGGAGCCGGGCCCAGTTCGGGAACCGGTCCAGGAGGTCCCGGTACGCGAGGACCCCGAGGACGGGGACGAGGGTCATCTTCACGACGAGGCCGAGGGTGAGCGCGTCGAGGCTCGGGTTCCCCGCCGCGAGGCCCTGGAAGTACGCCGCGATCGCCAGGCTCCCGAACACGTTCACGGCCCCGTACACGGGCCACTTGTAGCACGAGAACCGGAGGGGCGGCGCGCCCGCCTCGACCCGCATCGTGAGGAAGAGGTACAGGAGGGACGCG
>VBMI01000079.1 GCA_005878955.1 Methanobacteriota archaeon
GGGTACACGATGGCCATCAGCGACGACTCGAAGGTGCTCGCGACCCGCGTCTTCTAAGGGCGGCGGGGCGTGCCGCGCGTCAATCCGGGCATTATTATCACTTCGGCATTATTATCACGTTATCAGGGAGGACGAACCAAACGGAAAGGTTTAAACGCTATGACCTTAACTGGCCGCCGAGCGGCGAATAGCCGCAGGAGGACAAAACCATGAAGAATGTGCGCCTCGTCCGGAAGGACGAGAGTGCGGTGTCTCCGGTCATCGCGACGATCCTGATGGTCGCGATCACCGTGGTGCTGGCGGCCGTCCTGTACGTGATGGTGTCCGGTCTGCTGACCGGCCCGGGCGGCGGCCCCCAGACGATCCGGGTCCAACGCCAGGACACGTCGTCGAACTGGGTGCTGTCGATCGTGACGGTGCCCTCGACCCACGCCTTGACGACGACGACGTTCCTGATGCGGTGGCCGAGCAACTCCTCGGTCGCGAACCCGCCGGGCCAGGCGACCCTGCAGACGCTGAAGACCGCTAGTGGCGGCGTTCAGTACCTGCCGGTCGGCGGAGCGCCGCAGACGGAGCTGAAGGTGTCCGACGTGATCACGATCTCGAAGACCCTGAGCTACACGACGGGGATGTCGATCACGATCGCGGACGGCCAGACGGTCCTGTGGACGGGCACGTTGTAAGAACGACCCGTCCCTCTTCCCTTTCTTTCTTCATTTTCTTTCTTGCCCAGGCCACCCTCTCGTCGCCTCCACCGGACGGATGTCCTTCCCGGGACCCGGGACTTTATACCGCCCGGACCGTTCGTCCGGACAGCGCTCGAGGGTGACCAATGCCGGACGTACCGCCCGTCGAGGACGATCGGCCCCGCGGGCCCCACCTCGTGGCGAACCTCGCGAAGGTGGCCGTCGTGGTCCTCCTCGTGGTCCTCCTCTACCTCGTCCTGATCCGGTTCTCCGGGTCCCCGTCGCCGGTGGAGAGGGTCGACCTGTCAATCTCGCAGGACGGGGGGAACTGGTCCGTCCGCTTCCTGACCTTCCCCCCTTCGAAGCTCCCCTCCGAGGTGTTCGTCGTCCTCCGGGACGGCTCGGGCGCGATCACGGTGCCAAGGACCTCCCTCGAGAACCTCACGGCGGCAAGCTGGTCCGTCCTCCGCGTCCAGTACGAGAAGGGCACCCCCGCGAACCCCGACGTGCAGCCCGGGGACCGCCTGTTGATCGACCGGGTGGCGCATCCGCAGGGGAGCGTCCTCGACCTCTCCGACGACCGGTCCATCCTCGCGATCGACACGTTGCGATAGGCCCGCCCGCGCCCTTCGCGAAGGCCTCACGACGTCCACTTGAACTGTTCGATCGGCATCGCGAGGGACGTCACGACATCCGCGACCCGGCCGAATTGGATCGTGAAGTCCGCCGCGGTCACGGCGTCCGGCGCCTCGAAGATCGCGACCGCGTCCGGCTTCCCGAGGAGCCCGAGGAACTCGTGGAGCACGATGTTCGCGGGGATCTTCGGGTGCTTGAAGAGGCGGGTCGCCTCCTCGAGCTGGCCGGGAATCACCTTCAGTTGGACGATGAACAGCACGGGGCCACCCGCGCGCGCATCCGCGCTTCGCTATTTAACGACTGGTCTACTGCGGGGCCTCGACGCGGTGGAAGCGGACGTGGATGAGCGACGACTGGGCGACGGTCGTGCCGAGGATGCGGTCCGAGAACCGCTGGCGGGGGTCGCCCTCGACGAGGAGGCCCGCGATCGTGTCGAGGAGCGGGAACAGGAACCAGAACAGCTTCGGGACGTTCCGCACGGCGGCCTTCCCGAGGGTCATCGGCCCCGCGACGGGGCGGACCTCGAGGCCCGCGATCGTCTTGCCCACGGTCCTCCGCCAGATCCCCTCGGCGACCGTCGAGTACGCGAAGTACGCCACGCCCGAGACGACCCCGTACGCGGCGACCCGCCGGTCCCCCAGCAGGAACAGGACGGTCCACACGGGAGCGAGCACGACGAGGCAGTCGATCGCGAAGGCGACGATCCGTTTCCCCCAGTGGATCTGGAGGGTCCGGTTCTGGCCGATGATGTCGAACCCGCTCACCATGCGTGCATCCCGGTCCCCCATCTCGGGGGGCCGTATAAGAAGGTAGCGCGGGACGGGCCGGACCGGGTTGACAAACGCGGCCACTCAGATCGCCCATCATTCATCACGGGGTCAGCGTCGACCTTGTCATCACGGTGGCACCCGAAAGGAAGGCCTGGGAAATAGAAAAACCTGCGGTGGGACCGCGGGACGAAAGGGAAAGGGTCCCCGCATCCGCGGGGACGTCGCTCGCCTAGACCGCTGAACCGCACACCGGGCACGTCGTCGCGCCCGCCGGGATCTCCATTCCGCACGCGGGGCACGCCTTCGTCCCGCCCATCTGCTGCGTCGCCTGGGCCGCCGGGGCCCGGGCCGCGGGCATCGCGGGCGCCTGCTTCTTGCGCCGCATCATCAGGAATAGCAGGATGAGCACGATCGCGACGATGATCGCGATCAGGAGCCCGAGGTAGACCCCGTACTCCTCGACGAAGGACACTTCGCGCCAGCCCGCGGTGATGCTCCGCGGCTGGTCCATCGAGACCGTCGCGCTCCCCGCGCCCGTGGCGTCGCCGGACCAGCCCGTGAACGCGAACTTCGTCCCGCCGGACTGGTACGCGGTCCCCACGGTGACCACCGCGCTGTCCCCGTCGTTGAACCAGCACCCGGTCGCGATCGTCGCGACGGCCCCGGTGCAGGACCACGCGGGATACGCCGACGTGATCGTGAGGAAGTACTGCGTGCGGTACGTCGCCGTCACGGTCGCCGCGGCAGAGACGGAGTACGTCCGGGCCGCCGGCGAGGAGGTGCTGTCCGACCATTGCTGGAACACGTACCGGATTCCGGTCCCGCCGGACTGCGGCTGGGAGCCGGCGTCCAAGGAGTGCGTGGTGCCCTCGTCCCACCAGAGCGGCGCGCCCGTGTACGGCTGGCTGTCCACCATGACCGTCGGGCCCGTCCCGGGGCTCGTCGTCAGGGTGATCAGGAACTGGTGCGTGTACTGGGCCGAGTACGTCGCGGGCCCGGAGACGGCGAACGTGAAGACGGCGTTGTTCCCGCCGCCGGTCCACGTGGCGAAGTTCCAGCGCTCGTTTGTCCCGATCGTGATGCTGACCGGGGCCTGGAGGGTGTGCGTCGAGCTCGCGTTCCACCACGCGACGATCGGCGTGGGGGTCGGCACGGTGTCCACCGTGATCGAGGCGCCGATCACGTTCGACTGGACCTCGATCTTGAACTGGTGGACCCAGGTCGCCGTGAGGGTCTTCGGGGCGTTCATCGTGATCGTCGTGGACGTCGCGAAGGACGTGAGGTCCCCGGACCACCGGTCGAACCGGTAGCGGTCCGTGAGGCCGTCCGCGGGCCCGGTCGTCGTGATCGGCACGATATCATCAGCGGGGTGCCATCCGTTCCCGGGGCTCACGGTGCCCACCGGGACGGCGGACATCGTCAGGAAGTACTCCGTCGTGAACACGGCGGTGAGGGTCCTGGGTTGGTCCGCGAGGATCGTCCGGGAGGGGTTCGTGTTCCCGTCGCTCCACGCCGAGAACGAGTACCGGGTGCCGAGGCCGGCGGTCTGCGGCGAGGGCACGAGGAGTCCGATGTTGCCTCCCTGATCGTACCATGCCGCGTAGGGGCCCGTCTGCGGGTTCCCGTTCACCGTGACCGCACGGCCCGCCGGGTTCGTCGCGATCGTGATCTGGTACTGGAGGACGAAGTTCGCGGTGATCGTCGTCGACGACGAGCACGTGATCGAATGGGTCGCCGGGAGATTGTCGCTCCACGTGTCGAACCGGTACTGCGTGTTCGGCGCCGTGGCCTGCGGGGTCGGCGCGTCGAGGCCCACCGAGGAGGCGTCGTCGCACCAGAACGTGTACGGGCCCGTCCGCGTGACGCTCGCGACGACGACGTCCCGCCCGGCGGGGTTCGTCCCGATCGTCACCTGGTACTGGAGCACGAAGTTCGCGGTGACCGTCTTCGACTGGTCGCACGCGATGCCGTGGGCCTGTGCCCCGGCGTCGCTCCAGGACTGGTACCGGTACTGGCTCGTGGGGGACACGGTCTGGGGGCTGGGGGCGTCGAGGGACGCCGTCTGGCCGGCCGTGCACCAGAACACGTAGGGGCCCAACTGAGGCCCGCCGTTCACCGTGACGGACCGGCCCACGGGGTTCGTCGCGATCGTGATCTGGTACTGGGTCACGAACGTCGCCGTGTACGTCGTGTCGGCGTTGATGGAGATCGTCCTCGGGTTGTTCGTCACGGCGTCGTTCCATTGAGTGAACAGGTATTGCACGCCGGGTCCGCCGGGCTGCGGGCTCTGGGCCCCGATCGTGTGCGTCGTGCCCGCGGGGAACCGCTGGCTCGCCGGCGAGGACGTCCAGGTGGCCGCACCGTCAAACCTCACGTTGAGCGGCGAGGGGTTCGTCGCGATCGTGATCGTGAACCGCTGGAGCCCCGCGAAGTAGATGTTCGCGTTCCCGTCCCGGCTGTCGTGCCACGCGACGAGGGGACCTGCGGCCGTGGAGTTCTTCACGACGACGGCGTGCTGGACCTCGATCGCCGTGGCGGGCGTGTTGTCGCTCACGCGGGCGGGGGCTTGGAACGTCGCGCCGGTGTTGATGCCGAGGACGAACCAGATTGCGTTCGCCTTCCAGTACGCGGCCTGCACCTGCGTCCCCTTCATGTCCAGGGAGAGGTACTTCTGGTCCACCGTGGCGGAGTCGATCGTCCCCTGGTTCGCGTTCACGAGCTGCCACGTCGCGCCGCCGCCCGGCGTGTTCGTCGAGTACACCGCGAGGATGACGTTCGCCGCGCCCAGGTTGGAGTTGAAGAAGTGTGCACCCGTCACGGCGCGGTTGCCGTCCGCGGTGATCGAGGGCCACACGAAGTCATTCGACGGGCAGAACGTCCCGCACATCAACCCGTCCTGGGAGAAGAAGCCGCCCGTGGGGTTATAGCGGAACCACGTCAGGTCCCACGCCGTGTCGTCGACGATCTCGATCTCGATCGCGCCGTCGAGGTCCCCGCTCCCGGAGTTGATCGCGGAGGACGGGTGGAACAGCTCGACGTCCGAGGGCTGGCCGAAGTAGATCCCCTGCCACGTGGACGCGGAGCTCACGTCGGGGTTGAAGAGCATCAGGATCGTCCACGCGCCGGCGGGGTTCGGGCCCGTCACGCACTGGGGCTGCGTGCACCACGTCCCGTACATCCCGTACGCGCCCGCGCCGTTCGCGACGAAGGACGGGTACTCGTTGCGGGTGAGCATCGCTCCTGTGTTGATCGGCTGGATCGTCCACGACGCGCCGCGGTTCGTCGAGTACGCGTACGCGAACGCCTGCTGGTTGCCGTCCTGCTGGAAGAAGACCGTGAGGCGGTCCCCCACCGTGACGATGAGGTTCGGGTTCGTCTCGTCCGCGGCCGTGTTCGCGACCGCGACCGGCGCGCTCCACGTCGCTCCGTCGTCGTCGGACCATGCGACGTACAGGTCGTGGTTCGTCGGCGAGACCTCGTGCTGGAAGGCGACGTAGGTGCGCCCCATCGTGTCCCTGCCCTCCGTCGGGCGGGTCTGCGGCGCGGGGTCCGTCCAGACCGCTACGTTCGGCGCGAACGGGAGGTCCGTAGGCCCCGGTCCCGAATCGAATCGCGACGCCGGTGTCGGCGTGGACCCCAAGCCCGTCAGCGGGACGGCCCCGCCGATGTGGAGTCGGTATTGAGACGGGATCTGCGCCCCCGTCAACACGGGCGGGCGCGCGCCGGTCGGCGCGGGCGTGCCCGGGACGCCGGCGGCCGCCGAGCCTGCCGCGGAGAGCGCGAGCAGCGCGACCGCGACGACGGCGATTAGAAAGACGATCGCAATTCCACCATAGCCACCTCTACGCGACGACATCGAATCTCCTCCCAATGGAGAAGGAGAAGACATGCTCCTCCCCCAATTCCGAACGTGCCCAATCATATATTCGTATTTAAGCGCTTTCCACATGCGTGGTTCAGTTGTCGAAGTATCCCGTCGCGCGCGTCCGACTCGTCGCGCTGACCCTCGAGCAATGCGATCCGAAGCGCTGCACGGCCCGGAAGCTGCTGCGGTTCGGGCTCGTCGAGCGGGCCGCGCGGCCCACGTGGCTTCCGAAGGGGGCCGTCGTGCTCCATCCGGAGGGGGACCGCCTCCTTTCCGCGGAGGATCGAGAGGGGACCGACGCGCACGGGCTCGCGGTCGTCGACAGTTCGTGGCGACGCGGGCCCGTGCCCCGCATCCCCCGACACCCCTCGCGTGCGCTCCCGTACCTGCTCGCAGCGAACCCCGTGAACTACGGGAAGCCGCTTTTGCTTTCCAGCGTGGAGGCCTTCGCCGGGGCCCTCTGGATCCTCGGGCACCCCGCGCAGGCGGAGGAACTCCTCTCGAAGTTCGGCTGGGGCCTTCAGTTCCTCGCGCTGAACGCCGAGCCGTTGCGCGCGTACGCCCTCGCCGCGAACGCGGAAGAGATCCGCGCGACGCAGGCCGAGTTCATTTGAAGTCCGGGGGGAGGAGGTTCGGGATCCCGTCCCGGATCTCGTATTCATGGTTGCATGACGCGCACCGCAGCACGCCCTCCACGACCTCGTCCTTCTCGACGGAGACCCGAAGCTCGAGGTCCCCCTTGCACACGGGACAGCAGAGGATCTCCATGAGGTCCCGCTTCATCCGCGCGGCCCATCCACCACCGTTCGCTTAAGGGTTTCCCGGGAGGGAAGGGGTTCGAGCCCTGTGCCAAAAGCCTCTTGACCCGCCCACCTCTACTCGCGGTTCCGTCCCGGCCCTCCATGGGACCGGACGTAGTGCTATATACGGGCCCCGCCTAGGCGGGGCGCCATCGCGGGAGACGAAGGTGTGGCGGACGAGGAGCACTGGCTGAGAAAGAACTGGTCCACGCTCGCCGCGCTGCTGATGATCTTCGGCCTCGCGTTCTTCCTCCGGACGTACTTCGTGTACGGGGCCGCGATGCCCGACCGGCTGTACTCCGGCGGCTCGGACTCGTTCTACCACGAGGCGATCATCCGGTACGCGTACCAGACCGGGCACCAGCTCACGTTCGACCCGCTCCTGAACTACCCCTTGGGGCTGACGAACCCGCGCCCGCCCCTGTTCCAGTGGTGGGCCCTCCTGTCCGGGTATGTGATCTCCCCCGCGTTCGCGACGCCGTGGGACGCGATCACGTTCTCGTTCATCCTGACGACGGCCCTGTTCGGGTCCCTGACGATCTTCCCGCTGTTCGCGCTCGTGAAGGAGGCGTTCGACCGCCGGGCCGGGCTCATCGCGGCGTTCCTCCTCGCGGTCTCCCCGGGCCACCTCCAGCGGTCCGTCGCGAGCAACTCGGACCACGACGCGTTCGTGCTCTTCTTCGTCGTCATCGGGTACTTCTTCTTCTTCCGGGCCCTCGCCACCCTGAACGAGAAGCGGTGGGTGGAATCCTGGCGCAGCGCGTCGGCGATCCGCGCCGGGCTCGGGCTCTTCTTCCGGGAGAACCGCGCGGCCGTGCTGTACAGCCTCCTGTCCGGCATCGCGGTCGCGGCCGTCGCCCTCACATGGCAGGGGTGGGCGTACGCTCCGATCATCCTGCTCGTGTACTTCGTGTTCCAGCTGTTCTTCCACCGGATCCGGAACAAGGACACGCTGGGGATCACGGTCGCTTTCGGGATCACGATGGCCACCGCGCTACTAATCGCCGCCCCCTGGTACTTCGAGATGAACCAGGTGAAGGTCTGGTTCGACGTCCCCGCGTACCTGTTCGGCGCCGCGATCGGCCTCGCCCTCCTCCTCACGGTCTCGCGCGACTACCCGTGGGCCCTCGTCCTGCCCACCGTGCTCGGGGCCTCGAGCATAGCCCTCGGCGTCGGGACGCTCTTGAACCCCTCCCTCGCGAACGCGTTCGTGAGCGGGGCCGGGTACTTCGTGCAGACGAAACTGTACGAGACGATCGCCGAGGCGCAAGCCCCGCCAATCAGCCAAATCATCCTCTCCTTCGGATGGGGGACGTACTTCCTGAGCTGGGGCGCCCTCGTCTACCTCCTGTGGCAGTCCGTCAGCGGCAAGCGCACGCAGACCGCGTACCTGTTCGTCGTCGTGTGGACCCTCGCGGCGATCATCATGGCGCAGGCCGCCGCCCGGTTCATCTTCAACGCGAGCCCGGCGTTCGCCGCGACCGCCGGGTACGCGATCGGCCTGATCATCCAGCGGCTCGACTTCGACGGGATGAAGCGGACGTACGCGAGCGTCGCGGCGGGGAGCCGGCGGGCGGCGATCCGGAAGAGCGTGAAGCCCCGCCACGTCATCGGCGCGATCCTGATCGTGTTCGTGTTCATCCTGCCGAACGTCTGGTACGCGGTGGACGCGTCGATCCCGTACGAGGACAAGTACGCGTACGACCAGCAGATTTACGCGCTCACCCCCGATTTCCTCCGGCCCGCGAACTACGCGTCCCTCACCCAGAACCGGAACTCGTTCTACCTGGGGGCCTTCGGCTTCTCCCTGCCGGAGAACAAGCAGTACTTCCCCGCCGCCTGGAAGTGGTTCTCCACCCAGGACACCGAGGTCGCGGCCGCTCAGCGGCCCGCGTTCCTCAGCTGGTGGGACTACGGGTTCGAGGCGGCGGACCGCGGGGACCACCCGACCGTCGCGGACAACTTCCAGAACGGCTACCACCTCGCCGGCAACGTGATCTCCGCGCAGAGCGAGAACGAAGTGATCGCGCTCCTGAGCCTGCGGCTCATCGAGGGGGACTACTGGGGCCACGGGCGGGCCTTCTCCCCCGCCGTTCGAGCGGCGATCGCGTCCTTCGGGATCGACCCGGACACCCTCCTCATCGCCTACCGGGAGCCGGACACCCTCGCCGCCACGATCAAGTCGAACCCGTTCCGGTACGGGTACTACGACGACAACATCCAGGCGGAGAACGCGCTCTACATCTACGCCGGGGACATCCTCACCTCCACCCTCGACACGGACCACCAGGCGGACCTCTACCGGGCGATCCGGGAGGCGACGGGGAAGGACATCGGGTACTTCGCGGTGGACTCGCGGCTGTTCCCCACGAGCGGGTCGAACACCGGGATCTTCTACGCGCCGATCAAGCTCTCGGACCACCGCGTCGTGAACCTGCGGGACGGCCGCGTCCTCCCGATCGACTTCTTCTCGATCTCCGTCACCGTCCGCGGGCAGACGATCCCGATCCAGAACCTCGGCCAGTTCGACCGGCCCGACAACCCCTCCGGGGAGATCACGTACAAGCCGATGTTCTACCATTCGTTCTTCTACCGCGTGTACGCCGGGTTCGAGCCCCTCGAGGTCGGCAAGGCGGACGACGGGATCCCCGGGCTCTCGGGGACGAACGCCCAGCCCCTGGGGCCGCTGCCCGCCTGGAACCTCACGCACTGGCGCGTCGTCTACCGGACCGCGTACTACAACCCGTTCACCGACACCCAGAACCACACGCAGGAATGGCGGGCGATGAACACGTTCGACGCCCTCGCGCTCCAGCAGAACATCAGCGCGGGAAAGGCGACCGGCGTCGTCGACTTCTCCCCCGCCGCCACGTACAGCCAGGGTGTGCTCTTCGCGCGGTACTATGACGGGGCGTTCGTGAACGGGACGGTCACCGTGGGCGGCGCGACGCCGGTCCCCGGGGTGCACGTCACCGTCGCGGACGAGCTCGGGGTCCCGCACGACGAGGCGACGACGGACGCCGAGGGACGGTACTCCGTGCTCGCCCCGTTCGGCAAGGTCGGGGTCACGTTCTCCACCGGGGCCGTGGACCCCCGGACGATGGTCGGGGCCACTCCCCTCAAGACCCTCTCCTTTGTCGTCACCGAGGACGCCGCGATGCGCCGGGACGTGGACGCGGACGGCGACGGGGTCCCGGACTGGAAGATCACCCGGGACATCACGCTCCCCGCCGCGACCCTGTCCGGCCGGGTGTACCTGGACACGAACGGGAACGGGCAGTTCGACGCGGGCCAGGACCCGCCCCTCGCCGGCGCCACCGTGCGGATCCAGAACCAGGCCCTGAGCGTCGCGAACACGACGACCGCGGACCCCGCCGGGCGCTACGAGCTCCGCGACGTGTACCAGGGGTCGACGTACGTGAACGTCACGACCTCGGGCCGGACGGTGGGACTCGCCCGCCTCAACGTCCCGGCGGCGGGGCTCGCGCAGGACCTCGCCGTGCCGGGGCTCCAGATCGCGGGGTCGGTCCGCCGGACGGACGGGGCCGCGGTCCCGGGCGCGGAGGTCGTCGCGATCGACCGGACGAACGGAACGACGTTGCGCGCGACCGCGGACGCCAGCGGCGCGTATCTGGTCCGCCGGCTCCTCGCGGGCGACTTCGAGCTCACGGCGACGTCGGGGGACCTGTCGTCCCTTCCGGCGATCCTCACCCTCGGGGCGACGAGCGCCACCGGGTTCAACCTGACCGCGTACCCCGGCGGGACCCTGCAGGGGACGACGTTCGTGGGCGGGAACGTCCAGCCCTTCGCCACGGTCGCGTTCACGAACCTGGAGGACCGGTCCCTCACGCGCCTCGTCACCTCGGACGCCTCCGGCCGCTACTCCGCCGCCCTCCCCGTGGGGCGATGGTCCGTGACGGGCCGCCACTATCGGGGGACGGACCTGTTCGCCGCCCTCGCCACCGTGGACGTGTCGCGCGGCTCCACGATCCCGTTCACCGCAGTCTTCTCCGCGGCGGCGGAGGTCCGCGGGGTCGCGTACTCCGGGAACCGCGCGAACGTCTCCCGCGGTGCCGCCGTCACGTTCCGCAACGACGCGGGGGACGTGCTCCTCGCCCGCACGAGCAACTTCGGCGCGTACGTCGTCGACGTCCCCACGGGCACCTACGACGTCCAGGCGATCCTCGGGTCCAACGCGTTCCAGGAGCGGAGGACGTTCACCGATTCCACCACCTTTGACCTGCCCCTCCACCTCCGGACCGTGTCCACCGGCTTCGTGTTCCGCGACGTGAACCGCGACGGGGTCCGCGAGGCCTCCGAGGGCGTCGCCGGCGCGCGGGTGACCCTCACGGACGCGGCGGGCCAGGTCCTCACCCTCGTGACGCCCGCGAACGGGAGCTTCGCCGCCCCCCTCGACGGCGCGAAGACGTACCGCATGGACATCGACGCGCGCGGGTTCGACCCGGTGTCCCGCGGGCCGTCCTCCGTCTCGAGCCTCTTCGCACCGCGGGACATCCCGCTCGTCGCGCGGAACGTCACCGTCTCCGGCGTCCTCCGGTGGCAGGGGGCCCCCCTGACGGGGACCGCCGTCGCGATCGTGTTCCTCGCCGTCGGCAGCGGGGGCGTGACCCAGGACGCCGTCATCACGCTGCAGGGCGGCTATTCCGCGTCCCTCGCCCCCGGCGAGTACCAGGCGATCGTGGACGACAACGTGAGCGCGGGCTCCGACGCCCTCCGGTGGCAGACCGCTGCCGTGGAGCGTCTGACCCTCGACGTGGGGCAGGGCATGCTCGTCCACGACATGGCGGTCGTCCAGCGGGCGAGGGTCACCGGGTCCGTCACGTTCTTCGGGAGCCTCGTGGACGTCCCCGTGACGTTCGAGGGGCCCGACGACCTCGTCGTGGACACGACGGCGGGGCGCTTCTCGACGTACGTCGCGACGGGCACGTACACGGTGTACGCGAACCGGACCCAAGGGCCGGACACGTTCATCTTCTCGGGCACGGAGACGATCACCGGCCCGGTCGACCTGTCGATGCCTCTCGTCCACGCGACCGCGGTCTCCGGCCAGGTCACGGTGGACGGCCAGGTCTCCACGGAACCCGTCACGGTCGTGTTCACCCGCGACGTGGGCGGGGTGTTCCGGGCCTTGAGCGGGCCCGCGGGGACGTACCGCGTCGCCGTGCCGGACGGGGGGTTCACCGTCTCCGTGGACGACCGGACCACGATGACGATCGCCGGCGTCCTCCGGTTCGTCCGGGTCTCGTTCTCCGGCAGTCTCTCGGTCCCGGTTGGCGCGACAGGGGAGGCGTACGACGTCGCCGCGACGCGCACACTCGACAACTCCACGGTGAGCGGCCGGGTCACGCGCAGCGGGGCCGGGGTCGCGGCCACGGTGACGTTCCTCGCCCACTCGACGGGCGCGATGAACGGGACGGCGACCGCCGCCGCGGATGGCGCGTACGCGACCGCCCTCCAGCCGGGATCGTACAGCGTCCACGCCGTCGCGGTGGGCGGGGCCTGGGCGTTCCTCGGGACCCTCTCGGTCGACCAAGGGGCGGACGCGGCCTTCGATGTGCCCCTCGTCCCCGCCTTCGCGGTGACGGGGGTGACGACGTACAAGGCCGGGGTCCGGGTGTCCGCCGACCTCGTGTTCTCCGCCGCCGCGGACGTCCACGTGAAGTCCGATGCCGCGACCGGGGCCTACGCGGTCGTGCTGCCGCCCGCGACGTATGCGGTGACCGCCCGCACGACGACGGTGGAGAACGGCATCGTCATCGCGTACGCGAAGCCCACGACCCTCGTCCTGACGGGGCCGCCGGACCCGCTCAACCTCGCGCTGGACCGGGTCGCCCGCCGGAGCCTCAAGATCACGTGGGACAGCGGCCAGAAGACGACGATCCCCGCGGGCGCCTCCGTGACGTACGCGATCGTGCTGACGAACACGGGGAACTCCGAGGACGAGTACGCGTTCTCCACGGTCCCCGCCGGGTGGACGTTCACGTTCAGTCCCACGCGACCCCGGCTCAGCTTCGGGAACGGCGGGAACTCGACCCAGGTCTCCGTGACGATCGCGGCCCCCGCGGACGCGCTCGTGGACCACCCGGACCTCACGATCACCGCGCGGCCGGCCGCGGACACCTCCGTGTCCGCGAGCGTCATCGTCCAGATCGGCATCCTCGCGAGGCGGAGCGTGTCCCTGACCCTCTCCACGGCGACGCCGACCTTCGACGGACGGTTCCTCAACTACACGCTCACGATCTCGAACCGCGGGAACCTGAAGGAGAACCTCGCGCTCGTGATCCCGAACCTCTCGGAGCTGGCGGCCCGAGGATGGGTCGCCCGGTTCGCGCCCCCCACGGGCGGGGACCGTCTCCCGGAGATCCGGAACTTCAGCGTCGACGGGAACGCGACCCGCACGGTCACGATCGTGTTCGAGAGCACGGGCGGCGGGGGCGGAGCGGCCGCGACCGTGAAGGCGTTCGCGGAGGACCTGCAGGCCCTCGAGTCCACGGTGCAGTTCCGCCTCGACCTGCCCGTGCTCGGCGCCGGGGGGCGCATCGACGCCACCGGGCCGAACATCGTGATCACGCAGGACCTGCCGTACCCGCTCCTCTCCGTCATCATCACGATCGTTGCGTGCCTTGCGGCGGGCGCGCTGCTCACGATGCGCCGGAGGCGGTCGCGGTGAACCGCACCGTCCTCGCGGCAACGCTCCTGACGCTTGCGGTTGCGGTCGTCCTCGCGGGCGCCCCGCGGGCGGCCGGGCAGACGCCGGTCACGGGCGTCCTCGGCGGGGCGACCGCGCTCGCGCCGGGAGCGAGCTCGATGTTCTTCCTGAACGCGAGCGGCGGGCCCGCGGCGGAGTCGAACGGGAACTTCACGATCCGGTTCTGGATCACGGGCCCCGACGTCACCGGGGGGACGCCCCTCCCGGCGTCCCCGCAGACCCGCAACGGAAACGCCTCGGGCCAGTTCCGGTTCAACGTCACCGCCCCCGCGAAGGAGCAGACGATCACCCTCGTCGTGGAGATCACCTCGACCGCCGGCCCCCGGAGCGAGAAGGCGACCGTGACTCGGGCGATCACCGTGATCACGCCGATCGTCCTCGCCGCGACGTTCCGGAACGACGGGGGGTCCGCGGCCGTGAACGTGCCCGTGAAGTTCTTCGTGGACGGCAAGGCGGTCGGCACGACGGACATCTCCCGCATCGAGCCCAAGGCGACGGGCACGGCGAAGCTCACCTGGCTCCCCGTCGGCATCACTCCGGGGACCCACACCGTCCGCGTCGAGGCGGACTTGAACCGGAACGGCGTGATCGAGCAGGACAAGGGCGAGGTCGTCGTCGTCGATGTGTTCTACAAGAAGGACTGGGAGCTCACGTGGCCGTACGCGATCGTGATCATGCTCGCGACGGTGAGCGTCTCGGCCACGGTGATCCGCGGCCTGCGCCGGCGGCGCTGACCTAGTCCGTCGTGAGGAGCCACACGTCCGCGTTGTTCCGCAGGAGCATCCCGAGGCGCGTCTTCGTGATCCCCGCGCGCTTCAGGAGGGAGGGCAGCCGGTCGTCCGCCGCGACCTTCCGCTCCCCGTCCACCCACACCGTCGCGATCTGCTCGTACCGCATCGGCTTCCCGCCGACCCGGATCCGCTTCGACGCGGCGTCGCGGAACGTCTGCAGGATGATGTGGAGCGAGTTCACGGCGGTCGGCTTGACCTTCGCGTTGTAGTAGTCCGCGACCTCCCGGTGGACCTTGGAGAACGCGCCGACGCGCTTCGCGTACTCCCTCCATCCCCGCTCGAACGGGGACCGGCGGGTCGCCATGCAGTGCTTCGTCCCCGCGTGGACGTCCTCGAACGAGCTCAGGATCGAGTGCCCGTTCTTCAGTGCGTCGAGGAACTCGTCCCCGGACCACCCCGACCTTCGAGGCGAGGTCCTCCAGGAACAGGTGGGTCGCGATGTCCACGAAGGGGTTGCTGTCGATGACCCGGCCGTGCTCCATCGACTCCACGTCACCCCTCCTTCAGGCGGGCCCCCCGCATCGTGAGGGCGTAGACGCACTCGTAGTTCCTCAGGAGCGCGCGGACGTGCTCCGGGTTGATGTTGATCTTCGCGAGGTTCTTCCCCGAGATCCGGGCCTCGCCGTCGAAGCCGCGGGTCGCGAGGAGCAGGCACTCGAGCGGGTTCCCGGCCACCGCGATGTTCTTCGCGACCTCCTCCCGGAACCGCTCGTGGAACACGCAGAAGTTGCACCACGCGATGTTGTGGAAGTTCTCGTTGTACTCCTGGGCGACCGCGCGGTCCGCGGTGCTGAGGCGGCCGACCGTGTACCGGACCCGCATCGCGGTCGGGTAGTAGCAGCACTGTTTCATCGCGTAGATGTAGCCGACCACGTCGCCGTCGACGTCCGGGATCGCCATGTCCGTGAGCGGGGTCACGTCCCCCTCGATGCTGTATGCGGTGCGCCCCTCCCGCACGGCGACGTTGAAGGAGGTCCAGCCCATGTACGCCTCCTTGCCGATCCGGTTCGCGAGGTTCTCGCCGACCCGCTGCCAGAACTCGATCACGCCGTCCGCGCCGGCCTTCTCGATGAGGTCCTCGATCAGCGACACGAGCGCGACGTCCAACATGGCGGGCCCAGCTCCCTCCGGATTCCTCACACGAACGACTTCATGAGGCGGCGCACCTCGGGTACCCACTCCCGCCGGGCCTTCTCCGCGACGGACTCCCCGGAGATCTTCTCGACCTCCCCGATCACGAGCTCGAGGAACCGGTCCCAGGACGCCTCCGTCATGTACGCGGCGGACGTGCCCACCTCGTTGAACGCCATCGTCACGATCTCCTCCAGGGGACCGACCCCGACCACCGCCTGCAGCCGCTTCCGGACGAAGGCGAGGACCTCCATGTTCTTCTTGTACCCGCGGGTCTCCTCGAACTTCTCCACGAACAGGCTCCGCGAGAGCCGCTTCAGTTCCTGGACGACCTCCGGCGCGTACGCGCGGACCTCGTCGTCGGACATCCCCCGCTCGGCGAGCAGGTGCTTCATCACCGCGGAGACGTTCAGGACGTTCGCGAGAAGGCCCTCCATCGCGGGGATCTCGAGGGGTTTCGTCGCGAGGAAGACGAGGAACGCCTTGTCGCCGACCCCGCTGATGATGATCGTCCCGGCGTCGTACTGCTGGACGCTGAGCTTCAGGTTCTGGGAACTCAGTTGCCCGCAGATGTCCGGGAGGTTCCCCTTCACGAGGTTCAGGAGCCGGTACTGTTTCGGGTCCAGGTTCCACGGGACGTCGCTCGCGAAGATCCGCCCGTCGACCCCGAGGAACAGGACGATGTCGAAGCCGTTCTCCTGGCGGGCCCGCTTCAGCTCCGACTCGAGCATGTGCTTCAGGAGGCCGACGGACTCCGCCTCCATCGTCTTGTCGACCTTGCCCGCGAGGGAGGTCATGGAGGGGCTCACCGCTTCAGGCCGTACGTGTCGAACATGATCTGGAGGGCCTCTTCCGGCGAGTAGTCGTAGTCCCACGTCTCGCTCATCGCGCGGATCTTCGCGAGGACCGTGGGCGGGGCCTTCAGGGCCTCCGCGGTGCGGTACGCCTCCTCGAAGACCTTCTTGTGGGAGCGCTCCGCCGCCGCGCTGGCCGCGACGGGCGCGGAGCGGATGACGGCGCCGACGCCGCGGGCGAAGATGTACGGGTACACGCCCTCGCCGTGGTGGATCCCCCGCATCTTGAGGACCTTCAGGGTCCGGTTGAACGCGCCGCCGATCGGGTAGTACTCGAGGTGGATCGCGCCGTCGCTCAGGTAGATCGGCAGGAGGACGTCCTCCCCGATCGTCTCCCCGGGCTTCGCGTGCTCCTCGACCGTGCACAGCACGACGCCGAGCTCCTTCAGGGTGTAGAACAGCTTCCCGATCAGCTCCCGCTGCTCGAGCTTGTCCTGGGTCGCCCAGATCACCGGGGTCATCGGGTCGATCACGACGCGCGTCTTGATCTGGTAGTCCGACCGGGCCTTCACGAGCTGGGGGAGCTGCTCCTCGATCATCTTCTTGAAGTTCTTCCCCTTCAGATGGATGAAGAACAGGTCCTTCTCGTGGTACTTCTTGAGGTCGAAGCCCATCAGCTCGGCCTCGCGCATGATCTGCTCGGGCGATTCCTCGAGGCTCACGTAGAGGCCCTGCTCCCCATTCTCCAGGCCGTGGAGGATATACTGGACGGTGAACGTCGTCTTCCCGGTCCCGCTCGAGCCGACGATGACGACGGCCGTCTTGTCGCGGAAGCCGCCCTCGATCAAGGTGTCGAGACCCGGAATGCCGCTCCTGATCCGCGTTTCGGCCATGGTCGAACCCCCGACCGCCGCGGCGCTACTCCATGGAGGCGCGAGGGCGGACGACGTTAGGCCCGTTCCATCGGGAGCGTCCGTTAAAGAGTTTTCGCTACCAAGGTTGAGAGTGATAACGCATGGGGTGGGCGCAACCATTGCGGGCGTCGATCAGAGCCTGCCGGTGAGCCCGTCGATCTTGTCCTCGAGCGCCTTCCCCCGGGTCGCGACGGCGACCTCGCCCCGCGTCTTCTCGATGAGGGACCGGGCGACGTCCTGCTTTCGCTTCAGCGCGACGAGGGCGCTGGGATAGTCGAAGCGGACGAGGACGTCGAAGATGTCCTCCATCGTCTTCAGGTGGTCCGCCGCGCCCCCGACGTTCCCGCGGCGAAGCTCCTCGAGGGCGAAGCGTCGCAGCTCGCCGACCGCGTCCCCGAGGCCGAGGAGGTACGACGCGTCCGTCGCCTCGCAGTCCCGGGGCCCGGGGAGGGGCTTCCCCCGGGCGATCGCGTGGACGATCGCCGCCTCGCAGAGCTCTTGCAAGGCGTTCTCCACGAACCCGGAATGATAGAGCTCCGGATGGCCCTCGAGGACGCTGTGGAGCTTCATCGCCTCCTCGCGGGCCTCGCGCAGCGGGGCGTCGGAGTCCTCGCCCTTGTGCAACCCGTGGATCGCCGAGCTGCTCAAGCGCGCGATCGCCCGGGACGACTTCAGGGCGAGCTCGCGGACCTCGTCCTTCTCGTCCAGACGCGCTTCGATATCTCCGATGATGTCCCGGAGGTTCTTCACGGCCGAATGAAGGCTCGGACGGCTAAAGAG
Source organism: Methanobacteriota archaeon (assembly GCA_005878955.1). Classification (GTDB taxonomy): domain Archaea; phylum Thermoplasmatota; class Thermoplasmata; order RBG-16-68-12; family RBG-16-68-12; genus EA-19. The sequence goes on from VBMI01000079.1 coordinate 17,898, forward strand.
GTTTGGGCGCCGTCCACTCCGGAAGGGTCGGTTTGGCACTTTCGCAGGGGTCTCGTGAAAGGGCTTGACCCAGACCCATTCTCCCAGGACCATGCGGAACTCATCCGTTGAAAATGCCGTCATTTCGTGCATCCTCTTTGTCTATCAGTTCCCCGCGTCGAACCGGTCGGGCGCAGCGAACGCGAGTCGCATCGTCCTCGGCCGACCGCGTCCCGACCGGCCGGCAGACGAACAGGGCTTTGTGGGCAGGGCGGGCGTAGTACGCGTCAGCCGAGGAGTTCTCCTACTCCCTCTCCGAACGGCGGAAGAACTTGCCGATCGGCTCCGAGTTCTCGGCGCGTCCATCCGGGCGGTCCCAATCCGAATTTCGCCGACCGATCTCGAAGCAATCAGCGATGTGACCCCGACCAGAACGGGGGTCACGAGCGGAGCATGGAGGCAGCCGCCACTCGTGGAAAACGAACCAGCGCAGCACGACGACTCCTTCATCTCGTAACTAGACTCCTCGCAGCGTTCGCATCCGCTCGACCTTCCGCCGGACCGCGTCGGCGGTCCCGATGTCGTGGCGGACGTACACGTCTCCTTTCACGTGCCGCAGGCCCGCCTCGCACACCGCCTCCGCCTCCGGGACGGAATCCGCTATCCCGACGACCGCGAGCGCCCGGGACGCCGTCGTGACGATACGATGGTCGGTCTCCTCCACGTTCGCGTAGAACAGCTCCGCGCCCGCCTTCGAGATCCCCGCCTCGTCCAGAACAATCGGGACGCCCGCCTTCGGTTTCGTCCCGTACCCCGCCGGGACGACGTACTTGCACACCGTGGCCTTCCGAGCGAACCTCGCCGTCACAAGAAGGTTCCCCTCCACGAGCTTCAAACACAGCCCCAAGAAATCATCTTCCAGAATGGGGAGGACGTTCATCGACTCCGGGTCCGCGAAGCGCACGTTGTACTCCAGAAGACGGACCCCGTCGCGGGTCGCCATGAACCCGCCGTAGAGGACCCCCTTGAACGGCGTCCCCCGCTTCGCCATCGCATCGACGGTCGCCCGCATCGTCGCGAGGGCCGCGTCGTAGTCGCTGCGCGTGAGAAACGGGAGGAGGTGGTCCGCGTCCGAGTACGAGCCCATCCCGCCCGTGTTCGGCCCTTCGTCGTCCTCGTACGCCCGCTTGTGGTCCTGGGCGAGGGGCGTCGGGAGCAGGCGGGAGCCGTCGCAGAGGGCCTGGAGGGAGAACTCCTCGCCGACGACCTTCTCCTCGACGAGGAACCGCGCCTGCCCGCCGATGCGGCGGTCGAGGACCTCCGTCGCGTACGCCTCCGCCTCCCCCTTCGAGCGGAAGTGGTCCCCCCACACCCGCACGCCCTTCCCGCCCGTGAGCCCGACGGGCTTGATCACGAACTCGACGTCCGCGTCGTTCAGCCACTCCCGGAAGTCCTCGAGGCGGTCGAACGCCCAGTAGTCGACGAGGCCCGGGATGCGGTGCTCTCGCATCAGGTCCCGCGTGAACTCCTTGCTCGTCTCGAGTCGCGCGGCCTCTCGGTCCGGGCCCACGCACGGAGTCCCCTCGGCCTCGAGGGCGTCCACGATCCCTGCCGCGAGCGGGGCCTCGGGGCCGACGACCGCGAGGTCGATCCCGCGGGCCTTCGCCCACGCGACGACCGTCGGGACGTCCGTGACATCGTGGACGAGGGCCTCCTTCGCCGCGCGCCGGATCCCGGGGTTCGGGTTGCCCATCACCGCGTACAGCTCGGGCGGCTTCGAGGCCCGCACGAGGGCCTTCGCAATTGCGTGCTCCCGCCCGCCTCCCCCTACGACGAGGACTCTCATGGCCTTGCGTGCGAGGCATCGCGACGCCCCGCTAAAGGGTTTCTCGGCGCGTGGAGACCGCGCCGGTGTCGATCCGCGGCCCCGGACGACCGGCGGACCCGGGGCCAC
>VBMI01000111.1 GCA_005878955.1 Methanobacteriota archaeon
CGCCTCCAGGTACGAGGTGCTCTCGCACACCGTCGAATCCTGCGAGGTCGTCCACCTTGGGACGGGCCGGCCGGAGTACTACGTGAAGATTGCGGCCCTCGCAGAGAAACTCGGAAAGCGAATCGCTTTCGACCCGTCGCAAGAGATTCACTACGTCTACACGGCAGCCACATTCGCGCGGCTGCTCAAACGTGCGAACATCTTCTTCGGGAACGAGGCGGAGATGAAACGCGCCCTTCGGTTCATGCGACGTCGACGCCCCGCAGACCTTCTCGAGTGGGTCGATGTCGTCGTGATGACCCGCGGGGCGAAGGGCAGCACGGTCCTCTCGGGCGACGGGAGTTTCGAGATCCCCGCCCTCCGTTCGCGCAGGATCTCCGACGTCACGGGCGCGGGGGACGCATACCGCGCGGGCTTTTACTCGGGCCTGTCGCGCGGGCTCGACCTCCGCCGCTGCGGGCTCCTCGGCTCCGCCGTCGCGGGGTTCGTGATCGAGAAGCGCGGCACCCAGACGAACATCCCGACGTGGGCACAAGCGGTCGCGCGGGCCTCCCGCTACGCGTCGTTTTAAGGGAGGGGACGGCCCGTGATGGGAACCGTGCTATTGTGTGTAAGAAGGCTTTATAAGGTGCCTCACGGTTCGCCCGCCCCGTAGGGGTTAGAGATGGCCATCGGGTTTGTCCTCATCAGCACCGCCCCCGCCAAGGAGCACGAGGTGTACAACGAGCTCCTGAAAGTGAAGGAGATCGTGGAGCTCCATCCGCTCTTCGGCGAGTACGACCTCATCGCGAAGATCGAGGCGGAGGACTTCAACATCCTGGGGCAGGTCGTCGTGGACAAGATCCGGTCCATCCCCGGCGTGATCGACACGAAGACCCTGACGGGAATCAAGTTCTGAGGAGGCGTTAACGATGCCGTTCACCGCCATCGACATTGGAACGTTCATCACGATCCTGCTGCTCACGTTCTCGATCTTCCTCGTGATCACGGGCGCGTTCACCGCGTACTTCGGGAGCGGGAAGAGCCGCAAGATCGGGGGCGGGCTCCTCGGCGGCGGGCTCGTCATCGGGATCGTCTGGGCGTTCCTCGTGAGCTCGTACGGTCCCCTGAACGGCCTGACGGACCTGAAGGAGACGGTGATCCAGACGATCGTCGTCCTGATCGCGGCGGTCATCGGCGCCGCGGCGGCGGTCGGCCTGTTCCTCCTCGCCATCATGAAGAGCTGAGCCGCACCGGCGACGGGGTCGCGGGAAGGTTTTATCCCCGCCCACCCTTTGTCCACCGATGGCGCCGGACGTCCTCATCATCCTCGGGAGCAAGTCGGACGCCGAGGTGGGGAAGCGGGCGCAGGAGATCCTCAAGGAGTTCGGGGTCCCCCACGAGATGATCGTGTCCTCCGCCCACCGCACTCCAGAGGAACTGCAGCGGCTCGTGAGGACGACGGACGCGAAGGTGTTCATCGCGATCGCGGGGCTTTCGGCGGCGCTCCCCGGGACGATCGCCGCGAACACGACCCGCCCCGTCGTGGGCGTGCCCGTGAGCGGGAAGGTGAACCTCGACGCGATCCTCAGCGTGACGCAGATGCCGCCGGGCGTGCCCGTCGCCGCGGTGGGCCTGGACCGCGGGGAGAACGCGGCCCTCCTCGCCGTCGAGATCCTCGCCCTGGGCGACGAGGGGCTCGAGAAGAAGCTCCGCGAGCACCGGGAGGCGATGAAGCGCTGGGTGCACGAGGACAGCAAGTCCCTCGGTGAGTAGCGTGTTCGACGCGAAGGGGTTCATCGACGAGCAGGTCGCCGCGGTCCGGAAGGCGGTGGGGGACGGGCGGGCGATCCTCGCGTGCTCCGGCGGGGTCGACAGCACGACGGCCGCGGTCCTCGCGAGCCGGGCCCTCGGGGAGCGGCTCCTCGCCGTGTACGTGGACACGGGGCTGATGCGGAAGGGGGAGACGGAGCAGGTATCCGGCACACTCGAGGGACTCCGCGTGAAGTTCAAGGTCGTCCGCGCGGCGGACGCGTTCTTCGGTGCCCTCAAGGGGGTCTCGGACCCGGAGAAGAAGCGGGAGGTCATCGGCAGGAAGTTCATCGACGTCTTCGAGAAGGAGGCGGACGGATTCCGCGCGGAGTTCCTGGTCCAGGGGACGATCGCGCCGGACTGGATCGAGAGCGGGGGACAGCTCCGGGACCGGATCAAGACCCACCACAACGTGGCGGGCCTTCCCGAGACGATGCGGTTGAGGCTCGTCGAGCCCCTCCGCGACCTGTACAAGGACGAGGTCCGGCAGGTCGCCCGCGCCCTGGGGGTCGCGGTGTCCGAGCGCCAGCCGTTCCCGGGCCCCGCGCTCGCGGTCCGGTGCCTCGGCGAGGTCACGCCGGAGGCGGTCGAGGCGGTCCGCGCCGCGTGCGCGATCGTGGAGGAGGAGATCGAGGCCGCCGCGAAGGGGGGCGCGATGCCCCTCCCGTGGCAGTACTTCGCGGTCCTGCTCCCGCTGAAGTCCGTCGGCGTCCACGGGGACCTCCGAGTGTACGGCCGCACGGTCGCGGTCCGCGCGGTGGAGTCCATCGACGGGATGACGGCGTCCTACGCCAAGGTCCCGTTCGAGGTCCTCGACCGCATCTCGACGCGGATCACGAACGAGGTGAAGGACGTGAACCGCGTCGTGTACGACGTGTCGAACAAGCCGCCCGCGACGATCGAGTGGGAGTAGTCAGCCCCGCTACGGATTCGGCGGCGGACTCGCCGGCGGGGGTTCCGCGGGGGGCGGGGGCGCCGGCTGCGGCACGTACGGCTGCGGGTACGGGTAATACGCCGGCGGGTACGGGGGCGGCATCATGATCGCGGGCGGGGCGGCGCGCAGCTCCCCCCGCTTGAACCGGTCGAGGACGGCCTTGTACGCCAGGTACCAGACGGCGAGGGAGGCGATGGACAGCCCCGCGGATACGGTGCCCGGAATGATGTATGGGATGAACTGCGCCAGGGTCGCCGCGCTGGAGGGGGGCCCGACCGCATACAGGACGGCGAGGGACGCGACGCCGCGGGCGATCCCGGCGGCGAGCCCGAGGATGAACGCCATCATGCCCCGCTGTCGGATCTGTGGGGTCGCGAGCGCCTCGATCGACCAGAGAAGGAAGAGCCCGACGAGGAGGGCTCCGAGGACGCCGCCGGCGAGCTCGCTGAGCGCCCCCACGAGCGTGATCTGGGGGGAGAGCCCGACGGTCCCCAGGCCGCCGGCGCTCGTCCCCCCGATGCCGCTGACGACCCCGGGGACGATGATCCCGATGATGAGGACGATGAGCCCGTGGTCGATCTTCTGCGCGTGCGCCGGGCCGAACTCGTCCCGCCCCTTGTGGAGGGCGAGGAGCCCGACGAGCCCGAGGATGAGCCCGATCACGATGACCACGAGAAGGACGCAGACGACGGCGAGGATCGTGATCGCGGCCGCGAGGAAGCCTGGGTCGGACGGGCTGATCACGGCGGCCGCGATGAGCGGGAGGAATGCGAGCAGCAGGACGATGCCCATCGCGTCGATGAGCACGAAGAGGATGATCGTCTGCGAGATGTTCCGCAGTCCCTTCTCCGTCTGGCTGGGAAGCGTCGGAGCGCCCGGATACGGATACGCGTACAACTCTCCTGCCCCCGCCCGGGGCACGGGCCGGGCGGGCTTAAAGGGTTCGATGGAATCCCCGAAACCCTTTTTCAGGGGAGCCCTCTATGACACCCGATGCGGGTGTACGTCGTCGACAACGGGGGCCAGTGGACGCACCGCGAGTGGCGGGTCCTGAAGTACCTCGGCGTCGAGACGAAGATCGTCCCGAACACGACGCCGCTCGAGGGAATCTCGGGCATCGACGGCCTCGTCCTTTCCGGCGGGGCCCCCCGCGTCGGCGTGGACGCGAGCGCGATGGGCCGGAACGGCGAGTACATCGACCGCGCGGAGGTCCCCGTGCTCGGGATCTGCGCGGGGCACCAGTTCATGGCGCTCCACCTCGGCGGGGACGCTGTGGGAGAGCCACAACGACGAGGTCGCGGCCCTCCCGGAGCGGTTCGAGGCCCTGGCCCACTCCGAGAACTGCGGGGTGCAGGCGATGCGGGCTGTGGACCGCCCGCTGTTCGGGGTGCAGTTCCACCCGGAGGTGGAGCACACCCAGCACGGGGTCGAGATCTTCAAGAACTTCCTGAAGGTGTGCGGGGACCGCGCATGAGGTCGGAGCGGGACCTCCTCGGCGAGGCCCTGCGGGACCTCCAGAAAGGAGAGACGGTCGAGCGGGCCCTGAGTCGCATCCTGCGCCGGTACGGCGGGACCTACGCGGACTACGTCCGGATCATGGGGGACGTCCGGGACCGCGCGACCCGGGAGGAGATTCCGCCCCTCGAGGCCGCGAAGCGGCTGTCTCAGGCGTAGACCTCGGGGTTCACCGCGAAGTCCGGCTTCTCCCCGCGGAGCACCTTCAGCACCTGGTCCGCGATGATCCCGCCCGCGCGCGCCTGGGCTTCGTGCGTCGATGCGCCGAGGTGGGGCGTGAGGACGACGTTCGGGGCGGCGAGGATCGGGCTCCCGGTCGGCGGCTCCTTCTCGAACACGTCGAGAGCGGCACCCGCGATCGTCCCCGCCCTCAGGGCCTCGGCGAGCGCGCCCTCCTGGAGGATCTCCCCGCGGGCGCAGTTCACGACGTACGCGGTGCGCTTCATCAACGCGAGCTCCTTCGCCCCGAGCATCCCCTTCGTCTCCGGCGTGAGGGCCGCGTGGACGCTCACGAAGTCCGCCTGCATCAGGAGGGCGGGGAGGCCGTCCACGAGCCGGATGTCTCGATCCTTCGCGGCCTGCGGGGAGAGGTACGGGTCGAACGCGATCACGTCCATGCCGAACGCATGGGCTCGGCGGGCGACCTCCGCCCCGATCCGCCCCGATCCCACGAGGCCTAGGATCTTCCCGTGGAGTTCCCGCCCCTCGAACCGCTTCTTCTCCCACTTCCCCTCCTTCATGCTGCGGTCCGCCTCCGGGAGCTGGCGGGCGAGGGAGAGCATGTGGCCGATCGCGAGCTCGGCGACGGAGATCGTGCTCCCGGTGGGCGCGTTCACGACGGGGACCCGACGGGCGGTGGCGGCACGGACGTCGATGTTGTCGACGCCGACCCCCGAGCGCGCGACGACCTTCAGCTTCGCGCCCTTCGCGAGGACGTCCGCGGTGACCTTCGTGCGGCTCCGGACGATGAGCGCCTCGTAGTTCAGGATGATCTCGAGCAGCTGCTTCGGGTCTGCCTCGACGAGGTCCACGTGGTGCTGGGCCCGGAGGGCCGCGACCGCGTCCGGCTCCAGGCCGTCCGTGACGAGGATCCGCATCGCGCGGCGCAAGAGCGGGTCCGTATTAAAGGTTCAGCGCCCGCGGCTCACGGAGAAGGGTACAGGACCGTGTTGACCACGTAGAGGACCGTCATGGCCACGAAGGCGATTGCAATCGCAAGCCCAACGACGAGCATCCACTTGGCGACCTCGCTGTCGCTCCCGAAGGCGATCGGGAAGGGGCCCACCACGACGAGTCCTCCGTATCTCGGGCGCGTGGGTGGCGCACCCGCCGGTGCCTGAGGTTCCGTGGACGGAGGTGGAGCCGTTCCCGTTCCCGGCGGGGCGCTCTCGAGCAGGGGCCCGAAGAGGAGGACGACGAAGCCGAGGAACAGGACGGCCACGCCGAGGAAGCCGAGGACGCCGGTCCCGACGAACACGGGGAACACCACGAGGAGGAACACCTGCCCCTGCCCGGTCGCCACGCTCGCCGCGAGGAGGCCGGCGCCCGCGAGGAGGAGGCCGAGGCCGAGCCACCGGGGCCCGCGCATCGATGCGCTCATCCCGCGACGCGGGGTGAACCTTTCGCCCGGTGGAACTCGTGGAGGGGTTTCACGGAGAGCTCCCCGGAGCGGGTCTCCTCGATCGCCCGCACGGCGGCGCGGGCCCCCTGGATCGTCGTGATGAACGGGATGTTCATGTCGACGGCGAGGCGGCGCATCATGTATCCGTCCCTCCGTGCCCCGCTCGAGGCCGTGGGCGTGTTGATCACGAGCCGGATCTCGCCCCGCCGCATCAGCCCGAGGGCGTCCGGGGACTGCCGCTCGCTGATCCGGTACACGGTCGTGACCTCCACCCCGTGCTCCTTGAGGAACGAGGCGGTGCCCCGCGTCGCGTAGATCCGGACCCCGAACTCCACGAGGCTCCGGGCGATGGGGACGATCGCCTCCTTGTCCTCGTCGCGGACCGTGACGTACACGCCGCCCTCCGAGGGGAGCGGGTTCCCCGCGGCCAGCATCGCCTTGTAGTACGCCCGCCCGAGGGTCGTGTCGATCCCCATCACCTCCCCCGTGCTCCGCATCTCGGGTCCGAGGATCGTGTCCACGCCGGGGAGCTTCTGGAAGGGGAACACCGGGGCCTTCACGGCCACATGGTCGATCGTCGCCTCTCCCTTGAGGCCCAGGTCCTTCAGGCTCTTCCCGAGCATCACCTTCGTCGCGACCTTCGCGAGCGGGACACCGATCGCCTTCGACACGTACGGCACCGTACGGCTCGCCCGCGGGTTCGCCTCGAGGACGTACACGACCCCGTCCTTCACCGCCAGCTGGAGGTTCACGAGGCCCACGACCCCGAGCTCCTTGCAGATCTTGCGGGTGATGTCCCGCACGGAATCGAGGACCTTTGGCGGGAGCGTCTGGGACGGGAGGACGCACGCCGCGTCCCCGGAGTGGACGCCCGCCTCCTCGATGTGCTCCTGGATCCCTCCGATGAACGTCTCCTTGCCGTCCGCCACCGCGTCCACGTCGATTTCTATGGCGTGCGACAGATATTTATCGACCAGGACGGGATGGTTCCTCGAGACCTTCACGGCGGACGCCATGTACTCTTCGAGCTCGTCCTCCGCGTGGACGATCTGCATCGCCCGCCCTCCGAGCACGTACGAGGGGCGGACGATGACGGGGTAGCCGATCTTCGCGGCGATCCCCTTCACCTCGTCGAACGAGAAGCCCGTCCCCGCCTCCGGCTGAAGGACCTTGTGCTTCCGCATCAGGGCCTCGAACTTCCGCCGGTCCTCCGCAATATCGATCGATTCGGGCGGGGTCCCGAGGATCTTCGTGTCAAGCCCCATCCGCTCGATCGCCTCTTGGAGGGGGACCGCGAGGTTCACGGAGGTCTGCCCGCCGAACTGGAGGATCACGCCCCACGGCCGCTCCGCCTCCAGGATGTTCAGGATGTCCTCGAGCAGCAGGGGCTCGAAGTACAGCCGGTCCGAGATGTCGAAGTCCGTGGACACGGTCTCCGGGTTGTTGTTCACGATGATCGCGCCGACGCCCTCCTCCCGCAGCGCGAAGATCCCCGCCACCGTGCAGTAGTCGAACTCGACGCCCTGGGCGATCCGGATCGGCCCCGCTCCGACGATGAGGACCTTCTTCCCCGCGAGGGGCACGACCTCCTCCCCCTCCTCGTACGTCGAGTAGTAGTACGGGGTGCGGGCCTCGAACTCCCCGCCGCACGTGTCGACCATCTTGTACGTGTGCCTGCGTCGCATCGAGCGCACTTTGTATTCCTCGAGCCCCGCGAGCGGGGCGATGTACTCGTCCCCGAAGCCCATCCGTTTCGCCTCGGCGAGGAGGTCGGGGGTCGGCGGGCCCGCCTTCAGCCGTCCCTCCATGAGCACGAGGTTCCGCACCTTCTCGATGAAGAACGGGTTCCACGCGGTGAGGGCCGCGATCTTCTCGGCCGGGTATCCGCGCCGGAGGGCCTCCGCGACCGCGTACATCCGCTTGTCCGTGGGCTCCCGGAGCTCCTCGAGGAGGTCCTCCTCGGCCCATGGCTCCGGCTCGAGCCCCGCCTTCCCGACCTCGAGGGACCGGAGGGCCTTCATGAAGGACTCCTCGATCGTCCGGCCGATCGCCATCACCTCGCCCGTGGACTTCATCGACGTCCCGATGCGGGCGTCGACCGTCGGGAACTTGTCGAAGGGCCACCGCGGGATCTTCGTGACGACGTAGTCGATCGTGGGTTCGAACGCGGCCATCGTTTTCCCGGTGACCGGGTTCGG
>VBMI01000080.1 GCA_005878955.1 Methanobacteriota archaeon
GAGAAACGCCTGCCTCCGTCCGCGATGCGGACCGTCGTTGGCGTCACCGGGGCTTCGGGTGCGGCGTACGCGCACCGGCTCCTGGAGACGCTCGACGGCGAGATCGATCTCATCGTAAGCCGCGATGCGGAGGAGGTGATCCGGCTCGAGCTCGACCTGGGCGCGAAGGACCTGGCGAAGCTCGCGACCCGGGTGTTCCCGAACGACGACCTGTCCGCTCCGCCAGCCTCGGGTTCGTATCCGTTCGACGCGATGGTGATCGTCCCGTGCAGCGGGACGACCGTTGCGAAACTCGCGGCGGGGATCGCGGACAACCTGATCACCCGCGCCGCGGCCGTCGCCCTCAAGGAGCGGCGGCCCCTGATCCTCGTGCCGCGGGAGACGCCCCTGGCATCGATCATGCTCGAGAACCTCCTCACGCTGTCCCGCGCGGGGGCCACCGTGCTCCCGGCGATGCCCGGCTTCTACCACCGCCCCCGGTCTGTGCAGGATCTAGTGGACTTCGTCGTGGGACGCATCCTGGACCACCTCGGGCAGAAGAAGGACCTCGTCCCTCGATGGAAGGGGGGTCCGAAAGGGGCGTGACTACGGCTTCGGCGGCGCGGGCGACGCGCGCCCCGTCGTCTCGATCACGCGGTCGAACTCCTTCCGGAGCAGGGTCAGCTCATCCAGCCCGAGGGACCCGGCGGTCACGGGGATGATCAGCGTGACCTCGTGGACGCTCGCGAGGTCGTTCACCTTCTTGACGAACTTCAACACGTGGTCGAAGGAGTTCTCGACGACGAGGTACTCGAGGCCCTCGATGAGCAGGGCGCCGCCCTTCGTCCGCTTGATGAAGTTGCTGATCGTCCGCATCATCTCGAAGTCTACGCGCTTCGGGTCAATCGACTTCGGCCCTGTGTCCGTGTCCGTGAGCCAGTAGAGGTCGACCCCCTCGAACCCGAACTCCTTGCGGAGGTTGTCGGGGAACGTCGTGCTCATCGCGAGCCCAGGGACGTTCTTCTTCACGATCGAGTGGAACCACTCCAGCGCGAGGTCGTTCTCGGGCGCCAGGACGAGGTAGTTGAACCCCCTCTCGATCTCCTTCAGAAGCGCGCCGCACGCCTCGCAGCGGGTCTGCATGAGGTCCGCGGTCTCCGGGACGACCTGGATCTCGCCGCACGCGGGGCACTTCGCGGTCACCATCCGCCGCTCCGCCGGGCGGGTCACCTCGAGGACCCGCTGGCAGTTCGGGCAGCGGCCGATGTCCGCCGCGCAGGATTCGTGGTACACCTGGCCGCAGCGGCATTTCAGGGCTGCCTTCAGGTCCTCGATCTCGTTCCCGCAGTGCGCGCACGTGAGGACGCGCTGGCGGGCCATGGGTCCCGCGCCCTCCCCCTCGGGGGGCGGCGGGAGGACCTCGGGCGCCGCGCCCTCCCCCGCGAAGCCGGGCGCAAGCTCTCCCTCCCCCTCTTCGGGGGGGATGAACTTCGCTCGCCGTTCGTATATTGCCCAGGTCACGACGGCGAGCCCCGCGGTCGACGAGATCGAGAAGGCCCAGAAGGTCGGGCCTGTGACGAACGCGTTCGACGCGCCGAACAGGACGAAGAACGACGGCAGGAAGTAGAACAGGACGAACAGGATGATGAACGCCCGCGCGACCCAGACGAGCCATCCGATTCGCGCGCTGCTCATGCGGTACTTCAGCGGGTGGCGCTCCCGGTAGCCGTAGAAGATCTTGTCCTGGAGCCAGGACGTGAGGTACGCGGTCACAAGGAGGATGACGAACAGGATCTGCGGGTTCTCGAAGAAGTCGAACCCCCGGAAGCGGGTGACGTCATTGGGCGGGCTGGAGGAATCGTACGCGCTCCCGTAGAGCAGCACCTCCCCCGCGGGGGTCCGGATCAGGTGCGCGCGGCTCGTCCGCATGTCGAAATCCTGGAAGCTCAGGGTGCCCACCAGGTAGTCGGTCTCGGTCGACTCGATCGTGCCGACGTACCGGGAGGGCCCATTGATCGCGAAATTCCGGATGAAGAAACCCGGGGCACCGTTGCCGGCCGCGTCGGAGGTGAAGTTGAGGCGGAAGCGCACCCGCTGACCAACGAAGCTCGTCACGTTATACACGACGGGCCGCCACGAGGGTGTGGCGGGAAGGTCGACGTCCCCCGCGTTGTCCTGGAGGTCCGTCCAGACATTGTATCCGGGCGCGGTGGCGATCTGGAACCGTAGCCGGTCCCCGGCGTCCGCGACGCTCCCATTGTACGCGAACGTGACATTGGCCCACGTCGCGAACTGGAGGTCCGTCCACGTCGTCCCCACGAACGCGTCCGTGACCGTTCGGTCGGTGGCGGTCGTTGAGTTGTCGTACCGCCCGCTCGCGGGGTTAGCGGGATTGTAGGTGGAGAGGTTCCCGTGCCACAGCGCGAGGAGCCCGTCGGAGTACAGGACGGTGTGCCAGCCGTTCTCCTGGAGCAAGGGCCATGGGAACGTGGACACCTGCTGCGCCTGCCGCATGTCGAACACACGGTGGAGCGCGTTCGCGAGGACCACATCGGAAAACCGGAACCGCCAGTTCTCGGAGATCGTCTTCGCGTTGAAGATGAACCGAATCTCCAGGAGTTCCGAGGAAGTCTGGTTCGTACCCACGAGCCCCTCCGAGCTCCGCTCCACGGGGAACCCCTTCTCGATGATGTCCGCGCGGTCGATCTTGACGTACCGGACCTCGATCCCGGTTCCCGCGCCCCCGAACCGGATCCCCTCGAGTTCGTTCTCCAGGAAATCCGTGTACTTGTTCGCCTCGAGGCTGTCGATCCTGCCGTTCCCGTTCGCGTTCGTGAGATTCCCCGCGTATGCGAAGCCCGCCGGGATGTTCCCATAGCGGTCGTACATGTTCTGAATCTTCAGGCGGAGGAGCCGCGCCTGGTCCCCGGTGAGCGTCCAGGTGAGGTGGCCGCCCCCGTTCATCCCGCCGATGCCGAGGAGTTCCAGGTCCGACGAGACGCGCGCGGTCCCGGTCTGGCCCTCGACGCGGTCGATCAGGTTGATCATCGCGCCCGCCATGACGAGGGCCAAAACGAGAGCGCGGTGGCGTCGGTTGAGCATCGCGTCGCGGCATCAAGGCGGGGCCTTAAAAACTTTCATTGGGTGTTCTCCGATTGCGCAACACGGGAAGGCGCGCGGCAAAACGTTAAGCCGCACCCGCTCATCCCAACATCCCATGATTCCCTCGCAGCTCCAGAAAGTCCTCGAGGGCGGCATCGACCTGGAGAAGGAGTACGAGAACGTCTCGAGGACGCTGGAGTCGATCGGCCTCTCGAGCTACGAGGCCAAGGGGTACATCGCCCTCGTCGCGCACGGCCACGGGAGCGCGGAGCTAATCGCGGAGACCGCGCACATCCCGCGGACCTCCGCGTACAAGGTCCTGCAGAGCCTCGTCACGAAGGGCTTCGCGATATCGACCCGCGGCCGGCCCACGATCTTCAAGCCCGAGCCCCCGTCGAAGATCAAGGAGAAGGTCATCGAGCGGCTAGGGGAGACGTTCGACAAGCTCAACCTGCTCCACGAGATCCTCCGGGACAAGGGCGAGCCCCAGCTCGTGTACACGGTGGCGGGGAAAGCCCGCGTCATGGAGAAGATCGGCGAGATGCTGGACACCGCCACGAGGAACGTCACGATCGCGACCCCGACGTTCTACGAGATCCGCGAGAGCCTCGCGAAGAAGATCGGGAACGCGATGGACCGCGGGGTCCAGGTGACCCTCGTCACGGAACAGGGCCAGAAGGTGCCGGAGGCGGCCCAGGTGTTCTACCGGAAGGGGCTCATCGCGACGGACATCATCGCGGACGGGGAGCGGGCGCTCATCGCGGCCGCGGACCTCTCCGCGTGCGGGTTCACAGACAATGCCGCGCTCGCGGCCCACCTCGAATCCTTCCTCCAGATTCTGATGACGCAGAAGGAGTGAGGGTCGGCCTGGTCCCGCGGCGGGAGGAATTCGATGTCGTCGTGGTCGGCGCCGGCCCCGCCGGGGGCTACGTCGCGGGCGCGATTGCGAAGGCGGGCTACGAGGTCGCCCTTCTGGAGGAGCATCGAGAGGTCGGGGAGCCGATCCAATGCGGGGGGCTCGTCACCGCCCGCGTCTTCGACATCGTGTCTTGCAAGGAGACGATTATCGGGAGGGTCCACGGGGCGGAGATCTTCTCGCCCTCCGGCCGCCGCATCGTGATCGACGGGCGGGAGACGGAGGCCGTCGTCGTGGACCGGGCGATGTTCGACCGGGCGATCGTGACGCAGGCCCTCCGGAACGGTGCCCACTCGATCCTCGGGGCCCAGGCCGCCGCGGCGGGGCGGCAGGACGGCGGTGTGGAGGTCCTCGTCGATGTGGACGGTCACAGCCGCCGACTCCGTTGCAAACTCCTCATCGGCGCGGACGGCGTCCGCTCCAGCGTCGCGAAGTGGTTCAACATCCTCCGCCCGAAGAAGATCCTCCCGGGATTCGAGGTCGAGATGGTCGGGGTGGAGAGCGACCCCGGCCTCGTGCAGCTGTTCGTCGGCTCGAACTATGCGCCAGGTTTCTTCGGCTGGGTCATCCCGAGCGGGGACACCGCGCGCGTGGGTCTGTGCGTGGGTTCCGGGAACGCCTATGCGGCGCTCGAGAAGATGCTGGGACAGCCCGCCGTCCGCCCGTTCGTGAAGCGGGCCCAACCGATCCTGTACATCGCCGGCGGGATCCCCCTCGGCTTCCCGAAGCGGAGCCACGCGGACAACGTCATGATCGTGGGCGACGCGGCATGTCAAGCGAAGGCGACGAGCGGCGGGGGGATCTTTACGAGCCTCCTGAGCGCGACGTTCTGCGCGCAGACCGCGATCGAGGCGTTGGGCAAGGGCGACTTCAGCGCGCGGATGCTCCACCGATATCACAAGGCGTGGACCGGAAGCATCGGCAAGGAGCTCCGGAAGGATCTCGCAATCCACGATTCGTTCTCGCGTCTAACGGACGCCCAAGTCGAAGAGATCTTCGAAATCCTCGACAACCCCACGGTCCTCCGGTTGATCGAAGGGCGAGGGGACATCGACTTCCCGTCGAAGGTGGGATGGGCACTCCTCCGCGAGGAACCGCGGCTCCTGAAATACCTGGGCAAGGCGCTCCGGGCAATGGTCTCGAGGACGGTTGGGATCTAGAGCGGGTACCACTGCCCCTCGACCGGCAGGAGGACCTCGCGCCCGTCGAGCGCCTCCGCGAGTGCCTCCCGGTGGTCCCCGTGCATCAGGACGACCCGCTGCGGGTCGCACCCCTCGATGAACCGGACCAGGTCGTCGTGCCCCGCGTGCGCGGAGAAGTCGTACTTCTGCCATTCGCACCGGACCTTCACGTCCTCGCCGTCGAGCTCGACGACCCCCTCGTCCATCAGCCGCCGCCCGTTCGAGCCCTCCACCTGGTAGCCCGTCAGGAGGATCGCCGACCTCGGGTCGTCCCGCATCGCCTGCAGGTAGCGGACCACGGGTCCGCCGTCGAGCATCCCGCTCGTCGTCACGATCACGTCCGCCTCCAAGGCCTGTCGGGCCGCGCGCTCGCCGCGGACGACCTGCACGCGGTTCATCGCGTCCCGCAACTTCCGCGCGGACCGCAGGTACTCGGGATAGTCCATGTAGATGTTGTTCACCTTCTTCCCCATCCCGTCGAGCCAGACGTCGAACTTCCCCGCCGCGAGGGTCAGGAGCATGTCCTGCGTGCGTCCCACGGCGAACGCGGGAACGAGGGCGAGACCCCCCCGGTTGTTCACCGCGCGGATCTTCTCCAGGAACTGGTACTGGGTCTTGAGCCGGTCGGGGTGGTTCCGGCCCGCGTACGTGGACTCGATCACGAGGGTGTCGCACGGGACCGGGCGGGCCCCCTTGACGAGGTCCGTCGTGAGGGTGTGGATGTCCCCCGTGAAGACGACCGTCTGGTTCGCGTTCACCTCGAACATCGTCGCGCCAGGGATGTGCCCGGCGGAATGGAGAGTCACCTCCACGGACCCCGCATCGACGCGGTCCCCGAAGTCCACCGCCCGCGTGTTCCGGCGCGTCGCCTGGATATCGGAGCCGTCGAAGGGCGGGTCGTACCCCTCCGCCGCCGCGACCTTCAGGCTGTCCTCCAGGAGGAGATCTGCGACGTCCGACGTCGGCGGCGTCAGAACGACGTCCGTGTCGTGCCTCCCACACAGCCAGGGGACCATCCCGGAGTGGTCGAGGTGGGCATGGCTCACGAACACCCGGTCGACCGGGGGCGCCTTCATCGGGTACAGCGGCGGGTCCTTGGGGAGCATTCCATAGTCGAAGAGGAGGGTGTCCGAGCCCTGTCGGAGCAGCATCCCGAGGCGGCCCACCTCGGTGGCTCCGCCCAGAAACTGGATTTCCATCGTGTCCGGTCGTCCCGAGAAGCGTCACGAAGTTAAGGCTTGCGGGGCGTCAGCCGCCCCGGAGGACTCCCTGGCAGCGAATCGCGCGTCCCATCCGCCGGGCCCCCAGGAGGAGCATCGCCGCCTCGAGGAGCCGGTCGCTCCCGAAGAACCGGTCCGCGAGGCCCTTGATGCGGCGCCCCGTCGCGAGCGCGTCCCCCACGGCGGCCCGCCAGGCCGGGTCGTAGGCGTCCAGCGGGGTGCCGTGCAGCACGCAGTCCGCCGCCGCGTTCCCGGCGATCCGGCCGCAGATCATCGCGACGTTGATGCCCCCGCCGTTCGTCGCCATCACGTGTCCCGCCGCGTCCCCCACCACGAGGGATCGGCCCGCGACGGTCCGGTCGATGGGCCCCACGACGGGCACGTACCCGCCCGTCCCCCGGAGGTGGGGGAGGCCGCGTCGGTCCAGGAACGCGCGGAATAGGGTGTCGAGCCGCCCGCGGAAGTGCTGCCAGGCCCCGAGCCCGACGTTCGCACACGAGCCCTTGGGGATGATCCACGCGTACCCGCCCGGGGCGAGGTTCCCGAAGAACAGGTCCGTCACGGAGTCGAACTCCCCGTCGATCGTGGCGCTCATCGCGGGCCCGGAGACCGGCCACGGGAGGCCGACGCTCCGCGCGACGGTGGAACGGGGCCCGTCCGCGCCGATGACGACCTTGGCGGGCACGTCCCCGTGGCTCGTGACGACCTCCGGCCCGTCCCGGACCTTGTGGACCGCCGTCTCCGTGCGCAGCTCCGCGCCCTCGGCCACGGCCTGGTCCGCGATCGCCTGGTCCATCTTGTCCCGCCGGACCGTGTACCCGCGGAAGGGCACGTCCCAATGTCGGCCGGCGGGGCTCCACAGCCGGAGGACGTCCGTGTCCACCTGCCGCACCCGCTCGGGGGCGTCCATGAGGTCGTCGAGCTCGCCGACCGTGGGGAAGATCGACCGTACCTCTTCGTTCTTCGCGACGTACTCCCCGCACTGGACGGGGACGCCGACCTCCTTCCGCCGGTCGAGCAGGAGGACCTTGAGTCCGCGGCGCGCCGCGTACCGCGCGGCGGTGGAGCCCGCGGGCCCCGCCCCGACGACGACGAGGTCGTACGTGCTGTCCGCCCCCTCAGGTGTCCCGGGACAGGACGAACTCGACGAGGTCCGCCATCTTGCGGCGGGGCTCGCCGTCGGGGAGGGCTCCTAGGGCCGCCACGGCGCGCTCCCCGAACGCCCTCGCCTCCTCCCGGGCCCGATCGACCGAGCCGGACTCGCGGATCATCCGCAGCGCGGTCTGGACCTCGCCCCAGTCCTTCGTCCGCTTCCGGAGGATGCGGATCAGCTCGGAGCGATCCGAGACGTTCCCGTCCTGGAGCGCGTTGATCGAAAGGATCGTCACGTTGCCCTCCTTGATGTCCATCCCCGGGCGCTTCCCGAGGGTCACGCCGTCGCCCACGACGTCGAGGATGTCGTCCACGATCTGGAAGGCGATCCCCAGGTTCAACCCGTACTCGCCCGCCGCGTCCACGTGCTCCGCGCGCCCGCGCCCGACGAGGGCCCCGACCCGCGCGGCCGTCGCGACCGGCGTGGCCGTCTTCCGGGTGATGATGTCGAGGTACGTTTCGCGGGTGACGGTCACGTCGCCGAGGTGGCGCTTCTGGCGGATCTCGCCCTCCGCGAGGGCCGCGCACACCTTCGCGGTCAGGTCGACGATGTCGTCGTCGAACTTCCCGCCGATCCGGAACGCTCTGGTGAACAGGAAATCACCGGTCACGAGAGCCTCCTGGAGGCCGTACTTGAGGAACGCCGCGGGGCGGCCCCGGCGCTCCGTGCCCCCGTCGTTGATGTCGTCGTGGATGAGCGTCGCGCTGTGGATCAGCTCGAGGGCCGCGGCGATGTCCACCGCACGCTCGATGTCCTCGCCGCCGGCGGCCTTAAACGCGAGGAGCGTGACCACGGGCCGGATCCGCTTTCCCCCGGACGTGATGACGTACTGTGCGATCTCTGTGAGGAGGGGCTCCTCGGAGGCGAGGGAATCTCGGATCCTCCGCTCCACCAGGTCGAGCTCGTGAGAGACGCCGAAGTCCCACGTCGTCGTCATCTCGGAGGGCACGCCCTACGGAGACTACCTTCGGTGCTTATTTAATCGTTTGGTATGGTGCGCGCGCGAGGTCAGTTCGCCTTTGCGAGGGACTTCGCGAGCTCCTCGACCGCATGCCCGTTCGGCTCGACCGTTTCGCGGATGGAGGGGGCGATCGCCCGGAGGAAATCGTGGATCATGTTGTCACGGTTGCCGATCCAGTCCGCCATCATCACGACGGGGATCATGATCGTGATGAACGGGTAGAACTGGTCCCCGTCCTCGAGGTCCTTCGTCGCCGCCCGGATCCCCCGCCGGGAGAATTCCGCGGTCCTCGCGAACTGCTGCTCGTAGTCCCGGACCGTGAGGTTCGGGTTGTACCCGTTGAGCCCGGACAGCCCGAGGACCTCGTCCTCTCGCATGGAGATCAGGGCGAGGTTCACCAGTCCTCCGCGGAGGTCCTTGTGGATCCCGACGATGTTGTTCAGGTGGACGATTACGACGTCGTAGTAGAACCACGCGCGCGTCGTCGAGTGGATCTCCCGCTGGGATACGGGCTCGGACAGGAAGCACATATCGATCATGCTGTGGTTGGTCGCGTGCGACACGTAGTTCGCGAGCCGTTCGTGCCACGCGATGTCCGAGTCTGGCGCTGTGAAACCGCTTGAGATCCTCTTCAACTTCGGGATGTCGAGCGCGGGTTGCTTCTGGAACATCGTCAGGGCCTGCCCCAGGATTACCCGCTCGTTCACCCGCTCGAGTTCGTAGAACAGGTCCTGACCGTTCGGGGAGGCCAGGTAGAGCTTGTTGAACGCGGCGGTGATGTTCGTCATCAGGTCGAACATGCTCAGCTGTTCCTGCTTGAGGATGAGGGCGAGCTCCTTCCGGAACGTGTTGATGTCGAAACCCGGGTCGATCATGGAGGCGAAGCAGTGGTGGTAGAGGTCCTTCGCCTCGATGAACGTGTATTTTCCCTTGTCGACGAGGTCGTCGAGGATTCCCGCCTGGCACTCGTGGAGAATCTTCGCGACGAACGCCCGCCGCAGGTTCTCGGGCGTCATCCGCCGCCGGTACCGCTCCGTGATCATCGACGCCCCTGCCGCGAACCTCAGGCTCTGACCGTAGTTCCAGGTCTCGTCCGCCTCCTCCCAGATGACATCCTCGGGGAGGTTCGGAGGGCGGAGGACGATCTGCGACCCTTGAACGCCGGCCTGGATCCGCCGGATGTCCTCCTCGACTTGGGTGATGTGGTCTTGGAGGATGTGCTTGGGGAACCCGAAATCGTGGTAGTCGAAGAGCCCCTCGGCGTACCCTCCCAGCCGGAGGACGAACTTCGTGACGAGCTCGAGGTCGTCTGTACCAAGGTCGACTGAGACCAACGCCGCCTCTCTCCGCATTCACACCGTTGGTTGCCGGCGGATAAAGCCCTTGGGCGGTGGTTATCTCAATCAATTCCCATGTAGGCAAACGCACTAGGACAATTCCCTACGTGGGAATCCCTATCACGTGGGATAACCACGGCGACAGCCTATTAAAAACACCAACGGGTCACATTCTGCAAGACTCTCATGGCCGCGTTCCCGTTTGTCGAGACCCTCGGGGCAGCCACCGCCCTCTTCCTCTCAATTCTGATTCTATCCGCCGTCGGCCGGCAGGCGACGAGGAAGTCCTTCCAAAAGCGCGCCCTCCTCTTCACGATCGCGCTCCTGATCAGCGCGACGGTCTCGAACATCCTCATCACGATCTACCTGAAGCAGCCCGCGACCACGGACTTGGTCGCCCTCGCCGGCGTCCTGGTGTTCAGCAAGAAGATCCAGGGTACGTTCGACTTGCTCTTCGCTATCACGATTGGCGTCTTCGTTCTCGCGACCGCGAACCCGGAGATCGATTCCTTCAGAAGCTTCGGGAAGTACATGCGGACCCAGTTCCCCAACTCCTTCGTGTTCTACGTCTTCGTCCAGGTCCTCGCGATCGCCACCGTCTGGGTGGCGGATCCGACCGTCACCGGCCTCACGACCCAAGCGGTCCGCTTCGAGTTCCCGCCGACGTTCCTCTTCATGCTCGGCCTGGCCTCGGCGACCCTCCTGCTGTACATCCCGTTCGTCCTCTTGTCTTACGTCAAGAGGGTGCACGCGCGTCCCACGGTGATTCGGGACGTGTACATGATCATCCTCGGCGTGTCCGGCTACACCGTCTCCGAGTTCGTCGTCGAGGTCATCCTCCCCTTCTACGCGATCGATGTCCGAGCCCTCGGTTTCATCGTCGAGATGGCCCTCGTGGGCCTCGTGGCGTACGCGGTGCGGGAGCGGGGATTCCTGGAGGACCTCCTCGTCCCACAGGCGGAGGCGGACCTGAACACGGCCCCCGCGTTCGAACTCCGCCGAGGGCTCACGTACCTCGTCCTCGAGGAGACGCCCGCCCACTCGTTCGACATCTTCCGGGACCTCGTGACCCACGGGGCCCAGGGGCTATGCATCACCCGGAAGCCTCCGAAGATGGTGACGCAGGAGTACGGGCTGGAGAAGACGCCGATCCTCTGGCTGAGCCGGGTCGCGAACCAGAAGAACTGCGTCCGCCCGTCGCCGCCAGAGAACGTCGCGATGGCGGTCGAGCACTTCATCAGCGTCGGTCAGGACTCCGTCGTCCTGCTGGACGGGTTCGAGTACCTCGTCGCCCACAATGACTTCCCGAGCATCCTTGCGCTCGTGCACGACCTGAACGAGAACGTGTCCATCCAGGACTCGATCCTGCTAATCCCGCTCGACCCCCGGGCCCTGAACGAGAGGGAGTTCGCGCTCGTGAAGCGGGAGGTCCGGCTGATCGAACCGCCAAGCGGCCCGAAGCTCGTTCCGCGGGTCGAGGTCGAGGTCGCGAAGGCTGGCCGGAAGTCCCGGTAGGCCGCGGGTCCAAACGTTTTTCTGTGGCGAACGAATCGATACGTCGTGGATGATTTAGAGGCGATTCGGGCCCGGAAGCTCGCGGAGCTGCAGTCACATGCGGAGGCGCAAGCCTTCCGGAAGGCGGCAGCGCCCGCCCACCTGACGGACGCGACGTTCGAGGCGGAGGTGGCGAAGGGCGGCGTCCTGCTCGTCGACTTCTGGGCCGCCTGGTGCGGGCCATGCCTCCGGCTCGCGCCTACGATCGAACAGCTCGCGGCCGACCTCGCGGGGCGTGTCCGCGTCGCGAAGCTGAACACGGACGAGAATCCGCTGACCCCTTCGCGGTTCGGGATCACATCGATCCCCACTTTGCTCGTGTTCCGCGGCGGGAAGCTCGTGGACGGGATCGTCGGGGCCGTCCCCCGCCAGGAGATCGAGGCCGTCCTCAACCGGTGGACCTAGCGCGCGAGCGGGCCCTCGGGGCGCGGCGGGACGGGCTTCAGGTTCGCGCGGATTTCGTTCACGATCCCGTAGAACGCCTTCGCGGCGGGGCTGTTCGGGTGTTCGACGACGAAGGGCTTGCCCGCGTCTCCGCCGACCACGATGTCCGGGTCCAGGGGGATCCTCCCCAGGAACCGGAGGCCGAGCTCCTTCGCCGCGGCCTCGCCTCCGCCCCGTTTGAACACGTCGATGGTCTTTCCGCAGTGCGGGCAGACGAGCCCGCTCATATTCTCGATGACACCGACAATCGGGAGGCGGACAGCCTGCGCGAAGGCGATGCTCTTCCGGACGTCGAGGAGGGACACCTCCTGCGGCGTCGTCACGATGATCGCACCGTCCGCGTCCGGAATCTCTTGTGCGATGCTGAGCGGTTCGTCGCTG
Organism: Methanobacteriota archaeon; assembly: GCA_005878955.1. Taxonomy (GTDB): domain Archaea; phylum Thermoplasmatota; class Thermoplasmata; order RBG-16-68-12; family RBG-16-68-12; genus EA-19. The sequence goes on from VBMI01000080.1 coordinate 12,229, forward strand.
GTCCCCGGCGGGAGGTCGATGACCATGAAGTCCAGGTCCCCCCAGTTCACGTCGATCATCATCTGCTTGATCGCCTTGATCTTCAGGGGTCCCCGCCAGATCACCGGCGTGTCCCGCCCGACGAGGAGCTGGGCCATGGAGATCACTTTCACGCGGTTCGGGCCCACGGCGGGCTCGATCCCCTGGTCGCCTGAGATGATGTGCGCGTCTTCGACGCCCATGATCTTCGGAATGTCGGGGCCTGTGACGTCCGCGTCGAGAAGGCCGACCTTGGAGTCCGCCCCGAGCGCGACCGCGAGGTTCGCGGCAACGGACGACTTTCCCACGCCGCCCTTTCCGCTCATCACGACGAGCTTGTGCTTGATCCTCCCCATCCGCTTCGCCATCCGCATCCGCTCCTGCATCGCCGCCATGATGTGGGGCGGGATCTCTTGCGGTGGCTCAGCCTCCTCTGGCACTTCGATGACGCTCCTTCAATCGGACTTAGGCCCGCCTCGTATTAAAACGTGCGGAACCGTCCGCGTTCCCATCATCGCAGCGGCCGCATCCGCACAGAATTGAGGGAAGGTTTAAGCCGCGCGGAAAGTCTCGCGCGGCGACTGTCGGTTCGGGTGATGGGCATCGCTTCTCGCCGCCGCGTGGCACCGAAATCCCGGCGTCTTCCCGCCCCCAGGCCCCCCGAGATCTCGGACGCTGAGAAGCTCCGGCGGGCGAACCTCCCGAAGGAGCTCTCCGCGAAGTACCATCCCTTCTACGAGGGGAAGGTGGAGGTCGTCCCCAAGGTCCCGATTCGCGGGAACGACGATTTTGCGATCTGGTATACGCCCGGCGTCGCGGAGGCGTGCCTGCAGATCAAGGCGGACCCGCTCAAGGTCTGGCAGTTGACGAACAAGTGGAACAACGTCGCGATTGTCACGGACGGCACGCGCGTCCTGGGCCTCGGCGACATCGGCCCGGAGGCAGGGCTGCCCGTGATGGAGGGGAAGGCGCTCCTGTTCAAGTATCTCGGAGGCGTCGACGCGTTCCCCGTCCCCGTTGCGACGAAAGACCCGGAGGAGATCATCCAGTTCGTGAAGTGGCTCACCCCGGCCTTCGGCGGGGTGAACCTCGAGGACATCGCCCAGCCGAAGTGCTTTCGCATCCTCGATCGCCTCCGGAAGGAGACGGACATCGCGGTGTGGCACGACGACCAGCAGGGGACCGCGACGATCAACGTCGCCGGCACGTTCAACGCGCTGAAGGTCGTCGGGAAGAAGCTCTCCGACGTCGCGATCGCCCTCATCGGCTCGGGGGCCTCGAACATCCGGACCGCGAAGATCCTCATCGCGGCCGGCGCACGGCCCGGCAACCTTCGCCTCGTCGATTCGAAGGGGCTCCTGTGCCCGCACCGCAAGGACCTCGAGGACGCGAAGGACGCGTTCCGGGAGAAATGGGAGCTCGCTCAGGTCACGAACCGGGAGGACCGGGAAGGCGGGATCCCGGAGGCGATGAGGGGCGCGGACGTCGTGATCGCGGCCTCGCGGCCCGGCCCCGGGGTCATCCAGAAGGATTGGGTCGCCTCCATGGCGGACAACGCGATCTTGTTCGCGATTGCGAACCCGGTGCCCGAGATCTGGCCCTGGGAGGCGAAGGAGGCGGGAGCCCGCGTGGTTGCCACGGGCCGCTCGGACTTCCCGAACCAGGTGAACAACAGCCTCGGGTTCCCAGGGATCTTCCGTGGGACCCTCGACGTGCGAGCGACGACGATCTCGGACGAAATGTGCATCGCGGCGGCGAAGGAGCTCGCCGCGGTCGCGGAGGAGCGGGGCCTGAACGAGGAGCACATCGTGCCGGGCATGGAGGAAGTCGAGGTGTTCGCGCGCGAGGCCGCGGCCGTGGCGCTCAAGGCGATGGACCAGGGTCTTGCCCGCGTGAAACGCACCCGCCAGGATCTCCTGGACCGCGCGACGCAGATCATCCGCCGCGCGCAGCGCCAGGTCGCCAACGCGATGACGAAAGGCTTCATCCGCCCCCCGCCCCGATGACGGTCCAGAGGCCCATCGGGCGGGCGGATTTGTAGGGGAAGAACTACCGCCGGGCAGGTGACCATGGGCACTCCAGGAAGCTTCGCGAGGTCCAAGCCCGTCCGAATGAAAGCAAAGGTGTGTCTCGTCGGGGAAGCCGCCGTGGGGAAGACCTCCCTAATCCGCCGCTTCGTCGTAAACGAGTTCGACGAGCACTACGTGACGACAATCGGAACGCGGATCTCCCGGAAGCTCGTGTCTCTTCGCCTGCCGCGGCGGGAGGTCGACGTCAGCCTAATGATCTGGGACATCATGGGAACGAAGGGGTTCCGCCAACTCCTCCAGGGAGCGTACTTCACCCTGGCGCATGGCCTGCTCGCCGTCGCCGACATCACGCGCGGCGGGACCCTGGCGGACCTCCAGGGCTGGATCGACGCGGCCTCGAGGGTCACGGGCCCGATTCCCGTCATCGTGGCGGGAAACAAGCAGGATCTCACGGAGGGCGCGGAGATCGGGCCCGAGGACGTCGCGCGCTTCGCCCAGGGCTCGGGGCACGACTTTGTGATGACGTCCGCGAAGACCGGGGAGGGCGTCGAAGAGGCGTTCCGTCGCCTCGCGACCCGGATCGCCCTCCGTGTCGTCGGGGACTCCTAGACGATCAAAAACCGAAGAACGCCCGGGCGGCGCCCTGCAGATACTCGATGAACGGGAACGCTGCCACGAAGGTGAGCAGGATGAGGACGAGGGCGAGCGCGATCGCCGCCGTCAGGGGGCGCCCGACGCTCGCGGGCTTTGCCCCCTCGGGAGGATCGAGGACGAGCATGTACCACACGACTCGCGCATAGTAGTACAGGGACACGGCGCTGTTCAGCACCCCTGAGACGGCCAGGGCGAGGAACCACGGGCTGAACGGCATCGCGCTGACCGCGCTCGAGAACAAGAGGAACTTGGACACGAACCCGCCGCCCGTGGGGATGCCCGCGAGGCTGAACAGGAAGATTGCCATCGACCACGCGGCGAATGGCATCCGCTTCCCCAGTCCCCTGTAGTCCCCGATCTCCTCCCCCACCCCCGCGCTCGAGGTCGCCGCCACGACGAGGAACGCGCCCCCCTTCATGATCGCGTGCGTGAGCACGTGGTACATCGCGCCGAGCAGGGCCGCGACGGCCACGGCGCGCGCGAGGTCCTGTGTGGGTCCGGGCTGGTTCCCCTGGAGAGCCACCGCTCCGACGGGGATCGCGATGAGGATGTACCCGACCTGGGCGATGCTGGAGTACGCGAGCATCCTCTTGATGTTCCGTTGCGGGATGGCGAAGAGATTCCCCACGGTCTGGGTGACGATCGCGATGACCGCGATTGCCGCGATCCAGTCCATCTGGATGGAGAGGAGGCCGATGAGGAACACCTTCAGGAGGGCCACGATGCCCACCTTCTTCGAACCCGCCGCGA
>VBMI01000112.1 GCA_005878955.1 Methanobacteriota archaeon
GGGGTCGAAATGATCCGCCAGGTGTCTGACGACATGATGTCGTACGTGCCGCCCTTCGCCGCCGCTCTGGCGGGCGCGGCATGAAGCCCGGCACGCGGGACCACGTCATCGCCGCGACCCACTTCGTCCTGGGCCCGTCGAACTTCCTGGTGCTGTGCCTCCCGGTGAACTGGGACCTGCGGTTGGGCCGCGCGCCGATGGACGTCGATTACACGATCTTCTTCGACGGCGTGCGCTGGGCCCAGGCGGGTCAGGCCTCTGCCCTCCTCGTGGACCCGAAGGCCCGACGGGCCGTCGAAATGACCGTGAGGACATCGCGGAAGGCGATTGCTCCTCCGAAGCTCCTCGATTCCCGATCGGGCAAGTGCCGGGTTGGGGGGCATGATGCGGGGTACGAGATTGGGGGCACCGACTTCGGGCTCTTCCGGACGAAACACTACACGGTCCTCCATATCGGGTACCACTGCCAGGAGACGCAGCGATCGATGGACCTCCGGTTCTTGCACAAGGGGCCATCGGAGATGCTGGAGGGCCTCCTGCCGCCCCTCGCAAGGGCCCGCTGCCACTAGTCCACCAGGCGTTCCGCGAGGGTTCGGATCGCCGCTAGCCCCCGCGCCGCGTCGCCGGGCTCGATGGACATCGATGCTGCAATCCCGGGCGTGCTCCCGGACGTGACGTGGAGGGCCATGATCACCCGAAGGGAGTCTCCCCCGAGGGATTCCAAGAGCGGCATGACCGAATCCGGGTCTTCGGCCGAGAGAAGCAGGCCCCGCCCCGCCAGCGTGACGGGGGACCAGGCCGGACCGGAGAGTCTTCTCCGCCGGCCAACCCGCGTATTCGGGTCGATGATCTCGAACTCCTCCTTCGGGTTCCTCTGAAGGGACGTCTCGACAAGGACCGCATCGCGCCGGCCCTGGGCGATACCGATCACCCAGTTGATCGGCATCTCCCGCGGACGTAGGGTTACGGTCACGGATGCCTCCTTGAAAGGGGGGCGGGCGTCCTCCGTCGTCATCCGGAAGGCCGTCGTTCCGTACCAACGGACCTTCGACGTGCCGCCGAGGGCGAGGACGGCGTCCTTCAGCTCCCGCGCGATGCGGATGGCGACGCGCCGGGAGTAAATGAAGGCCGCGTAGTACCAAGCCAGGAAGAACAACGCCACGCCGAACACCGCAACGAGGCTCGGGTCCAGGTCCGCCACGTCGGCGGGATACGCGCGACCCCGCTAAAGGCCTCGGGTCCCGGAGGAAAAACGTTTACCGGAGGGCGGCCATCCGCAGGAAGGGGCAGCGACGTGGGCCGCGCGCGGCGCCTCTTGCAGATCCTCAAGGAGATCGTGTGGGGACTCTTTTTCTACGACCTCTACAATGAAAACATGAAGATGCGATTCCGATACAACGACGCGGTCAACCTGCTCGTGTTCTCCGAGCAGCTCGGAATCCCGCTTATGAATGCGTACGTATCGATGCGGCTCCTCCCGTATTTCGTGGGGGACCTCGAGGGATGGAAGCGGCGGGAAATGAGGGAGAGGGAGGTCCTCGAAGAGGCCCCCGACCTCCACTAGCCCGCTTCGTGGCCGTCCTTCGACCGGCCCCGTCGGCAGTTCCAGCACGCTTCGCGCGCGACTCTGTTCCAGAGACCGCACGAGTCGCAGAGCCAGCGGGAGTCTAGGGGAACGTGGCTCGCGGATGGGCGAATCTCGCCGGCGGGACGCCCGCAGTTCCAGCACACCTCAAGGGTGCCCTCGTTCGTGATGCGGCACACGAGGCAGTCCCACACCGCCTCCGGCCGACCTCGACCTAGGTTCTGCCGGAACGCCCACGCGGCGAACGCGAGGAGGGACCCCATGAAGGCGAGAAACGCGATCGTGAACGGATCCATTCGCCTGCCGAACCGATGTTCGTCGCCGGATGCATATACCCTGGCGCTCGCGTGTCGAAGAACGAACTGTACCACGGACAATCGGATACCGATCGCTGCGCGCCGTCGCCTTAATAGGGTCCGGGGTGTTCCCGCGGCCGAGCCGATGAAACACGTCCTCGCAATCAAGGATTTCGTGAAGCCCCTCGGGCCATACTCCCACGCAGTCGTGGCAAACGGGTTCGTGTTCATCTCGGGCCAGACCCCGCTCAAGCCCGGCGGCGGGCCCGGGGAGTACGCGGGCCCCGCGATCGGGGACCAGGTCCGACAGACCGTGCGGAACATCGAGACGATCGTGAAGGACCTCGGCGGCACGCTCGAGGACATCGTGAAGGTCACCGTGTTCCTCGCGAACCCCGCGGACTACAAGGCGATGAACGAGGCGTACCGCGAGTCGTTCCCCACGGACCCCCCCGCGCGGTCAATCGCCCGCTTGGGAGCGGAAGTACCGGGCCTCCTCGTCTCGATCGACGCAATCGCCGTGTACGCGCCGCACCCGAGGGGCTGACTCAGAACGCCATCCGGGCTAGGGTCTTCGTCGCCCGGACCCCTTCGATCGCACGGATCTTCGAGACGACGATCTCGCCGATCGTGTCGTAGTCGGACGCCTCGACCTTCGCGATCAGGTCATATTCGCCGAAGAGCGGGTACAGCTCCACGACCTCCTTGATCGCGAGCAGCGCGTGATACACCTCTTTCTCCTTCGTTGGATGGGTGCCGATCAGGACGAAGCCGATGGCCGTCGAACCCGCCTCGCGGCGCTGTAGATAGGCCTCGTATATGAGTGTAACGTACTCGAACGCGAGATATCTGTCAGCGGGCGATTCTCACCGGCGATTCCGATTCGCAAGTTTTCAAATACGCCGCTCCGACATGTTAGACAACCTCAGGCATGGCCCCTCCCTTCCCCGTGGAGACCCTGCGTCACTGGTACGTGACCCCGTTCGGTGGACACTCCGACGACCTCTCGTTCTACCAGGTCGGCATCCGCCGCGACGCGCTGGAGGCGAACACGGAACTCAACCCGGATGTCGACCGTGTGCGAATCGGACTCCTTGGCCAGCGGAACGCGCGACCCTTCCTGCTCGACCGTCCGTTCGAAGTGGTTCCGCTCGATGAACGGAGGCCCGACGCGCTCGCGCGATCGCCCGAGGGCGAGGCCGTGTTCCCTCAAGGGGACGAGGTCGTCCGCCACCCGTTCCCCGCGCTGCAACCCGGGGACACAGTGGTCATCAACGGCGTGGCCGCGAAGCGCCTGTCCCAGGATCCGGAGCGGCTCGCGGCGGTCCTCGAGTCCCTCTTCCGGGAGGGCTACGGCCGGTCCGCCTCCTGAGCCGCGAACGCTTATACGAGCCGCCGCCATCGAGACCGCGTGAGGGTCGGCGTCGTCGGCGTGCAGGGTGATGTGAGCGAGCACGTGGACGCCGCCCGCCGCGCGCTCCAGGAAGCCGGGCTCGAGGGTGAGGCCGTCACCGTGCGCCGGCCCCCGGACCTCGCAAAGGTCGATGCGCTCACGATTCCGGGCGGGGAGCGCACGACCATCTCGAAGCTCCTCGTGAAATTCGGACTCTTCGACGACATCGTCCGACGGGCCCGGGACGGGATGCCCATCCTCGGGACGTGCGCGGGCTGCATCCTCCTCGCCAAGGAGGGCGACCACCAGGTCGCGAAGACGGAGACGAAACTGCTCGGCCTGATGGACATGGCGGTGGACCGGAACGCGTTCGGTCGACAGCGGGAGTCGTTCGAGGGAACCGTCGACGTCTCCGTCCTCGACAAGCCCTTCCGTGGAGTCTTCATTCGGGCGCCGGAGATCACGAAGACGTGGGGGGGGTGCGAACCCATCGGGAAGATGCAGGGGAAGATCGTCCTCGCCCGACAGGGCCATCTTGTGGCCGCCGCGTTCCACCCTGAACTCTCAGGGGACCTCCGGATTCACAAGTGGTTCTTGGCCCTGGTCTAGGTCGTTGACGAGCGGTAGGGCGAGTGGGAACGCACTTCCCCCTAGTCCAAGAGGAAAAGCGATAGCACGCTCGCGGTGAGGGCGAGCAGGAACGTTGCGACGAACGCAGGCCTCAGGATTGCGATCGTCGAGTTCACGCTCGTCGTGAGGCGGGCCGAGGACTCCGGGCCGAACACGTAGAGATCG
>VBMI01000065.1 GCA_005878955.1 Methanobacteriota archaeon
GACGAACACCCAGAGCCATGCCCGAGGTCGACCTCGACGAGACCGCGAAGGGGATCCTGATGGCGACCCTCGCGTCCCCGAAGACTCCCGGGGAGCTGAGCCGGATCTTCGGGCTGTCCGGGTCGATCGTCGTGGACTACCTCGAGCTCCTCGAACACCTCGGCCTCGTGCGGGTCGTCCTCTCGTATTTCGGGCGGGACGGCCGGATCGTCCGGTACTACGAGGCGGACCTCCCGATCGACACCTCCGACTTGGCGCCGGGAGCCGCCGCCCATTCCTAGGCGGGAGAGTCTCTGTCTCAAGAATGAAACCGTCAACCCTTAAATACAAGCACCTGTTTCCTTCGGTTGTCATTTTAACGCTTTTCGAGGGTGCATTTTGATGCCGGAAACCCCCAAACAAATCGAGACGGGCACGACCACCGTAGGGATCGTCGCGAAGGAGGGCGTGGTCCTCGCCGCGGACCGGCGGGCGACCGCGGGCACGATGATCGCGCACAAGCGGACCCGCAAGGTGTACCGCCTCGACTCGAACCTCGGCCTGACGACCGCGGGCCTCGTCGGCGATCTCCAGCTCCTCGCCCGGTACATCACCGCGGAGGTCGAGCTGTACAAGCTGAAGCGGAACACCTCGATGCCCGTGGAGGCGTGCGCGACCCTCACGGCGAACATCCTCGCGAATCGCCGGTACTTCCCGTACTGGGTCCAGCTCATCATCGGCGGGGTCGACCGCAAGGGCGGGTCCGTGTACTCGCTCGACCTCGCGGGCGGGTCCCTCCCCGACAAGTACGTCTCCACCGGCTCCGGGAGCCCGTACGTGTACGGTGTCCTCGAGGACCACTACCGGGACGACATCCAGATCGGCCCGGCGACGGACCTCGCGATCCGCGGCGTGTACACCGCGATGAAGCGGGACTCCGCGACGGGTGAGGGGATCGATGTCGCAGTGATCTCGAAGGACGCGTACACGGAGCTCACGGACGCGGAGATCGAGAAGCGAAAAGCAGCGATGAAGCTGACGTAGCGCGCCTCGGGCGCGGATCAAGCAAAACCGACCTGCCGCCCCTGGAGGGAGGGCAGGCCCAGTGATTCGAAGATGAGCATCGAAGACATTCTGAACGACGCGAGAGCCGTCGTCAAGAAGGTGGTCCCCGACCACGTGGAGATCACCCAGATCGACTTCGAAGGCCCCGTGATCGTGATCTACACGAAGAACATGGAGGCCTTCGCGGAGAGCAACGAGATCGTCCGCCAGCTCGCCCAGAACCTCCGCCGGCGGATCCAGGTCCGCCCGGACCCGTCCGTGTTGATGAAGCAAGAGGACGCCGAGACGGCGATCCGGGAGCTCATCCCGAAGGAAGCCCAGATCACGAACATCTTCTTCGAGGAGGAGACCGGCGAGGTCCAGATCGAGGCCCTCTCCCCCGGTCTCGTGATCGGGAAGCACGGGGCGCTCCTGAACGACGTCAAGCGGAAGATCGGCTGGGCCCCCAAGGTCGTCCGGACGCCGCCGATCCCGTCGAAGACGGTCGAGGACATCCGCGCGTACCTCCGGACGATCCAGGAGGAGCGGCAGGCGTTCCTGAAGCAGATGGGCCGCCGGCTTGCGCGGGAGGTCCCGGCGGGGGAGAACTGGGTGCGGCTCACCTCCCTCGGCGGCTACCGGCAGGTGGGGCGGTCCGCCACCCTCCTGAGCACGAGGGAGTCGAAGATCCTGATCGACTGTGGGGTCCTGATCTCGGAGGACAACGGGTCTCCCTACCTGAACGCCCCGGAGGTGACGCCGCTCAGCTCGATCGACGCGGTCGTCATCACGCACGCCCACCTCGACCACAGCGGGCTCGTCCCCGCCCTGTACAAGTACGGGTACGAGGGGCCCGTCTACACGACCCCGCCGACCCGGGACATGATGTCCCTCCTGCAGGTCGATTTCATCAAGGTCGCGATGGGGGAGGCCCGCAAGTCCGCGTACGACTCGAGCAACATCCGCGACGAAGTCGCGAAGACGATCCCCCTGAAGTACGGGGAGACGACGGACATCGCCCCCGACGTCCGCCTCACGTTCCAGAACGCGGGCCACATCCTCGGATCCGGCACGGCCCACTTCCACATCGGGGACGGCCTCTACAATGTCGCGATGAGCGGGGACATCAAGTTCGAGAAGACGTGGCTCTTCAACCCGGCGGTGAACAAGTTCCCCCGCCTCGAGACCCTCGTGCTCGAGTCCACGTATGGCGGGTTCCACGACATCCAGCCCTCCCGCCACGAGGCCGCCGCGCAGTTCCGCAGCATCCTCGGCCGGGTGCTCGGCCGCGGCGGGAAGGTGCTCGTCCCGGTGTTCGCGGTCGGCCGGTCCCAGGAGGTCATGCTCGTCCTGGAGGAGGCGATGCGCACCGGCCAGATCCCCCAGGCACCCGTGTACCTGGACGGGATGATCTGGGAGGCGACTGCGATCCACACGGCATACCCGGAGTATCTGAACAGCCAGCTGCGGACGCAGATCTTCCAGACCGGGGAGAACCCGTTCTTGTCCCCGATCTTCAAGCGGGTCGAGACGTCGGACATGCGGGCGAACATCATCGACGACGTGGAGCCGTGCATCGTCCTCGCGACGAGCGGGATGATGAGCGGGGGTCCCGTCCTCGAGTACTTCAAGGGCTGGGCGGACAACCCGCTCCACGCGCTCCTGTTCGTCGGGTTCCAGTCCGAGGGGTCCCTCGGCCGCCGGATCCAGCGGGAGGCCCGCGAGATCACCCTGAACGACCGCGGGAACCCGCTCACCCTCCAGATCAAGATGGACGTGGAGACGATCGACGGCTTCTCCGGGCACTCGGACCGGCTCCAGCTCCTGAACTACGTGGGTACGATGGAGCCCCGCCCGGAGCGGGTGATCGTGAACCACGGCGAGGAGTACAAGTGCTCCGACCTCGCGTCGAGCCTGTACAAGAAATTCGGGGTCGAGACGCGCGCGCCGATGAACCTTGAGACAATCCGGCTGAAGTGAGGTCTGGCGACGCCGCAGGCTCAGTCCGCCATGCAGTCCATCCAGGCTTGCAACGCGTCCCGTGCCGCCCCGAGGTCGACGCGGCGCTCCTCACCGTCGTCGTTGATCACGAAGCTCTCGAGGACGACGCGGTCGCCGTCCAGGCGGAACACCAGGCGTAGACAGGGAACCTCGTCGGGACCTGCGTGCTCGAGGGACCACGGCTCGAACGCGACCGCCAAGCGCTCTCCGTCCGACTGGACGCTGTATCCCAACGTCTTCCCGAGCCCCGCCAGAAACGTCGTCGCGGGAGCGGAGATGTCTGCCTCCGTCATGACGTGGGCGATGGTCGTGGCGGGCTTGAATCCTAAGAACAGGGTTCCCGTGGTTGTGTGCGGGACCCACCGCTTGTGCCCGTTCGCGTTCGGCGAATGGCCCTCCGTTCGGCGGGAGGGTCGGTTGCGAAGTCTTAGGGTGGAGCGAGGCATCCGCGGTCCAAATGGCCTCCCGACACTACCGCCGCGTCGCCGATCGGATGAGCGGCGCGGAGTTCGACGCGAAGGTGAAGGCGAGGATCGAGGAGTGGGGCGGGCTCCTCGACACCGACGCTGCCGGCCTCCTCGTCCTCGAGGCGATGGGGGTGGACGTCGCGGAATGGAGCCCGATCGCCAAGCTCGAGGAGAACGCGGAGGTCTCGATTCGCGGGGAGGTCGTCGCGGTCACGCCCGTGCGGGAGTTCACCCGGCAGGACGGCACGAAGGGTCGCGTAGTCAACGTGACCGTCAGGGACTCCACGGGAGCGTGTCGCGTGGTGCTCTGGGACGACGACGTTGAACTCGCGGCGGGGGGCCGCCTCAAGGTCGGTGGCGTCCTTCGGTGTCTGGACTGCTTCGTCCGGAGGACGAACTTCGGACTCGAGGTGGGTCGCGGGAAGTTCGGGGCCGTGCTGCCGGAGTGAGCGGGGCCTACATCCCCATTCCCGGGGGCATGCCGCCCATCCCGCCCATGCCGCCGCCGTGCCCGTGGCCGCCGGGCCCGCCCTCTCCGCCGCCACCGCCGCTGAGCTTCTTCGCGGCGATGACGTCGTCGAT